>JAKSQD010000031.1 GCA_024404315.1 Oscillospiraceae bacterium
TCATGGAGTTTATCGGCAGACAAAAGGAACTTGCTGATCTCGAAAAAGAATATCAGCGTTCCGGCAGCTTTGTGGTCATCTACGGACGACGCAGAGTTGGCAAAACAACCCTGATTAAGGAATTTATCCGCAATAAAAGTGCCTTTTATTTCCTCGCCACACAGGAAGTGGAGTCTCAGAGCGTGAAGCGTTTTTCCTCTGTGATCGCCCGCACCACCGGAAACAGGATGCTGAGAAACGCCGTCTTTTCGGACTGGCTCGACCTCTTTGAGGTTATCGCAGATTATCAACCTGAGACAAAAAAAGTCGTCGTCATTGATGAATTCCCCTATCTGGTCAAAACAAATCCTGCTTTCCCGTCTATTCTTCAAAACGCATGGGATGAGATTTTAAAGGACAGAAACGTGATGCTGATTCTCTGCGGCTCGCTGCTCAGCATGATGTATAAGCACGCCCTTTCCTATGACAGTCCGCTCTATGGACGCAGAACCGCTCAGTTTCGTTTGGCACCTCTCTCTTTCACCGAGGTATACCACGCTCAGAGCCTCCCCTTTGAAGCTGCTGTTGCCCAGTATGCCGTGACGGGCGGTGTGCCGAAGTATCTGGAATTCTTTGATAGCAAAAGACTTTTGATAGAGCAGATTCAGGAGGTCATTCTGTCTAAAAGTGGATTCCTTTATGAAGAGCCTGATTTCCTACTGAAAGATGAGGTTCAGTCCCCCATCAACTATTTTTCCATTCTGAAAGCGGTCTCAGATGGCAACCATAAGATCGGAGCCATCGCCAGCGTTCTGAATTTGAAGTCCTCCGACATCACCCCGTATCTCTCTACACTGGTTGACTTGGGATTCTTGAAGAAACAGGTTCCTGTCACAAAGAAAAGCCCCGAAAAATCACGAAAATCTCTCTATTTTATCGCTGACAACTTCATTCGCTTCTGGTTCCGTTATGTTTATCCATATAAGGGTGAGTTGGAGCTGGATAATCAGCAGATTGTGCTTGATGAGCTGAAAAAGAGCTTTGTTTCCGTTTTTACCGCCTTTGCCTATGAGGATATTTGTCGCAATCTGTTTCAAGAGCTTTGTGCATCTGGAGCAATTCCAATGACTCCTGCTCGAATCGGCTCTTACTGGCTGAACGACATCAACAACGACACCGAGATTGATGTGATGGCAGTAGATCAGCAGAATCAAATCCTGTTTGCGGGTGAGTGTAAATACTACACCAAACCCGTTGATGCTGATGTCTATTTTGATCTCTTAAAAAAAGTAGAAATGTCTGCGGAAATCAGGAAGAATTACGGAGCCTTCAAGGTTGTTTGTGGTGTATTCTCCAAAAGCGGCTTTACAGAGAGGCTGCTTGATGTCAGTCGGACAAATCCCGACCTGCTCCTGATTGACTGTGACCATCTGATTACAGAATAATAGCAAAATATAGAAAAGCTGACATTCTCCAACGACAGAGAGTGTCAGCTTTATATTACGATGTTTAAAATTCTCTTTCAAATAGGGATTGTAGGCAGTCCAACCTTACTTATAGGATAGATTTCTTTGCCTACACTAACTGCAATAATTCCATTATGAGATAATTCCCTATGGAACTCTTTCGGGATGATGATTCTGGTCTGTATGAGCGAATCGAACTGCTGGTTGAAAAGGGGAATATGGAGATGCTGCTATAGCGAATCTGTCTCGCATAATATAGAAACACACTTTCGTTAATGTCACTAAAATAGAGTCGATTTTCTTATGCAAAGCGATGAAATAAAAGGGGGCATGTTGACAATTGATACATTGACTGTTATACTTTGAAGTGTGAAACGGGTTTCAAGAAGCATCAAAGAAAATTTCTCTTTGCATCTTACAGAAACATCGTTAATAGATCGAATGGCCAGACGATCCCCCAAAAGAAAGAAGAAAGGAGATTATCCCGTGAAGTTAGCAGTTGTTGGAAGCATCAACATCGACCAGACTGTTGTTGCTGAGCGTATCCCTCTCAAGGGTGAGACCCTTCCCGGAAGCAGCCTCCACTATATCCCCGGCGGCAAGGGCGCCAATCAGGCAGTCGCTATGGCAAAGCTGGGCGCACAGGTCGAGATGTTCGGCTGCGTCGGCGATGACGACAACGGTCGTCAGATGGTCGCCAATCTGGTGAAGAACGGCGTAGAGACCAGCCACATCAAGGTGGCAGAGGGTGTCCCCACCGGCATCGCCATCATCACCGTTGGTGATAATGATAACACCATCATTGTGGTCAAGGGTGCCAACGGTCTAGTAGACCGTGCCTATGTGGACAGCGTCAAGGACGCACTGTTGAGCTATGACATGGTGGTTCTTCAGCACGAGATCCCGCTGGATACCGTCCACTATGTGGTGGAGCTTTGCGCCGAGCATGGCATCCCCACCGTCCTGAATCCTGCTCCTGCCGCAGAGGTTCCCATGGACATCTTTGAAAAAGTCACCTACCTGACGCCCAACGAGCATGAAGCTGTGCTGATCTTCGGCAAGGCCCGTTCTACCGAGGAGCTGCTGAAGGCATATCCCGAGAAACTCATCATCACCCAGGGTTCCAGAGGCGTTTCCACCGCCCTCAAGAGCGGTGAAGTCCTCAATGTTCCCGTCCGCAAGGCAAACGTAGTGGATACCACCGGCGCAGGCGACACCCTCAACGGTGCTTTCTGTGTCCGCATCTCTCAGGGTGACGACATCGAGTCTGCTCTGAAGTATGCCAACACCACCGCAAGCCTTTCCACCGAGAAGTTCGGCGCTCAGAGCGGTATGCCCACCGCAGCAGAGGTCGAAAAGGCTATGGAGGGCGCAAAATGAAAAGACACGGCATTCTCAACAGCGATATTTCCCGTGTGCTGACCTATATGGGTCACACCGACCGCATCTGCATCGGTGACTGTGGTCTTCCTATCCCCGAAGAGACCGAGCGCATCGACCTCGCTCTCCGCTTCGGCGTTCCTTCCTTCATGGAAGTGCTGAGGGAAGTGGGAGAGGACATGAAGATTGAAAAGATCATCCTTGCAGAGGAGATTAAGACCCAGAATCCTCAGATGCTGGAATCCGTGCTTGCTTATTTTAACGGTCTTGAAACCGGTTTCAAACCGGAAGTCGAGTTCGTGACCCATGTTGAACTGAAAGCCCTGACCGGAGAATGCAAGGCAGTCATCCGCACCGGCGAGACCACGCCTTATGCAAACGTGATCCTCCAGTCCGGCTGTATCTTCGGCTAAAGGAGGCAAAACGATATGCAGATTGAAATGAGAGGGATTAACAAGAGCTTTACCGGAATCCCTGTGCTTCAGAACGCCGGTTTTGTCCTCGATGATGGCGAAATTCACGCTCTGATGGGCGAGAACGGCGCCGGTAAATCCACTCTGATGAAGATCCTCACCGGCGTTTACACCAGAGACGACGGCGTCGTCATCGTGGACGGCAAGGAAGTGGTCTATCACAACCCTCAGGAGGCTGAAAAGGCCGGTATCGTCTTCATCCATCAGGAGCTGAACGTCCTCTTCGACCTGACCGTGGAAGAGAACATGTTCCTCGGCAAGGAGATCACCAACCGCTTCGGTATCTGCGATAAGAAGGCCATGCGCAAGGAGGTTCGCCGTATTCTGGACATTCTCGGCGTCAGCATCGACCCCGCTCAGAAGATGGATGAGCTGTCCGTCGGTCAGCAGCAGATGATCGAGATCGCAAAGGCTCTGATGGTGGACGCAAAGGTCATCATCATGGATGAGCCCACCGCCGCACTGAGCGCCAGCGAGACCGAGACCCTCTTCAAGGTGGTTCGTGGTCTGCGTGAAAAGGGGGTTTCCATCGTTTATATCTCCCACCGTATGGAGGAAATCTTTGAGCTGTGCGACCGCATCACCATTCTCCGTGACGGTCAGTACATCGGCACCCGCATCATCGCCAAGACTGACATGGGCGAGATCGTCAAGATGATGATTGGCCGTGAGATCGGTGAGCGCTATCCCGAGCGCAATGTCAAGATGGGCGATGTGGTCTTTGAGGTCAAGGATCTGAACTGCGAGGGCATCTTTAAGAATGTCAACTTCAGCGTCCGTGCCGGCGAGGTTCTGGGCGTGGCAGGTCTGATGGGCGCAGGCCGTACCGAGATCATGCAGGCCATCTTCGGCAATATGCCCGGCGTCACCGGTCAGATCTTCATGAATGGCAAGGAGATCCACAACAAGACTCCTCAGCACGCCATGGCAAACGGCATCGGCTTCATCACCGAGGATCGCAAGATCGAGGGTCTGCTGCTGGAGAAGAGCATCCGTGAGAACATTTCTCTGGCAAATCTGGGCAAGATCTCCAAGAACAGCGTCATCAGCGCCAAGGCAGAGAAGGCCATGGTGGACAAGGGCATTGCAGATGTCCACATCAAGTGCACCGGTCCTGCCCATGAGTGCAACAATCTCTCCGGCGGCAATCAGCAGAAGGTGGTCTTTGCAAAGTGGATCTTCACCGATCCCAAGGTTCTGATTCTGGATGAGCCCACCCGTGGTGTTGACATTGGCGCAAAGAAGGAGATCTACTCCATCATCAACGATCTGGCCGCAGAAGGCGTTGCTATCATCATGGTCTCCTCCGAGCTTCCCGAGGTGCTGGGCATGTCCGACCGTGTGATGGTGGTTCATGAGGGCAAGATCGGCGGATTTATCGACAAAGAAAAGGCAAATCAGGAAAATATCATGATTCTTGCTACAGGAGGTAAGCTCGATGAGTACTAAGAAGCAGAAGCAGTTTGTGAGCAAATTACAGGACATGGGTGCACTGATCGCACTTGTCCTGCTGGTGGTCGGCATCGGCCTCGTCAGTCCCGAATTCCGCACCTGGGATAACTTCATGTCCCTGCTGCGTCAGTCCTCCATCAACGGCTTCATCGCCTTTGGTATGACCGTCGTCATCCTCACCGATGGCATCGACCTGTCCGTCGGTTCTGTTCTGGCTCTGTCCACCGCTCTGTGCGCTGCCATGATTAAGGGCGGTGTCCCCGTGGGCGCAGCCATGCTGCTGGCTCTCGTCATTGGCACTCTCTTCGGCACCGTCTCCGGTATTTTGGTCTCCAGATGCCGCCTACAGGCCTTCATCGCAACCCTCATCACCATGACCGTCTTCCGCGGCGCTACCATGATCTTCATGGACGGCAAACCCATCTCCGGTCTGGGTGACAGCTTCCTGCTGAAGTTCGTGGGCAAGGGCTTCGTCTTCGGCATTCCCTTCCCCGTCATCCTCTTCTTCCTCGTGTTCCTCGCTTTCTGGTTCATGCTGGAGAAGACTACTCTTGGCCGCCGCATCTATGCCACTGGCTCCAACTCCACCGCTGCCAAGCTGGCAGGTGTCAACATCCAGAACACCAAGCTGATCGCTGCCATCAAGGAAGGCCGCATGGCTGCTACCATCGCTCAGAAGCCCGACCTGATGGGTGCTACCGCTGTCGAGACCGCTCAGAAGCTGATGGCAGGCGAGACCGTCGAGAAGTCCATTCCCGTCGAGGTCAAGCTAGTCACCAAGGACAACGTTGACGAATAATCGCTGTCGCAAATTGTAAAAAGGGTTCTGTTTTCGCCCTCCTTCCGGTCGAAAGTCTGGAGGGAGGGCTTTTCCCTTCCTCACAGGGCAGACTTGGAACCTGTTCTACAGGAAAATAAATCATCATGCAGTAGAAAGAGAAAGAATATTCCACATTTCATTCAATCACTGAGGAATAAAGTGTTCAAAAATCCCAAAATGATTGACAGTATTTACCTGAAAATGGTATACTATATTTTAATCGGCAGAATCTGAAAGAAAGGGGTCCGAATATGGCGACGATTAGAGAAGTAGCAAAGCTGGCAGGCGTTTCTCCCTCCACGGTCTCCCGTGTGATGAACGGAACTGCCAAGGTGGACGAAGAAAAGAAACAGCGAGTGATGGAAGCCATTGAAAAGACCAACTTCCAGCCCAATGAACTGGCTCGTGCTCTGTTCAAGCAGACCTCCAAGATCATTGGACTCATCGTTCCCAACATCGAGAACCCCTTCTTCAGCGAACTGGCCCGTGTCATTGAGCAGGAGTGCTTTGCAAGAGGATTCCGCCTGCTGCTGTGCAACTCCAACAATGACACCAAAAAGGAGCGCATCAACGTCAGTATGCTCCATCAAATGAAGGCAGACGGACTTATCCTCATCACCAACAGCGACCGCACCGGTGACATCATCGCTGACTGCAATCTGCCCGTGGTGGTGGTGGTGGATCGCTATGTGACCAACGGCGGTGAGATTGCTTTCGTGGAGTCCGACCACTACAAGGGCGGCAGAATGGCGACTCAATGTCTGCTGGACGGCGGCTGCAAAAAGATCGTCTGTTTCCGTGGACCGCAGGAATTCAACAGCGGACGGCTCCGTTTTCAGGGCTATCAGGATGTCTGTCGGGAAAACGGTATTGAAGTCTGCTATATCGACTGTGCCTACAGCTATGAGGCAGGCAAAAAGGCAGCTGAGGAGCTTCTGGAACGCTATCCCAATGTGGAAGGTGTTTTTGCCGCCAACGATATGTCCGCTCTCTCCACCTATAAGGTATTCCGCAGCCGTGGGATTCGGGTGCCGGAGGATATTCAGCTGGTGGGCTTTGATGATGTCAACATCAGCAGTCTCGTCTCTCCCGAGCTGACCACCATCCGTCAGCCTGTGGCGGAGATGGGCAGAGAAGCGGTGGACATCATCTGCAAATACGGAGAGGGACAGCCCTTCCCCACGGAGACCGTGATGGAAGTGGAGCTGATTCAGCGGGAGACCACCCTGAAAAAGCAGAGCTGACCAAAACTTCATGAAAAAAGGTAAGCGTCAACTCTACCCACAACCCATAAAAAATGAGGACTCGCTTTGAGGAATGTCTGCGAGAGAATATGAAACAGTGCTGCGTCCCAGACAGCTTTGAAAGCATGGACATCCACGATTATGACAGCTTCTTGGAACAACGCCGTATCCTAATGGCAGAAAAGATTCATCACTACTACAACACATTGTAATATACCTATGGATTTTGCTTATTGTCACCCTTATTTGTGTCTAATATAACTCCAATGATAATCATCCAGATGATACGATGCAAATCGTTTCTCCTGATTAACTGTGACCATCTGATTACAGAATAATACCCAATGCAGAAAAGCTGGCATTCCCCAAAGGCGGAGAGTGTCAGCTTTTTTACGATTGGAATATCACCAAACGCACCGTTTCTATCAGCGTATCATCAAGGGCAGAAACCATGCTCCACACTGCCTTTGCCAGAGCTTTCACCCAATCCAGCAGATTGATCCTGCTTTCATTCCATACAGAAATGACAGAATCCACCATTATTTTTCCTTCCAGTCGTTGCGTTTAAAAATAGGCCGTGCTATAATAGAAAGCACGGTAATCCCAGAGCGAAGCGACGGCAAAAAAATGCTGTTTTTTCTTCCCTTTTGCTTCTTCTCTGTCTGTATTTCCTGACTTTTTGGTAAAAGGAGGGCGGAAAACGTGGTCTTTTCCAGCCTGCTGTTTTTATATCTTTTCTTTCCTTTGAACATGCTTTGCTACCGCTTCACCACCAGTTTGAAGGCAAAAAACTGGGTGATGCTGGTTTTTTCTCTGATCTTTTACGCCTGGGCGGGGCCGCTGCATGTGCTGCTGCTGGTGGGCATGGCCTACGCTGACTATCACGCCGCCCTGCACATTGGCAGCGCCAAGCGAAAAAGCGAGCGGAAGAGCTGGCTTTTCCGTGGCTGCGCCATCAATCTTGGGCTACTGTGTATTTTCAAGTACCTGGGTTTTCTGTGCCAAAATCTCCACAACTGGTGGGGCTTTCCCTGGGTGCCCAACATCGCCTTGCCCATCGGTATTTCCTTTTATACCTTCCAGCTCATCAGCTACATGGTGGATGTCTATCGCAGAGACGTAGCGCCGCAAAAGAGCTTTTCCATGCTGCTGCTATACATCTCCCTCTTTCATCAGTGCATCGCCGGCCCCATCGTCCGTTACGAGACCGTCGAGGAGGAGCTGACCGAGCGCCGCTTCCAACGCCACGACATGGCGGGCGGCATCCGCCGTTTCACCATGGGACTGGCCAAGAAAGCCATTTTTGCCAACTCCTGCGGCGCTTTGGCTGACCAGTTTTTGGTGTCCACTGAAATCGACACCGCCCAGCAGCTCGCCGTTGTGATGAGCAAGCCCGCTTTGTCCATTTGGCTGGGTGTCGCTTTTTACACCATGCAAATTTATCTGGACTTTTCCGCCTATTCCGACATGGCCATTGGTATGGGAAAAATGGTGGGCTTCCACTACGACGAAAACTTCAACTATCCCTACTGCGCCCGCTCCATTCGGGACTTTTGGCGCAGATGGCACATCTCCCTCAGTTCCTTCTTCCGGGACTACGTTTACATCCCGCTCGGCGGCAGCAGAAAGGGCACACTTATCACCATCCGCAATCTGTTCATCATCTGGGCTTTGACCGGTCTCTGGCACGGTGCCAGCTGGAACTATGTCCTCTGGGGTCTGTTCTACTTTGTGTTTCTCGTCACGGAACGATACCTCTTCCCCAAGTTCCCGGAAAAGCTCCCCCATTGGCTCAATCGTATTTACGTCATGGGCGTGGTTGGCTTCGGCTGGCTGCTCTTCCGCTGCGAAGACCTTTCCGTGCTCGTCGCCGCCGTGAAGGGTTTGTTTGCGCTCAATGGCAACGGCCTTCTCAACTCCGAGACCTGGCTCACCTTTAAGAGCAATTTCTTTTTCCTCATCGCCGCAGGCGTAGCCTGTACACCTTGGTTCATGAACAAGGGGGTTCAGCTCTCTCTGGCCGCCGAACGCAAAAAGAGCGTGATGCGCTTTTATCAGCTGGTTCAGATTGTCGGCCCCATTCTGCTGATGCTGCTTTCCACCGCCGTGCTGGTGGGCGACAGCTACAACCCCTTCCTGTACTTCCGCTTCTGAGCGCATTGACCCGGACACTCCCCTTCTTTACTCTCTCTCTAAAGAGGTCTGTTTACTATGGCAAGAAAAAAACAGCCGCCACTTCCCAAGTTTGTGGTGACAATCATTGAAAAATTCGAAGATTTTCTGGACTGGATTGCCCCTGTTGTGGACTGGGTGGGCGACAAAGCCGAGCAAATCAAGGCCGCCTCCGATGCTCTTCCCCCACCCAGCCAAAAATGGGTCAAAAACCGGCGAATTGATACCCGAAACGCCACTGTGACCATTTTTCTGTTTTTCCTGGCGGTGATGACAGCTTTGGCCATGTATCTTCCCAACCGTCCCACCTATTCGGAGCTGGAACAGCGAGAGCTGACCAAGTTCCCCAAGCCCACGGTCATGGAAGTGCTGGACGGTACCTTCTTCAACAACGTCAACACCTGGTTTGCTGATACCTTCCCCTACCGGGAGCAGTTCCTCTCTGCCCACAGCACGCTGGAAAGCTTTTACGGCTTCCGTGGCAAAAGCATTGAGGGTGAAGTGGTCATCGGTGACGAGATTCCCGACGGCACAGAGGAGCAAACCCCCCAAAAGCCCAAACCGGTGGCCAAGCCTCAGCCCGAGCCTGAACCGGAACAGAGCGCTGCCCCAGCCGCCTCCAGCGAGCAGGAGACCACCCCCCAGCCGGAGCAGAAGCCAGAGGAACAGCAGCCGGAGGAAAAACCGGAGCAGAAGCCGGAAAGCAACAAGCCAAAGCCCCCAAAGACCAACAACGGACAGAGCGATGAATTCTCCGATGCAGAAACGCTGGGCGCTCTTTATCTCAACAAAAACACCGCCTACGAATATTATAATTTTGTTCGTGAGACAGCAGACAACTATATTTCCATGGTGAATCAGGCGGCAAAGAACCTCAAGGGCAAAGCCAAGGTCTATGACATCGTAATCCCCACCAGTATGCAAATCTGCGTGCCGGAAAAAACCCGCAAAAAGCTGAACACCTCCGATCAAGCCGCCGCCATTGAGTATCTCTATAAGGAAATGTCCGATGATGTCACTACGGTCAACCTGATGGACACCATGATGGCACATCAGCAGGAGAAAGAGTACCTTTACTTCCGCACGGATCACCATTGGACAGCCTTGGGCGCTTATTATGCTTATGAGCAGTTCGCTCCCGCCGCAGGACGCAAAGCCGCTCCGCTTTCCAGCTTTGAGGAACATATTTTTGAAGGCTTCCTCGGCAGCTTTTACCGCCAGCTCAACCAAAATAAGGCGATGGCAAACAAACCGGATACCGTCTATGCCTACGCTCCCAAGTCCGCCTCCAAGATTACCATTACCACAACCGAGGGGAAGGAGCAGAAATACGACATCATCCGCAACGCTGATGAAATGTCCGATAATTTGAAGTATCTGACCTTTATTGCAGGTGATAACCCTTGGTCGGTGATGGAGAATCCCAAGTTCTCCGACGGAAGCTCCATTCTGCTGGTCAAGGAGTCCTTCGGCAACTGCTTCGCCCCCTATCTGGTGGAAAGCTATCAGTATGTTTATGTGGTGGATTACCGCTATATCAACGATATTGACAGCCGAAAACTGGCTGAGTTGGTGGATGCCTACCACATTCAGGACGTTCTGTTCCTGAACAACATCAGCGCCACCCGTGAGGACAGCCTGGTCAATCAGATGACCCGTTTTGTCGGATAACCATTTTTTCCAAAAAACGAAACAGGAGTTTTGCACAGTCGATGAAAATCGTGGCAAAGCTCCTGTTTTTTTCCTGCCTTTTTCTTATCCTTTCCTGCCCGACATTGGCAGCATTTCCACGGTTACTTTTCCGCTCCGATGCAGATAGTAAGGAGAGAAGGAGGCAACGCAATGAAAAATCGAAGAAGAAAACGGCGATGGATGGCAGCTATTTTGTCGGCGGCGCTGCTCATCACCGGCGTGAGCGGATGGAATGTGTCCGCCGAACCACAACGCCCGGAAACGGTGGCCTGTTCCGCCTCGTTCACGGAAAAAAGGCTGGTTCCGGTCGGACGAACGGTGGGATTAAAGCTCTTTTCCCACGGTGTTATGATTGTTGGGTTGGATGAAGTTCCCACCGATTCCGGCGTCATCTCCCCCGCCAAAGAATGCGGTTTGAAAATTGGCGACATCATCACTCAAGTGAACGGTCAGCCGGTGAACACCATTGAGGAAATGGAAGAAATCCTCAGCAAACAAGGTGCTTCCCCCATGGCGCTTTCCGCTCTGCGTGGCGGCAAGCAGCTGGAAGTGACCACAACGGCGGTTTCCTGCGCCCCAGATGGCTCTTACAAATTGGGCGCATGGATTCGAGACTCCATGGCGGGCATTGGTACCGTCACCTGGTATGACCCGGAGAGCAAGCAATTTTGCGCCCTGGGTCACGGCATCAATGACATTGACACGGGTTTGCTGATGCCGTTGAAGGACGGCGGTATTATGTCTTCCAGCGTGACCGGCATCTTGAAGGGCAGCAGCGGCAGCCCGGGACAGCTCCACGGCAGCTTTGACCTTTCCTGCGACATCGGAACCCTGACGGAGAACACCTCCTCCGGCGTGTTTGGCACGGTGAACGATGATCGGTTTAACGGGACGGCCTTTCCTCTGGCCACTCGTTCCGAGGTCAAAACGGGAAAGGCGACCATCCTCAGCAACATTGACGGAGATTCGGTTCAGGAGTATTCTGTGGAGATTCTGAGAATTTATCCTGAAAACGGCTCTGATACCCGAAATTTGATGGTGCAGGTGACAGACAAGCGTCTTCTGGAGGCCACCGGCGGCATCGTGCAGGGACAGAGCGGAAGCCCCATTCTTCAAAACGGAAAGCTGGTGGGCGCTGTCACCCATGTTTTGGTCAATGACCCCACCAGAGGCTATGGTATCCTCATCGAAAATATGCTGGACACCGCAGAATAATCGTTTTTTCTTGACTCGTCGGGCTTTGCTCGACGGGTCTTTTTGATAAAAAAGGACATCCTGCTTGACAGGATGTCCAAAAGTTATGGTAAATTAGTCGTTTTCTTCCTTTTTCTCCTTCTTAGGAGCGGCTTTATAACGCTTGATTTTACGAGTAGAGGTCTTTTCAAACTCGGTGTCACGGAACTTGACCTTATTGATGTGCTTGTGGTTGGGCAGGCTCTTGTTCAGAGCGTCCACCTTCTGCTGGATGCGGCGAATCAGCTCATCCCAACTCAAGCCAAGGGTTTCATCGGGATAGATTTCGGCGGTGATGGTGTTATCGTCCGCATAGACAACCACCTCATTCACCTCGTCGATGCGATCCACATAGGTTTCCAGCTCCTCGGGAGAGACGTTCTCACCGTTAGAGAGGATGATGAGGCTTTTTTTGCGACCCGTAATATGGAGGAATCCATCCTTATCAATGAAGCCCATGTCACCGGTATGGAACCAGCCCTCGGAGTCGATCACCTGTGCGGTAGCGTCGGAATCGTTGTAATATCCCAGCATCACGTTATCGCCCTTGGCCAGAACCTCGCCGATTCCCTTCTTGTCCGGCTGGTCAATGATAACCTGAATGTTGGGCAGAAGCTGACCCACAGACTCATCATTCCAGTGGTTGTTTCGATTACAGGCCAGAACAGGAGAACATTCTGTAATACCATAACCATTGAGAATCTGAACGCCGAGGCTACGGAACTCCTTGACATAGCGGGGATCCAGGGGAGCGCCGCCGCAGATAATCATTTCCAGATTGCCGCCAAACTTTTTGTGGATGTCCTTGAAGAGGTCACGGCGCTTATCCACACCGATTTTCAGCAGGGCATCAGAAGCCTTCATACCTCTGCGGAGGGTCTTCTCCTGACCATTTTTCTCGGCGGTGCGCCAGATGGTCTTATAGAAGGTCTCAACAAAGAGGGGAACCAGTGCCAGCAGGGTGGGCTTGGCAATGGGAATCTCACGCATGAAGTTGGCAATGCTGGAGCAGAGGAAAATGGGAATCTGGCACTGGAAGGGAACCATCAGGGAGACGATGAGGCCGAAGCAGTGCGTAAACGGTAGGACGGACATGCAGGAGCCGCCGGGCTTGACAATTTGCAGCGCTCCAAAGACATCGCACAGCATATTGGCCTGAGAGAGCATCACGCCCTTGGAGAAGCCGGTGGAACCAGAGGTGAAGAAAATACTGCACAGGGCGTTGGGATCGGTCTTGCAGGTGTCATAATAGGTTTTGCCCTTGGCCATCGCCTTTTTGCCGTACTCAATCATAGAAGGCAGATGGGTCATGGAAGCATACTTCTTTTTGCGGCCAAACTGCTGCTTGCAGTACTGCAAGGTCTTTTCACAGGCTTTGCTAGCCAAAAGGATATTGGCTTCGCTGTGGGCAACCAGGGCAGCCGCTTCCTCCTGAGAGGAGTCCTTCGCCACCAAGACCGCCACGTTTCCGGTGGTGACAATGGCGAAATAGGCCACCAGCCACTGATAGGAATTCTCGCCGAGGATGGCAATTTTCTGACCCACGGTATAGTGTTTGAGCAGATAGGTACCAAGGGCACGAACGTCTTCATAGAACTGGGCGTAGGTGCGCTCCACCATGGTCTTGCGACCCAGCATATAGCGGAAAGCAATTTCATCAGGACAGTTTTTGGCCTTTTCCTCGATCATTTCACGCAGATCAAACACCGGCTGCACCGGATAGAGAGGATAACGCTTATTTTTCATGATTAGATCAGCTCCATTAAAATCGGCAAATTGTGCATTATATTTATTTTAGCAGTGTAAATTGAAAAAATCAAGGATATTTTTGTTCGAATCAAAATGACTTTAAGTCATTTCCCCAGATTGTTCGTGTTTTTCCTCACTCGGTCTGTTTTTAAGTCCCAAAACAGACGAAAATTCCAAAAACTTTTTTATTTTTCCTTTTTTGTCATGATCTTTCTTAATATTATCCTTTTTTTGTCGAATCTGCCTTTCATCTTCATTTGACAGACAGACAAAGCTGCGTTATACTGTATTTTGTGCTTTTATAGGAACAGAATGAGAATCAATTCTTTCTGCATTGTCCAAAAGGAAGGATGAATCATATGAAAAAATTAGTCGATCAGATCTCCGCCCGGGTGATGGAGGCGTTTGAGATCGCCGGCTTTGATCCTGAACTGGGCCGCTGTGCCGTCTCCAACCGTCCCGACCTTTGCCAGTATCAGTGCAACGGTGCGATGGCTGGCGCAAAGCTCTACCGCAAGGCTCCCTTTCTGATTGCTCAAAAGGTGGTTGACGTTCTGGCGGGTGATCCCATGTTCTCCAAGGCGGAGATGGTTCGCCCCGGCTTCATCAATCTGGATGTTGCACCGGAGTACCTGGCCGAGCTGATGAATCAGCTGGAAAACGACCCCCGCAAGGGCAGCGAAATGGATTCCGACCCGAAAACCATCGTGCTGGATTACGGCGGCCCCAACGTGGCAAAGCCCCTCCACGTCGGTCATCTGCGTTCTGCCATCATCGGCGAGAGCATCAAGCGCATTGCCCGTTTTAAGGGTCACACGGTCATCGGTGACGTACACCTGGGTGACTGGGGTCTTCAGATCGGCCAGATCATCACAGAACTGAAGCTCCGTCAGCCTGACCTTCCCTATTTTGACGAAACCAAGACGGAGGATTTCCCCGAGGAGCCTCCCTTCAGCATTTCCGATTTGGAGGAAATCTATCCCTGCGCCTCCAAAAAATCCAAAACCGACGAGGCTTACAAGGCTGAGGCACAAGCGGCCACCGCAAAGCTCCAGGAGGGCAACCCCGGATACCGTGCGCTGTGGCGGCATATCATCAACGTTTCCGTCTCTGACTTGAAGCGCAACTATGAGAAGCTGGATGTTTCCTTCGACCTGTGGAAGGGCGAAAGCGACTGTCAGCCCTTCATCCCCGCCATGGTGGAACAGATGAAGGCAGACGGCCACGCTTACCTCAGCGACGGCGCTTTGGTGGTTGACGTGCAGGAGGAGAGTGACACCCGTGAGGTTCCCCCCTGCCTGATTCTGAAAAGCGACGGAGCCGCTCAGTATGAAACCACCGACCTGGCCACCATCATTCAGCGTGAGCAGGATTATCACCCCGACCGTATCATCTATGTGGTGGACAAGCGTCAGGAGCTGCACTTTGTCCGTGTGTTCCGCACCGCCTACAAGACCGGTTTGGTCAGCAAGGATGGGTGCTCTCTGGAGTTTGTCGGCTTCGGCACCATGAACGGCAAGGACGGCAAGCCCTTCAAGACCCGTGACGGCGGCGTTCTCCGCCTGGAGTACCTGTTAAAGGATGTCGCCGACGCTGTTTATGAGAAGAGCAAGGGCAATGACACCCTCTCTGACGAGGAGCTGCACGATGTCTCCACCAAGGTGGGTCTGGCCGCCATCAAGTACGGCGACCTCTCCAACCAGCCCAGCAAGGACTATATCTTTGACCTCAATCGTTTTGTCGCCTTTGAGGGCAACACCGGCCCCTACATCATGTATTCCATGGTGCGCATCAAGTCCATCCTGAAAAAGTTCCAGGATGCCAACCCTGACGCCGTTCTCGGTACTATTCTGCCTCCTGTGGGTCAGAAAGAGGCAGACCTCTATCTGACCATTGCCCGCTTCGGCGACGCTGTGGACGACGCTTATGCTCAGAACGCCCCCAACCGTCTTTGCCGCTATATCTACGATCTCTCCAACTGCCTGAACCAGTTCTACGCCGAGCGCAACATCATGAAGGAAGCCGATCCCGCAAAGCAGGCAAGCTATGTCAGCGTGATTCGCTTGGTGCTGGAGGTTCTGGAAAAGGCCGTTGACCTTCTGGGATTCGAAGCCCCCGAAAGAATGTAAGAGATGAGCCGAAATCATACCCGTTACAGAAAGAAGGTTCTATTTTGAGTAATTTGCGAGCAGGTATCCCCAGCAGTCGGGGAAGACGCAAAAGATCTGTCTCCCCCGTGTTTCTCTTCCTCATTGTACTCTTCCTCCTGGTAGCAGCGGGTGGTTTTGCCGCTGGTTTCCTGTTTGGCCGCTCCTCCGCCTCCAAACAGCAGGAACCCCCCGCCGCTGTCGTGGAAAGCGACCAGAGCGCAGACCGTTCTAACGAGCCGGAAGAAAGCTCGGAAGCCGAGGAAAACACCCCGGCGGAAGCTTCTTCGACCGTAGAGCCCGTGGAACCGGCTGCTACCACCGGTACGGATCATCAGCCCGCCAAGCCCACCGGCATTAAGGTTTGCATCGACGCAGGTCACGGCGGCAACGACGGCGGCACCAGTGACAAAGATCGACTGGAGAAGAACGACAACCTGGAGCTCTCCAAAGTCGTCAAGGAAGAAATGGAATTCCGTGGCATTGAGGTCGTTATGACCCGTGAGGAAGACGTTTATGTCAGCCTGGACAAGCGTTGTGAAATCGCCAACGATTCCGGCGCTGATTACCTCATCTCCCTGCACCGAAACGCCGCTGGCGGCATCGCAAACGGCGTGGAAGTCTGGCGCTCCCACAAAGCGGACGACGAGGCCATCTCCTTTGCCAACCATGTTCATGACCACTTGATTGAGGCCGGTATTTCCCATGACCGTGGTGTCCGCATCGGCAGCCAGAGCAGTGAAAACTTTGACCTCCAGATGAACCGCAACACCAATATGCCAAGCGTACTCATTGAGCTGGGCTTTATCGAGATGGAAGAGGACAACAAACTCTATGATGCCAACAAGGAAGCCTATGCACAGGCGCTGGCTCAGGCTGTTCTGGATACTTACGAAGAATTTCATCAATAAACGAGCGGCCAACAAGAGGCTTTTTCCGCTTTGATTCCGCTCAAGCCCGCAACTCAAGCCCGCAACAAAGAAACATCCCCGTCAGAAAGCGTTTTCGCTGCTTCTGGCGGGGATGTTTGGTCTATTTTTTCGAATAGGGATGAGTCTCAGCCCTGTTTTGCGTTCCAGTGGATGGGTTCTGCGCCGTTGGCGGTTAAAAACTCATTCACCTGGCTAAAAGGACGGCTACCGAAGAAGCCACGGCTGGCGGAAAGCGGGCTGGGGTGGTTGGATTGGATGACCAGACGGGGATAGGGGGAATGTTCCGGCCCCACCAAAGCACCCTTGCTCTGCGCCTCCCTCCCCCACAGCACAAAGGCGATGGGCTGTGGCTGCTCGGCCAGGCTTTGCATCAGACGGGTGGTCAACTCTGCCCAGCCCCACTTTTTGTGGCTGTTGGGGGCGCTGTCGTAGACGCTGAGGACGTTGTTCAGCAGCAAAACCCCTTCTTCTGCCCAAGGAGTTAAGGTTCCGTGTTCCGGGAGCGCAGCGCCCACGTCACTGAGCAATTCTTTGCCGATATTCCGCAAAGAGGGCGGAAGTTTGGTTCCGGGAAGCACCGAAAAGGCCAGGCCGTGCGCCTGCCCCGGCTGATGATAGGGGTCCTGTCCCACGATGACGCAGCGCACCTTTTCCGGCGGTGTCAGCTTCAATGCAGTGAAGAGCTGATCTTGGGGCGGATAAACGGGAGGGTCATTTTTCTCATAGGCCGCCTCCACTTGTGCAAAGAGCCGCTTTCCCCATGGCTCTGTCTCGCACGCCTCCAAAATCCTCCGCCAGCCCTGGGGCACATCTGCAAACAATTCCATCTTGTTTCTCTTTTCTCAGTTATTTAAGGCAACACCGCACAATAGTCGAATGTGCAGTATTGCCTCAAAAAGATGATACCACAAATACGCAGCACAGAAAAGATTTTTTTGCGCTTGTGACAGTTTCCTCCTTCACAAACACTTCACGAAAGATTTTCAAACTTCCCTGTCACGGGTCTTGTTTTTTTTCAAAAATACTGTATACTAAAATGTAATGAATTTTTGACATTTTAAGGAGTATTTGGATATGAATCAGTTCACCTATTACGCTCCCACCGAGGTGATCTTCGGTCAAGGCACTGTCTCCAAGGCTGGCGAAGCGGTTGTCGATGCAGGAGGCTCCAACGTTTTGGTGATTTATGGCGGCGGCTCCGTCATCAAAAATGGCACACTGGCACAAGTCACCGCTTCCCTGGATGCGGCGGGTATCTCCTACACCACGGAGGGCGGCGTTCAGCCCAATCCCCGCTTGAAGCTGGCACAGGCGCTGGTTGACAAGTATGAGGGCAAAGGCATTGACTTCCTTTTGGCCGTGGGTGGCGGCTCTGTCATTGATACCGCCAAGGCCGTGGGTATGGGTCTCTATGGTGGCAGCCCCGTTTGGGACTATTACGAGCGCAAGCGCCCCGTCACCGGCGAAATTCCCGTTGGCGTGGTGCTGACCATCGCCGCAGCCGGCAGTGAGACCAGTGATTCCGCTGTTCTGACCAACAGTGAAATCTGCGTCAAGCGTGGCTGCTCCACTCCTTTTAACCGTCCTCGCTTCGCCATCATGGATCCTGAGCTGACCTACAGCCTGCCCAGCTATCAGACCGCCTGCGGCGTGACGGACATCATGATGCACACCATGGAACGCTACTTTGCCAAGGATGCGGGACAGAACCGCATGACCGATGAGATTGCCGAAGGTCTGCTCCGCACCGTCATGGAATACGGCCTCATCGCCCTGGAAGAGCCCACCAACTATCAGGCTCGCAGCGAAATCATGTGGTGCGGCAGCCTGAGCCATAACGACATCACCGGCCTGGGTCGCCCCAAGGATTTTGCCGTGCATCAGCTGGGTCATCAGCTCAGTGCCGTTTACGATCTGGCTCATGGCGCTTCTCTCTCCGCTATGTGGGGTCACTGGGCACGCTACGTCTGTCGGGAGGACATGGCACGCTTTGCCAACCTGGGACGCAAGGTGCTGGGCATCCGCTGCGACGACGAAGAGCGGGCGGTTCTGGCCACCATTCAGGGCTTTATGGATTACTGGGCCACTCTGGGTATGCCCATCAGTCTCTCCGGCGCAGTCGGCCTCCAGTATGATATGGTGCTGAAGGATCTGGCAAAGGGCTGTTCCTACAACGGCACCCGCAAAATCGGCTCCTTTGTCCAGCTGGATCAGGACGACATCCTGGAAATTTATCGCCTGGCCAACGTGTAAGCCGTGTTTGGATATGTAACCGCCGATCAGGCTCATTTAACCGAAGAACAATTTGAGCGTTACCGCCGTGTCTACTGTGGGCTTTGCCGCAGCATCGGGCAGCGCCATGGACAGAGCGCCAGAATGTGCCTCACCTATGACATGACCTTTCTAGCGCTTCTGCTGGACAGCCTGGACGAGCCAGAGCTGCAAAGTGGAAGCCGTCCCTGTTTGGCTCATCCCTGCGGCTCCAAAACCTGGCGGCAAAGCAAATGGACGGCCTACTGCGCCGATATGAATGTAGCGCTGGCCTATCACAACTGCCTGGACGATTGGCAGGATGACCACAACGTGGTGAAATACGCTTACGCCCTGACGCTGAAAGGCTCCTATCGACGCATCCAAAAGCAGTGGCCCCGACAGTGCGAGGCCATCGAAGCCGCTCTCCATGAGCTGAGTGGTTTGGAAAAAGCCAACAGCGCCGATTTGGACGGCACAGCCGCTTGTTTTGGACGGCTGATGGCCGCTTTGCTGACCCCGGATGCGCACAATTTTTTCAACAACACCTTGTCGGTCGTGGGAGATCGCTTGGGGCGGTTCATCTATGTGATGGACGCTGTTCTGGACGAGGAAGCGGACAAAAAAGAAGGCCATTACAACCCCGTGACCCGGTTCGAGCAGGAGCACGGCTCTTTGGATCGCAAAAGAGCATTGGAGCTGCTGCTGGGCGAATGCGCCATGGCCTTTGAATCCCTTCCTCTGGAGCAGGATTTGGATTTATTGAGAAATATTCTCTATGCCGGCGTTTGGGTCAAGTGGAACGCCAGGTTGGAAGCGCAGCAGTGAGAGACTGTTTCGAATCAGCGTCCGTCGTTTTCCATCGCCCAACTTTTTATCCAACCTTTCATCCCCGTGTGAGGGCTTTCACCTCCGCTTGGTGGAGCCACACAGAGCAACCAATAGACAAATGAAGCGGGAATCCGGCCTTCTGACAGCACCGTGGTTTGAACCACACGTTCGGAATGTTTGATTCTCACGGAGGTTTTCATGTTCGATGATCCTTATAAGGTTTTGGGTGTCACCCCTGACACCCCGCCTGACGAAATCAAAAAGGCCTATCGCCGCCTTGCCAAGCAGTATCATCCCGACCTGCACCCCGACGACCCGGAGTGCGCCCGGAAGATGAACGAAATCAACTCGGCCTATGACCAAATCAACAACCCGCAAAAGTATCAGCGGCAGCAGCCCACCGGCGGCAGCGGCTACGGTTACGGCAGCGCCTACGCCGATCCCTTTGCGGGGACTTACGGCGGCTATCAGCAGCGGCAGTATACCTACACCGCCTACGATGGCAGCAATGACCCCGTAGAATTCCAGCAGGCCGCCCAGTTTATCAATGCCAGGCACTATCAGGCCGCCCTGGATGTTCTGATGACCATGGAGCAGCGCAGCCGCAACGCCCGTTGGTATTATCTCTGCGGCATGGCCAACGCCGGTTTGGGCAACAAGATTCTCGCTTTGCAACAGCTGGAAACCGCCGTGCGTATGGATCCCAACAACCTCCAGTATCAGATTGCTTACCAGCAGGTTCAGAGCACCGGTCAATTCTATCGTCAGCAAAATCAGGACTTCTGCGCCATGAACAGCAACCCTTGCGCTTACCTGTGCATGATGAACCTCCTGTGCAACTGCTGCGGAGGACGGATGACCTTCTGGTATTGCTGATAGAGCACCTCTCGCCCGAATCCTCATGATAGCCCAAAGCGTGGAGCAATGCCATCTCCACGCTTTTTATTTTTTACGAAAGAAGAGAAACAAATGAAAGAGAAAACCAAAGGTCGTTTCTACGGCCCTGCAATGATGCTGTGCGCCGCCCTGTGCTTCTCCCTGGGCGGTGTACTGTGCAAGTGGATTCCGTGGTCTGGCGTGGCCATCAACGGTGCGAGAAGCACAGTAGCCGTGCTGGTGATGGGGTTGTTTATGGCGGTCACGCATCATCCTTTGAAGTGCAACAAAACGGTTCTGATGGGTGCTTTCTGGACCTTCGGCATGACCACCTGTTACGTCATCGCCAACAAACTGACCACAGCGGCCAACGCCATTGTTTTGGAATACACCTCTCCCATTTGGATTGTCTTACTCATGCTGGTGTTCTTTGGCCGGAAGCCCAACAAAAACGAGCTGCTGACCATCGGCGTGACCGCCATCGGCATTCTGTGCTTTTTCTTTGACAGTCTCTCGGGCGGCGGATTGCTGGGGGACTTCATCGCTTTGCTGTCCGGTTTGTTTTACGCTAACGTATTTTTGCTCAACAGCTACGAAGACGGAGATGCCATGTCCTCCCTGGTGCTGGGTCTGCTGGCGGGGGCGGTCTTTCTCTCACCCTTTGCCGTATTGGAGGCCGACCACTCCCCCACCGTGCTGCTGGCGGTAGCGCTAATGGGGGCGATACAGATGGGAGCGGCTTACATCTTTTTCGCCCTGGGAACGGCTCACACGCAGCCTGTGGCGGCCTCCCTCATCGCCACGGTAGAACCGGTTATCAATCCCATTCTGGTGGCGCTGCTGTGGGGAGAGGTGATTCAGCCCCTTTCCCTGGTGGGAGCCGTGATTGTCATCGGTGCGGTTCTGCTCTACAACGTGAGAAGCAGCACAACAGCCGGAGCATGAGGCTACTGGACGTTTTGTCCCCGTTACCGCCACATTTTGCGCCATAGAGCGGTTTTTCCTCCCAATTATGGGCACATTGTCGAAGGCTGTCGCATAGACTGGGACGGTTCGGGGTATAAAACCATCTCGACCGTGGGAGAATGATAGTAACCTGTTACATATTTCTTCTTTGTAACAGGTGAATATGACTGCGGAGTGTGAGTGCATTGGAGACCAGTGTCAAACGAGGAGATATTTTTTACGCAGACCTGAGCCCCGTGGTGGGCAGCGAACAGGGCGGCGTGCGTCCCGTGCTCATCATCCAGAACGACATGGGCAACCGCCACAGCCCCACTGTGATTGCCGCTGCCATCACCTCCCAGATGAACAAAGCAAAGCTCCCCACCCATATTGAACTGATTGACCAGCACTGCGGCCTGACCCGGGATTCCGTGGTGCTGCTGGAGCAGATCCGCACGCTGGATAAGCGTCGTCTCAGGGAGCGCATGGGCCATCTGGAAGGCCAAATGATGGATGAGGTCGATCAGGCCATCGCCGTCAGCTTCGGCATTCAGGCAAAACGAGTATAACAACACGGGAGAGGGCAAAACCTCTCCCTCTCTTTTTCTCGGAAACAGCAAAAACCGCCAGCTATTACACTGACGGTTCTTGCCGAAAAGAAAGGAGAAAGAAATGAAAAAAGAGCGGAATTCAACAATGAAAAACGGGAAGTTCGATTCTCCCGGAAATACTATTTGAAGACTTCGGAATGGTGTGTTCCTCTGTCGTGAGTATAGAATAGCAAAAAGCGGCCTTCAAATGGTGTACAAATTGATAACGAATTATGAAAAATTTGTAAATAGAAAACATCCGGGTCAGCGTTTGCAAACCCGGATGTTGTTTTCTTTGCTCTTAGAGGCTGTTTCGTAACCCAGACGCACGCCGCTCACTCGGCTCTTTTCCGCCATATCACTGCGAAATTTTTTGAAAGCCGTCAGGATTCCTGCAAAATTTCACAGCAGGGAATAGAGGTGCGAGCAAAGCTCGTTTCTTGCACTCGGTCGGAAATGTGCCACTGGCACCTTTCTGATTCGACCTCACTGACAAAAAATATCCTTTGTTATCGGCATACGCCGGGATACGAAACAGCCTCTTAGCGCTGGCTGGCCTCGTCCCACAGAACCACAGAATCCGTTTCCAGGCTCTTAGGCACGTCAATGATGCGCTGATTGGAGCTGCCACGGAAGCGCAGACTCAGATTTTTCTCTTTCAGGTGGAACTCTCCGTCTACCAGAATGTCAATCAGCGAGAGCATTTTCTTGGTTTCGTTCCAGTTTCCCAACCGACCCGAGAGCATATCCCGCTCGTAATCGTAGCCAGAATAGCACCAGACGTTTTTTTCGGGATAGCGCTGGTGGAACTTCTCTAAAAGGGGAAGCAACGCCTGCTGATTCTGCGGCTCAAAGGGTTCTCCGCCCAGCAGGGAGAGTCCACGAATATAAGGGTGGTCGCAGGCATCCAAAATGGTCTCCATGACCTCCTCCGTGTAGGGCTGGCCATAGTCAAAATCCCAGGTTTCCGGGTTGAAGCAGCCCTTGCAGTGGTGGGTACAGCCGGACACGAACAGGGACACCCGGACACCGGGGCCATTGGCGATATCATGGAACTTGATGGTGGCGTAGTTCATAGTAACCTCCCTAAGATTCTTCCAAGCCGAGAGCCCATCGGTCAAGGAACGACAGACTCTCAGGCATATTCCGGGGATTCCGGGCACTCCATACGCTTACAGGTGCATCACACGGGAGCTGATCTCCTTGGTTTTGCCCACATTCCAGAAGTTCTCACCCAGATAACCGCAGGTGCGGCGCACCACGTTCATTTTATGATGATCCTTGTTGCCGCAGCAGGGGCACTCCCACTCCAGGTCAGCGTTGAGGGTAATTTCACCGTCATAGCCGCACTGCTGGCAGTAGTCGCTCTTGGTGTTGAACTCAGCGTACTGAATGTTATCGTAAATAAATCGAACCACGTCCTCCAGAGCGGTCAGGTTGTGGCGCATATTGGGAATTTCCACATAACTGATACAGCCGCCGCCAGACAGCGCCTGGAACTGGCTCTCGAAGCTAAACTTGCTGAATGCGTCGATGTTTTCACGAACGTCCACATGGTAGGAATTGGTGTAATAGCCCTTATCGGTGACGTTTTTCACCGTGCCATAGAGCTTCTTGTCAATCTCGGCGAACCGATAGCACAGGCTCTCTGCGGGCGTGCCATACAGAGCAAAGCCGATGTTGGTCTCCGCTTTCCAGCGGGCGGTGGTGTCCTTGAGGTGCTTCATGACCTTGAGCGCAAACGCCTCACCCTCGGGGGTGGTGTGGCTCTGTCCGGTCATCAGATAGGTCAATTCATACAGGCCGATATAGCCCAGGGAGATGCTGGAATAGCCGCCATAGAGCAGCTTGTCGATGGTCTCGCCCTTCTCCAGGCGAGCAATGGCACCATACTGCCAATGAATGGGGCTGACATCGCTGAGGATGCCCTTGAGCGCCTCGTGGCGGCACATCAGAGCACGCTTGCAAACCTCCAAACGGCGGTCAAACTCCTCCCAGAACTTGTCCATATTGCCGTGAACGGCCAAACCCACCTGCGGCAGGTTGATGGAGACAACGCCCTGGTTAAAGCGCCCCTCAAACTGGTACTCTCCCTTCTCGTTCTTCCAGGGAGAGAGGAAGGAGCGGCAGCCCATGGGAGAGAAGACGTTGCCCTCGTAATTCTCTCTCATCTTTTTTGCAGAAATATAGTCGGGGTACATCCGCTTGGAGGAGCACTCCACGGCCAATTCGGTGAGGTAATCGTATTTCCCACCGGTGAGGTTATTGTTTTTGTCCAGGACATAAACCAGCTTGGGGAAAGCGGGGGTCACATACACGCCGCTTTCGTTTTTGATGCCCACCAGACGCTGACGGAGGATTTCCTCCACAATCATGGCGTTTTCTTCGATATAAGGATCGTCATCCCGCACATACAGGAAGAGGGTGACAAAGGGGCTTTGACCATTGGTGGTCATGAGGGTATTAATCTGATACTGGATGGTCTGCACGCCGTTGGCCAGCTCGGTTCTCAGGCGCTCATCCACCAGCTTTTCGATGATGTCGGGAGCCAGCATACCGCCCACGGCATCATTGATTTTTTTGCGGAATTTTTCACGGCTGCGGCGGAGGTATTTCCCCAAGTGGCTCACGTCCACGCTCTGGCCGCCGTACTGGTTGGAGGCAACACAGGCGATGATCTGGGTGGTGACGGTACAGGCCACCTGAAAGCTCTTGGGGCTTTCAATGAGCTTACCGTTCATCATGGTGCCATTGTCGAGCATATCACCGATATTGATGAGGCAGCAGTTGAAAATGGGCTGGACAAAATAGTCTGCGTCGTGGAAATGAAGCATACCCTCATCATGAGCCTTGCTCACCTCGTCGGGCAGCAGCAGGCGGCGGGTGAGGTCACGGCTGACGATGCCGGCAATGTAATCTCGCTGGGTGGAGGCTACGCTGGTGTCCTTGTTGGAGTTCTCCTCAGCCATCTCCTTATTGGTACCGGCAAGCAGCTTCATGATATCGTCGTCGGTGGTGTTGTGCTTGCGGGCCAGGGAGCGCTGATAGCGGTAGATGATGTAAGCCTTGGTAAGAGGATAGGTTCCGATTTTGACCAGCTGATCTTCCACCATATCCTGGATATCCTCCACCAGCAGGCGGGGGCGATCCACAGCAGCGACAGAATCGGCAATCGACTCAATCTGCTCCTCGGTGATTTGGTATGCAGGAAGGACAGCGCTGTTTGCCTTTTGGACAGCAACCATAATTTTGGTGCGGTCAAAGTCAACTGTAGTTCCGTCTCTCTTAATGACTTTCATGGGTGAGTTCCTCCTTATACAAAAGCTGCAACTCGCCAAAAAGGATACCGAATGAACGGCGCAGGGTTGCAGCCAAGATGGCAAAAAGGGCGGGGACAGATGGCTCTGACCCCTATAAAACATGGGGTATTATAACAGATGGCAAGCCAAAAATCAATATCTTGTGGGTGTAGAAAATACAACCACACCAGATAGGCCGCCTGTCAAATTTCTCTCTTTTGCACAAAGCGGCGCTTCGCTATGAAAAGAGTTGAAAATCCTCTTTATTCCAAAGGGACAGGCAACCTTTTCCCCACCCTGGCATAGGCTGTCAAGAGGGAGGTCGATCAAATGGCACGAAAACGAACCCCGGCGTTTCTTCAAGCGGCAGCGGAGGCAATGGACCTTCCAGCAGATGTTGCTGCGGGTCTTCCCCTGATTGAGCTGGTGGGAAAAGGAGAACTGAGAATGGACAATCACCGAGGCATCCTCTCTTACGGCGAGGAGGAAATCACCGTCAGCAGCGGTCGGATGCTTGTCCGCATTCAAGGGGAAAAGTTGAAAATCTCCGCCATGACCCCCATGTCCCTTCTCATCACAGGGGTCATTCAAAAACTGGAATTAGAATAAACTTTGCCCATCGCTCTGGGAGGGAAGCAAATGAGAAAACTGGTTCGATTTTTGCTGGGTTCCGTGCGAATCCAGGTTACTGGCACGTTCCCGGAACGATTCCTCAATCTCTGCGGCACGGAGCATCTGCCCTTCTGGGATCTGGAACGCCCGGATGAGGGGACACTTCTTATGACCATCCCCTTCTGGGCGGAAAAACGCTCAAAGGTTCTTGCAAAAAAAGCCTTCTGCACGACAGAACGGCTGCATCAAGCGGGACTTCCTTTTTTTCTTTGGAACTTTCGCAGCAGATACGCCCTGCTGGTCGGGATGGCCTTTGCCTTTGTTGGGGCAGCAATATTATCCAAGTTTATTCTGGTGGTCGATGTGACGGGAAATTTTTCTCTTCCAGATTCCGTCATTTTGACTGAACTGGAAAAGGTCGGCTTTCACATTGGCTGCTATGGCCCTGGGGTGGATGTGCGCCGCATCTCCAACGAAATGCTCCTGGAGGTGCCCCGCCTCAGCTTTTGTACCATCAACATCAGTGGCATTCGTGCCCAAGTGGTCGTGCGGGAGGCCGAAGAGGTGCCGGAGGCGGAGCAGCGGTGGGAAACTGCGGATATTGTGGCTTCCACTGACGGAATCGTGCTGGATGTTGATGCAATCATTGGCGAAGTGCTGGCGGAAGAGGGAAAAGCCGTTCTCAAGGGAGAAACCCTTATCTCCGGGGTAGAGCCGCATCACAGCGGAGACGGAAGCGGACAGGTATTGTCCTTCACAGAGGTTCGAGCTGAGGGGAACGTTTGGGCACAAACCCGGCGACTCCTCCAAGCGGCCACCCCCCTGACCGTGACCGGAAAAGCCGAGGAACAAAAGCCGGTTTCCCTGTGGACGCTGAAAATTTTAAAAAAGGCGCTAAAATTTGGCTCAGACGGTAGCAATTCACCGGCAGGATGTGATAAAATAACAATTGATTATCCGCTTACCCTTCCCGGAGACCTGGTTCTTCCCTTTGGCGTATCCAAAACCACTTGGATTAGGCATTCTCTGACCACAAAAGAAGTGGATCGTGCCAGCGCAGAGGCCTTTCTACAAGAAACGCTGGAACAGCGTCTCAAAAAGCTGATGGGAAAGGACGGAGAAATCCTCAGCCGGAAAACCACATTTGCTGAGGAAAATGGTGTCCTGACTGCCCGCCTGGAAGCGGCCTGTTTGGAGCAAATCGGCGTTCGACAGCCCCACCAGCCCGAGGAGTCTCCCTCCACGGAGGAATGACACCCAAACGAGACCCTGTTATGGCACGGGAAACGTGCTGCCTATACAAAGGAGTGTACCAAATTTGATTGAACAGCATATCAGCCTGGAGCGCATGGAGCAAGCAGCCGCCCTCTTTGGCTCCTTTGATGAAAATATCCGCCTGATTGAACGGGAACTTTCCGTCCGAGTGACCATTCGGGAGGAAGAATTAAAAGTCGCCGGAGAAGCCGAGAATGTCATGCACGCCGTCAAAACCATCAACGGCCTGATGACCCTCCTCAGCCGGGGCGAAGCCCTCAACGAGCAGAACGTGCGTTATATGATCTCCCTGGCCAAGAGCGGCCACGCGGAAAAGGTCAGCGAAATGGCCAAGGACGTGGTGTGCGTCACCGCCGCTGGAAAGCCCATCAAGGCCAAAACCGTGGGTCAGGCTCGCTATATTAAGGACATCCAAACCCACACTATCACCCTGGGCGTGGGTCCCGCCGGTACAGGTAAAACCTATCTGGCCGTGGCCGCCGCCGTCTCGGCCTTTAAAAATCGGGAGGTCAACCGCATTATCCTGACCCGTCCCGCCGTGGAAGCGGGCGAGCGTCTGGGCTTCCTGCCCGGCGACTTACAGAGCAAGGTTGACCCCTATCTGCGCCCCCTCTATGACGCTCTGTTTGAGATGCTCGGCTCCGAGACCTACGAGAAGTATGTGGAACGGGGTAGCATCGAAGTGGCTCCTCTGGCCTATATGAGAGGCCGCACGCTGGACGACAGCTTCATCATCCTGGACGAGGCGCAGAACACCAGCCGAGAGCAGATGAAGATGTTCCTGACCCGTCTGGGCTTTGGCTCCAAGATTGTTATCACCGGCGACATCACCCAGATTGACCTTCCCCGTGACCAGATCTCCGGCCTGAAAGAAGCCATGCGCATTCTCAACGGCGTGGAGGACATCGCCATTCACAAGTTCACCGGAGCGGACGTGGTGCGTCACGCACTGGTACAGCGCATCATCCAGGCTTACGAAGAGGACGAGCACCGCCGTGCGCCCGCCCGCAAGCCCGAAAAGGACACCAAGCAGGACAAGCCCCACAAAGGAGGAGACAAACGATGAACGAACGCAAGCACGACGTATATTTTTCCACCGAGATTGACAACTTCCCCCCGGAATACGAAACCCTTTTGACCAACTGCATCACCCGAGCGCTGGAGCTGGAGGGCATGGAGTTCGACTGTGAGCTAAACGTGCTGCTCACCGACGACGAGGGCATTCATGAAATCAACCAGGAACAGCGTGGCGTGGATCGCCCCACCGACGTGCTCTCCTTCCCCATGTTTGAGCTTGTCCCCGGCGTGCCCGTCAGCGAGGAAGAAAACGAAAACTGGGATCTTTTCGATCTGGACGAGCACGAGGATGGACGCTGGACGCTGCCCCTGGGCGATATGGTCATCTCTTATGAGCGCTGCTGCGCCCAAGCAGAAGAATTTGGCCACAGCGTTGCCCGTGAGCTGGGCTATCTCTGCGTTCACTCCGTGCTGCACCTGCTGGGCTATGACCATATGGACGGCGACGACGGCCCCATGAAGCGCCAGATGAGAAGCCGTGAAAAAGAAATCATGGCAGAATTGAATCTGTTTAAGT
>JAKSQD010000032.1 GCA_024404315.1 Oscillospiraceae bacterium
ATGTCGGCCCAACCGGCCCGACCGGTGCAACAGGTGCTCCTGGTGCTACGGGCGCGGCGGGCGCTACGGGTCCCACTGGCCCCGCTGGTGCGGCGGGTGCTACAGGCCCGACCGGCCCCGCTGGTGCAGCAGGTGCTACAGGCCCGACCGGTCCAACTGGTGCAGCAGGTGCTACCGGCCCCACTGGCCCCGCTGGTGCAGCAGGTGCTACAGGCCCGACCGGCCCAACTGGTGCAGCAGGTGCTACGGGTCCCACCGGCCCGACTGGTGCGGCGGGTGCTACCGGCCCAACTGGCCCGAGCGGAGTCGTGACACCAGCCGCCGCAGTTGCACCTCTGGCAGATACCGCCACCCTTCCTGAGACCATCACCACCGTCAATAACATCATTGCTTCTTTGCAGGCCGCTGGTCTGATGAGCACCTGATGAACAGGACAGCAGGAGAACACTTCCCCCGCTGTCCTACATAGGGAGGAACCACCATGGGACGCTGGAACGTATGTGTATACGCCATCTGTAAAAATGAAGAGAAATTCGCCGCTCGCTGGATGAAGTCCATGTCCGAAGCCGACGGCGTGTATGTGCTGGATACAGGGTCGGAAGACCGCACCGTCTCCATCTTGCGGGAACTGGGTGCAGCTGTGACGGTAGAGACCTTTGCGCCCTGGCGGTTCGACACGGCTCGTAACCGCTCGCTGGAACTGGTGCCGGAGAATGCCGACATCTGCGTTTGCACCGACCTGGACGAGGTATTTCTGCCAGGCTGGAGGGAACAGGTAGAAGCCTATTGGAACAATGCCGTTCATCAGCTCAGTTACCGCTATGTGTGGAATTTTCGGGAGGATGGCTCCGAGGGAGCTGTGTTCTGGATTGAAAAAATCCACGCCCGGCACGGCTTCCGGTGGGTGCATCCGGTTCACGAGGTGCTGGAGTGGCGGGAAAACACCCCGCTCAACAGCGTGATGACAGAGGGGATTCAATGCGAGCACCACGCCGACCCCACCAAATCCCGAGCGCAATACCTTCCCCTGCTGGAGCTGGCCGTGCAAGAGCAACCAGAAAATGACCGCAATATGCACTACCTGGGACGAGAATACCTGTTTCATCGGGAGTGGGAAAAGTGCATCAAGACTTTAAAACGGCATTTGTCTCTTCCCTCGGCGACCTGGGCAGATGAACGCTGTGCGTCTATGCGTTTTCTCTCCCAAGCTTGCGCCGCTTTGGGGCGAAAACAGGAGGAAGAGCAATGGCTCCTCCGTGCCGTGGGAGAAGCGCCTCATCTCCGGGAACCATGGCTCGCCTTAGCGATGAAGTGTTATGAGAAAGAGGACTGGGAAGGGGTTCTGTTTGCCTGCAACCGGGCTTTATCCATCCAAAACCGCCCCAGAAGCTACATCTGCGAGGCGGATGCCTGGGGCAGTCAGCCTTATGACCTGGCTTCTTTGGGATATTATTACACCGGACGCTATGAACAGGCGGTCAGCTGCGGAAAAGAGGCCGTAAAGCGCTCTCCACAAGACCAGCGTCTGCGAAATAACCTCCGCCTGATGGTAAAAAAACACAAGGAAGCGCAAAAAAGCCCAGAACCTTGAATTGTTCTGAGCTTTGATGAATCAGGATTGAATTTCCACAGGGACACCGTTGACTTCCACGGTTTCATCTGCACGAATCATGATGTATTTCACCCCGTCAATCACCCGTGTTTGAACCAATTCAGAAGCGTCAGAGGCCACCCGAATGGTGACATTGGGGGTTTTGACCTCAAACTTTCGGCTGTCAATGAGGTTTTGGGGGCTGACCGGCTGGTTGCTGCCAAACTCGCTATCAAAGGCCACGTTAAACTTGGCCAGGTGTTCTTCGGAAATGCCGCAGTTTTCCAGAACCTCTTCCACTTCCGCCCGCTCAATCATCAGGGGTTGGGCAACCTTACTTTCCTTGTGAGCAGCAATCCGATTGCACAACTGGTCATGGACGGTTTGAACCACCTCCAAGCTGCACTCCTCCTCCAGCGAGGTGGAGAGAATGGCCTCAAAGTCCTGTTTCTGCTCGGCGGCGGGCTTGGGAGCCTTGGTGTGGAAGACCGCTTCAATGAATTCGTCGTGTCCTTCCTTCATGTCCTTGGTGTAAAAGAGGGCGTTGTAAAGGTTGGTGCTGCGATCATCAAAAGCCGGGAAGAGAAAGCCCAGCTGCGGCGGCGAGACCAGCCATTCCCCTTTTTCCATGCGGAAGCTCCGCTCCTCGTGGTCATAGCCCAACCCGGGCTTGGTCTTTTTCACTGGACAGATGGAACAGAGAACATAGGAATAGACCTGGCTGTCCTGGTCGCTGTCCCGTTCCATCACGTCGGTTTTGGACTTGAAGGGAACGTCATAGGCGTTATAGGCCATAAGGATGAGATAATGGCTCTCCAGCGCAACGGTGGGGATGATTTTTTGATAAAGCTCCATCCGGGTCGCTTCGTCGGCCAGCTTGGTGCTGCGCAGCTTCATGAGCAGGCGGTGCTCGTCGCTATCAGCCACCTGACGGGTGGAAAACTCAATGTCGATGAGGTTGCGGCCTATTCCGCCGGAGAGAACCTTTTTCAGCAGAGTCAAATACTGCTCGCCCTCCTCCTCCGTGAGAAGTCCCATGGGCTGCTCAAAGGTGGAGATAATCTCCTTGTTCTCGTTCACATAGCATCCAAAAACCCGGGCGATTGCGTGCCGGTCAGGGCGCAGCTGGCGGCGAAGCTCGCCGGTTTCTTTTTCGTTCATCCGTACTTCCTCCTGTTGGGGATTTACTCCAAGCTCTGCCAAAAGCCACTTGGAAATGGGTTGATTTTAAAGGATTTCGGCTCAAATGTCAACCGGGAGAGAGAAAAGACTTTTCCCTCCATTCAGACACAAAAACAGGCAAGGATTTCCCCCTGCCTGTTTTTCTCTGTTATAAGCCCAAATTGTGCCGATTGGGAAACAAACTGGATGGGTTAGCGGTATGTCAGGCGGTTTGAATGCTTGCCTTGACCCATTCTACCAGCTCGTCCACACCGTCGCCCTTGCGGGAGGAAACACGGAAAATCTGAGCGTGGGGGTTGATATCCAGCGTGTCCTCTTCCACTCGCTTATCATCAAAGTCAAAATAGGGCAGCATATCATACTTGTGCATAACCAGCGCCTGAGAGGTGGAGAACATCAAGGGATATTTGGCCACCTTGTCGTCCCCTTCGGGCACGGAGAGCACAGCAATGCGGAAGGCTTCGCCAATGTCGAACTCAGCCGGGCAAACCAGGTTGCCGATGTTCTCCACAAAGATGATATCCAGGTCATCCAAGTCAAACATGGGCAGGATGTGCTGAATGGACATCGCCTCGATGTGGCAAGCGCCCTGAGTTTGCAGCTGGACGCAAGGAATCCCCTGCTTTTCCATGGTTTCTGCGTCGATCTGACCGGCGATGTCTCCTTCAATGACCCCAATGCGGTAGATATTACGGAGTTTTTCAATCAGCTTGAGAATCAGGCTGGTTTTACCTGCGCCGGGAGAGCCCATGACGTTAATCATGCAGACCTTTTTTTCCTTCAGCTGGTCTTTGACGGCCTGGCTGACATCCTCATTCCACTCCATAATCTGCCGAACAACTTTAATCTCCATCTTCTTCAACCTCCATACTTTCTATATAAAATTCTTTGCCACTTCTCAATTCCGTATTTCGGCTTCCGCAGAGCGGGCAACGCATACGGAAGTGTGCGCCTCGGCTATTTTTGCCGCAGTCTCCGCAATGGATGACAGCCGGAATTTTTCGAATCTCCAACTCAGCGCCCTCCGCCAAGGTGCCCTCACTGACAAGGTTGAAGTATTCCTGAATGATATCAGGAACATAATCCGTATATTCCCCCTGACAGATGATAATACGGCAAATTTTTTTTGCGCCGATGCGCTGTGCTTCCTCCACCGCAATGTGGCAGATGCTGGTGGTCACTGGCAGCTCGTGCATATCGTTCTCATCCTTTTATCGCAAAATTCTATTGGTTATCCTATCATAAAAAAAGAAGAGAAACAAGCCCTTCGTGGGGATTATTTCCACTTTTTCCTCTTCCATGGGTTGATTCTATGATCAGTAGTGCGCCCTCCGTTCGGAACACCGAAAAAAACCGTAGGAGGAAAATTTTTCTTCTGACCCGAGCGGTTGATTGACTCTTATGAAAGTGCATCTTCCCTCCAGATGGGGTGGGCAAAGCAAATTTTTCTAATTATTTACACACAACCCCCTTCTACAAACCCCGTTCTCGTCAAAAACGCCATATACACATTGCCCTGTTTTATGGTATAATGCAACTCAACCCACTTTTCCGGCGTTCCGCCTCCCAAAATCATCCAGTATGGGATTTGTGGCAGCCACATTCCACGCCGAAAAACAGCGCCGCAGTCCCCTTCCACACAACCCAGCAGGACAGCAAACGGATTCCAAGAATCTCCCCGGCAAGACGAGCCAGCGGACACGGATTTTTTCAACCGCTTCTTTTCTTGTCTGCGCTTTGTGACAGCTTTGGATTCGACAACAGGCAGTGGGTGGAATTCCGCCGCAAAAGAACAGCTCGCTTTGCTTGCGGCAAACCGGAAGCAACCGAACCTCTTTCCCTCAAAACAAACCAAGTGCGGAACTGTTTAAAGCTTTGTACAATCTCTGAACAAATCAACACGCTATCCTTCCACACCGTACCAATAGCGCCTGCGCAAGACCGCCCTGCTTGGTCTATGTCGCTCTCTTCACAGAACGGGGACGCTATGCTCTTTTCTATCCCTGGCACGGGTCAAGAGTCCCAGATGGAGCAGTCACATTTTCTTTGTTTTATCTCACCAATCATCTATTTCTGTTTTCTTGTTTCAGCAGAATAAAGTAAAAAACTTAGGTTTGAATTCCCTATTCCAGCTGATGCGTTTGGGTTTGATGTCGCATGAAAAACGAGCTGATTCGTTTATAATATAACATTTAATAGGAAAAGTCAAAAGTATCGGATTATATCGGATATATTTCCCAATTTCTCCGATTTCTGACAATAAAAAACAGCAAATTAGGCTTATAATATCGGTAATCTTGTCGGAGGTTGAGCAATATGGAGACAAAAGTTTTTGCTGCGCGGCTAGCGCAGCTTCGCATTCGAAAGGGCGTTTCAGCCAGAGAAATGAGCCTTGCGCTGGGGCAGAACGCAGGATACATCAACAGCATTGAAACCGGAAGAGCCTTTCCCTCTATGGTTAATTTTTTCTACATCTGCGAGTATCTGAACATTGAGCCTGCCGATTTTTTTAATCTCCAGTCTACTGATCCCAGCAAGTTCAAGCTGCTCATCAACAACCTCAGACGGCTGGACGTGAAGCAGCTGACCGCAATTTCTGCCCTGGTGGATAGCTTTCTGGCGGAATAAAGAAGCCGCTCTTCTAGCCAATCTGTGAACCTCTGACTTTTCCCTTCCCAATGACCAAAAAAGTAATCCGGCTGTTTTATTGCTCAGGCAATTGAAAGGAGCCGGATATCTTTTTCGTTTTTTCATCGTTTTTTCAAAGTTTATATGGTATCTTTTGGTTTTCCATGTTATAATGAGGTAGCTCGAAATGCGTCGAACGGCACGCAAACTCTGGACAAACCGTTCCATCTTTAAGGAGGAAAAACGTATGGCAAAAAAGTATCATGTCTGCCTGGACATCGGCGGCACCAAAATTCTGGGCGCTATTTTTGACGAAGAAGAAAATATCGTCTACCGTTTGAAGAAAAAGACCAAGTCCGGCGGCGACGATGCCGCCAACGTGGAGCAGGTCATCATCAGCGTTGTGGACGAGATGCTCAAGGACTTCGGTATTGAAAAAAGCCAAGTCAAGGCCATCGCCGCTGGCGCTCCCGGTGTTATCAATCAGGAAACCGGCATTGTCCTCTTCTCCCCCAACCTGCCTTGGCGTGATTATGACATCCGCACCCCCATCGAGAAAAAGTTCGGCGTGCCCTTCTTCATCGGCAATGATGTCAACGTGGGCGTTCTGGGCGAGTTCAAATACGGCGCCGCTAAGGGTTACAAGAACGTGGTGGGCTTCTTTGTCGGCACTGGCATGGGCGGCGGCCTGATTCTCAACGGTGAGCTGTTCACCGGCAATCTCTTCAAGGGCGCTGAATACGGCCATATGGTGCTGGATCCCGAAGGTCCGCTTTGCAATTGCGGTCAGCGTGGCTGCCTGGAGGCATTCTCCAGCAAGAAGGGCATGTCCGCTTATATCCGTGAGCAGGCCGCCCGTGGCAGAAAGTCCGCTCTGGCCGACAAGATGGAAAATGGTGTGTTCAAGAGCAAGCTGTTGAAGAAGGCTCTGGCCGCTGAGGACACCGTGACCGTGGAGGCTGTGGATCGTGCCTGCCACTACCTGGCTGTGGCCACCGGCAACATGATTAACACCATTAGCCCTGATATCGTGGTCTATGGCGGCGGCGTAATCGAAGCCTGCGGCAAGACCTTCCTCAAGAAGATTGAGGCAGAAGTGGATCGCTATTGTATGCCCTCCATCCGTCCCACCGTTGACCTCAAGATTGCTGCTTTGGGCGACGACTCCATCTTGTATGGCGCTCTGTCCATGATTAAGGACGCAGAGTAACCTCTGGCGCTCAAACCATCGCTCAACCGAACACAAACGGAGCGTGTGAAGGAGTATCACTCCGCAGCCGTGGAGGAAGCTTCCTTCCCCTGACTCCTCGCAAAAAACAAAAGCCATTTGCACAGAATTTCGTAGGAAAGCGAAAAATCTGTGTAAATGGCTTATTTTGCTTCCATGTGCAATGATATCACTGAAAGAATGGTAGTACCAGGTAAAAGGAGGGAATGGAAGCGCACTTGAGGAAGAGCACGATTGAAGAACAAAAGAAAACCACCTAGATTCCTTACAAATCTAAGTGGTTTCTATGGTGGAGACTGGGAGACTCGAACTACTCGTTCTGAATAGTAACCCGTGATAATTAGTAGTGTTTTCTCTCTAAATCAGAGGGAGAGCACTACTTTTTTATCCAGAAAGTCCACTGTGTTTTCGTGGTTGTTATCCTGTAAGGGGTCAAAATTGGGGTCAAAACTGAGAGAGCGAGCGAAAAAGTTTTGAACTTTTTGAAGCGATTTCATTTTGTCACGCCATTCCCTTTGTCATTTCATAACCCGTCCTGTGCTGTCTCGCTCGATCAGCTGAGGATGAAGCTGTAGGGTGCTGATAGGAATATGCTTGAGCTGGCTGGACAGGGCGTAAAAGGCACTTTTTCCCAGCTCTGCTCTGTCCTGACGAATGGTGGTCAGGGGCGGCGTGGTATATTTACAGAGAGGAATATCGTCAAAGCCGATGACACTCAGCTCTTGGGGGATTTTAATGCCACGCTCCTCACAGTGCATCATAACGGAATGAGCCACCGTGTCATTGTTGCACAAAATAGCGGTACAGCCTTTTTTCAGCAGACGGGGCAGATGTACATCCAGCCGCTCGGAGGTATAAAAGGAGTGTCCCGCCAGCGAGCGGTTATCATCCAGTCCGTTCTGGCGCAGGGCATGAAAAAACGCAAGATACCGCTCCTGATAGACATAACAGCCCAAACCGCCGCTGAGATAGCCGATTTTGGTGTGTCCCAGCGATTTCAGATAGGAGACCGCCATATCCATGCCTGCGTTGTTGTCCACCCCCACATGAGTGACGGCAGGATTGTATTGAATGCGATTATCATACAGAACGGTAGGGGTGTGACAGGTTTTGAAATCCCGCATCCACGGGTCGGAAAGGGTCAGACCGAGGAACAACGCCCCCTTGTAGCCGTGGAAGAGCATATACTCGTCATAATGCCGCTGCTTCTGCTCCTGAACGTTGAGAGGAATGATGTCCACCTGAAATCCCTCCGGCTCCGCCATCTTCCGAAACCCTGTTACCAGCTCCCAGCCGAAGTCTGCTGGCTTCTCATATGCCATATTCTCGATGAAAACGCAGATTCTCTGTGCATTTTTGTTTCGGGAAATGCGGTTGTATCCCATCTCCACCGCCGTTTCCAGCACAGTATTTCGCATAGTTTCGCTGACATCCTCCGCACCGCTCAGTGCCTTGGACACCGTGCCCTTGGAAATGCCCAAACGCTTGGCAATATCATCCATTGTTGCCATGTTTTCACCTTCTGAAAGATTTATTTTCACGTTATTTTTATTATACAGGTTTATTTATGAAAAATCAAGGCAGAATTAAGCTGTTTGTTTTTCAATGTTTCGCAATTACTCAACCGGCGTTTTATACAAAAACAAGTGGGATTCTCTTGTATAAAACGCAGAAATCAAAATTGTGTACCAATATATATCTTGACTTTTTGCCGTTCACTTCCTATACTTTTACTAGCGAAACTTAGCGAAACAAGCAAACGAAACATGGAGGTATCAGAATGAACAAAAAACGGAAGCGTCTGCTTGCCGCTGCCATGTCCGCTGCCTTTCTGCTGGGTGCAACCGGCTGTAGTGCAGGCGGCTCCACCAGCGGAAGCGGAGAAAAGGTCCGACTGATGGTTTGGTCGCCCTCAGAGGATCAGTCCAAGGACAGCGGCGAATGGCTGCAAACCTGCTGTAAGAACTTTGCCGCACAGCATCCCGAATGGGATATCACCTTTGTCTACGGTGTTGCGGATGAAGCAACCGCCGCTGCGACCGTGGCGCAGGACCCAGAGGCAAGTGCCGACGTGTTCATGTACGCCAACGACAACATCACCGTCATGACCGATGCTCAGGCACTGGCTCGCTTCGGCGGCAAGTACGAGGAGCAAATTCGTTCCACCAACTCCGATGCCCTGCTGAACTCCGTCACGCTGGACGGCTCTCTCTACGGCATCCCCTACACCACCAACACTTGGTATATGTACTATGATACCAGCGTCTACACCGCCGAGGACGTGAAGAGCCTTGACACCATGCTGGACAAGGGTGCCATTTCCTTCCCCTTCACCAACTCCTGGTATCTGCCCTCCTTCTACTTCGGCAACGGCTGCACCCTCTTTGGTGACGGCACGCAGGAGGAGCTGGGCTGTGACTTTGGCGGCGACAATGCCGTGGAGGTCACGGACTACCTCATCGACCTTGTTCACAACCCTAACTTCGTCGTTGACGCAGACGGTGCCGGTATGGCTGGCCTTCGTGACGGCTCCCTCCACGCTCTGTTCTCCGGCTCTTGGGATTACGGCTCTGTGAAGGAGATTCTGGGCGACAATCTGGGCGCAGCCGCTCTGCCCACCTATGAGCTGAACGGTGCGGAAAAGCAGATGTACGCTTACGCCGGTTCCAAGGCAATCGGTGTCAACTCTCACTCCGAGTATATGGTTCCCGCTGTGGAGCTGGCGATTTACCTCGGCTCTGCCGAAGCTCAGGAGCTGCATTATGACCTCCGCTCTGTCATTCCCTGCAACACCGACCTGCTGGCTCAGGAAAATATCGCCGCCGACCCTGTTGTCATCGCTCAGAACGACACCTTTGACCGCACCTCTATCCTTCAGCCCTTTGTTTCGGCTATGGGCAATGTTTGGGATCCTGTGGCGAATATGGGCAAGGCGATTCGAGACGGCTCCACCAACCACGAAAACGCCGCTGAACAGACGATGGGCATGAATAACGCCATGAACAGCAACGGCATCGGCTAAGAGAGAGGTGAATCTGACAATGAAATTGAGTGAAAAGGCTGCCAGAGAGCAGCTTGCTATGGGCACTGTCACCGTAGTCGGCGCATTGTCCAACGGCTCCACCGAGACCAAGGCCTCCGCACTGGTCATGGGTCTGGGCAACATCGTCCACAAGCAGGTGGCGAAGGGTCTTGTCTTCCTCGCCGTAGAGCTTGCTTACCTCTGGTTTATGATGACCAATGGTCTCCACAACCTCGCTATGCTGCCCTCTCTGGGTACGGCACAGCAGGAGGAGATTTGGAACGAGGAATTACAGGTCTACCTCTACACCAAGGGCGACCAATCCATCCTGATTTTGCTGTTCGGTATCGCAACCATCCTCGTGACCTTTGTGTTCCTGTGGTTCTGGTCCGAGACGGTGAAGAGTGCCTATCGCACCGAGCTGACTGTGCAGGCAGGCAAGAAGGTCAACACCTTTAAGGAGGATTTGGCAACTCTGCTGGATGAGTATCTCCATCGTCTGCTGATGACTCCCCCTCTGTTTTTCATCACCGCACTGACCATTCTGCCGCTGATCTTCATGATCTGCATGGCATTCACCAACTATTCCAGAATTGACAACCATCTCGTCCTCTTCGACTGGGTGGGTCTCAAGAACTTCGCAACTCTGTTTGACGGCTCCTCCGTCCTCGGCGGCACCTTCTGGCGTGTTCTGGCTTGGACGCTGGTCTGGGCATTCTTCGCAACCTTCTCCAACTACTTCTTCGGCATGGTTCTTGCCATCCTCATCAACCGCAAGACCACCCGTGCAAAGGGCTTCTGGCGTTTCTGCTTTGTCATCTCCTGCGCCGTGCCCATGTTCGTCTCTCTGCTGATTATGCGTACCATGCTCCAGCCCGAGGGTGCGGTCAATGTGCTGCTGCGTAATCTGGGCTTCCTGGAAGCCGGAGCCTCTCTGCCCTTCTTCACCAATGCGACTTGGGCAAGAATCACCGTTATCGTCATCAATATCTGGGTGGGCGTTCCTTACACCCTGCTCCAGCTCACCGGCGTTTTGCAGAACATCCCCGACGACCTCTATGAAGCCGCCGATGTGGACGGTGCTACTCCCGTGCAGCAGTTCTTCAAGATTACCCTGCCCTATATGTTCTACGTCACCACTCCCTATCTGATTGCCACCTTCACCGGCAACGTCAACAACTTCAACGTCATCTATCTGCTCTCCGGCGGCGACCCCGTGACCAACCTCGCATCCACTGCCGGTGACACCGACCTGCTGGTCACTTGGCTCTATAAGCTGACCATCGACAAGCAGTATTACAACATCGGCGCTGTGGTCGGTATTCTGACCTTTGTCATTCTGGCTGTCGGCTCCCTGCTCACCTATCGCAACAGTAAGTCCTATAAAGAGGAAGGAGGATTCTAATCATGAAGAAAGAACAGAGCGCAAAGGCGATTCGCACCCGCAACGACATCATTGTTCATATCGTCCTCGCTATCCTCGCTGTTATCTGGACCTTCCCCATCTTCTGGGTGGTCATGACCAGCTTCCGTGCGGAAAAAGGCTCCTATGTGTCCTCCTTCTTCCCCAAGAGCTTCACGCTGGATAACTACATCAAGCTCTTTACTGACACCACCATTCTGAACTTCCCCAAAATGTTCCTGAATACCCTGATTATTGCGGTATTCTCCTGTCTGCTGTCCACCTTCTTCCTGCTCAGTGCCGCTTACTGCCTGTCCCGTCTGCGCTACAAGATGCGTAAGCCCTACATGAACATGGCAATGATTCTGGGTCTGTTCCCCGGCTTCATGAGCATGGTGGCTGTGTACTTCATCCTCAAGGCTGTGGGTCTTACCGAGGGCGGCATGATTCGTCTGGCTCTCATCCTCTGCTACTCCGGCGGCTCCGCACTGGGCTTCCAGATCGCAAAGGGCTTCTTCGATACCACTCCCATGGCGATTGATGAGGCTGCTATGATCGACGGCTGCACCCGCTGGCAGATTTTTACCAAGATTACCCTGCCCCTCTCCAAGCCCATCGTCATCTACACTATCCTGACCTCCTTCATCGGCCCTTGGGTGGACTTCATCTTTGCAAAGGTCATCTGCCGAGCAAACGCTGACCAGTACACCGTGGCAATCGGTCTGTGGAAGATGCTGGAGAAGGAGTACATCGACAACTGGTATACCTGCTTTGCTGCCGGTGCCGTCATCATCTCCATCCCCATCGCCCTGCTGTTCCTAAAGCTGCAAAAGTACTACGTCAACGGTATGTCCGGCGCAGTCAAGGGATGATGGGAGTGTGAAGTGTGGAGAGTGAAGAGTGAAGTGTTGTGAGTGCTGACGGCAGCGTTTGACTTCTGCTTGTCTCCCTGTTGTCCTTTGCAGCAGAGGCACTAACCTTTCCTAAGCATATTGCTCCACTTCACTCTACACTCTTCAAACTTTAAAAGGTTTTTCCCTCATTGTTTTTCTTCTTTCTTTGAAAGGGCGTTGCTCATCACCTCAGGCAGCGTCCGGCGCAGTTCCTTCTCTGCACGTTCTATACTGCATAAGGAGCTGCGCTTTTTCTGCATTTTTACGAAATCGAGGCTTTTCACATGATAAATCACAAACAATTCTTTGATTCTGACGCTTTTCGTCAGCAATTTCATACCGACCTGCCCCTCGGCTCCTTCTGTCGGGAAAATGGTACTCTGTTCCGCTTGTGGGCGCCTACGGCGGAGGGGGTAATTTTGAATCTCTATCACAGCGGTGATGGGGAAGAAGCCCCCGAAGCCTTCTCCATGACGCTAAAGGAAAATGGTGTGTGGGAATACGACGCAAAACGTGACCTTTCGGGGCGTTATTACGACTATTCCGTGACGGTGGAGGGTGTCACTCAGCGTTCCGCTGACCCCTACGCCAAAGCCTGCGCTCTCAACGGACAGCGGAGCATGGTCATTGACCTCAAAATCACCAATCCCGACGGCTGGGAACAAGATACCGCCCCCGCTCGTCCCAAAGAGGACATCATTTATGAGATTCACGTCAAGGACTTTTCGTGGGACGCCGCATCGGGTGTTACCAAGGCGCATCGTGGCAAATTTCTTGCCTTGACCGAGGAAAACACCTCTCTCCACGGTGACGGCATCCATCCGACCTGTCTCTCCTACCTGAAACGGCTGGGCGTGACCCATTTGCAGCTGATGCCCGTTTACGATTACGGCTCTGTGGACGAGGGAGGCAGTGACGAGCAATTCAACTGGGGCTATGACCCGGTCAATTACAACGTCCCCGAAGGCTCCTATTCCACCGATCCCCATCATGGTGAGGTGCGTATCCGTGAGCTGAAGCAGGCGGTTCAGTCGTTGCATAAAAACGGCTTCCGTGTTATCATGGATGTGGTTTATAATCACACCTATTCGCTGGATTCGTGGCTGAATCGCACCGTTCCGTGGTATTTTTATCGACAGAACGAGGATGGAACTCCCTCCAACGGCTCCGGCTGCGGTAACGACATTGCCACCGAGCGGAGCATGGTGTCCCGTTATATTCTGGACAGTGTGCTCTATTGGGCGGAGGAGTACCATATGGACGGCTTCCGCTTTGACCTGATGGGGCTGATGGATGTCCCCCTGATGAACCGCATCCGCAGGGCATTGGATGAGCGTTACGGCATTGGCGAGAAAGTTCTGCTGGGTGAGCCGTGGTCAGCCGGAAAAACTGCCGCCAAGGAGGGAACCCTTCTCTCCGTCAAGCCCAACTGGAAGCAGCTGGATGACAACCTTGCCGCCTTTTGCGACGCAACCCGTGACGCCGTGAAGGGAAATCTGATGCAGGAGGGCGCAAAGGGCTTCGTCAACGGCGGTGGACTGAGTACGGGACATTTGGAGCAGTGTCTCAAGGGCTGGGTCAACGCCCACGGTGATTTTTCCGTCAATGCTCCCTCCCAGACCATTACCTATCTTTCCTCTCACGATGACTGGACGCTGTGGGACAGGCTGGTATTCACCATGGACGAGAACAAGGACTTTGAGGGGTATCAGCCCACTCTTCTCCGTGCCAACCGTCTCGCCGCTGCCATCAATGCCTGCTGTCAGGGACATCTGTTTTTGCTCTCCGGCGAGGAGTTCGCCCGCACCAAACAAGGGATTCGGGATTCCTTCTCCTCTCCCGTCACTGTCAACCGTCTGGACTGGCAGCGTGCGTGGAAGAATCAGAAGCTCGTGGACTACTATCGGGGACTTTTCGCTCTGAGAAAGCAGCTTGTGGGCTTGCAGGAGAAATCCCGTGAAGCGCATCTGCGTATTCAGACCGTGGAGCAGCTTGCGGAAAACTGCGTTTCTGTTCTGGTGGACAACCGTGGAGACGGCTCACGATGGAATACCCTTCTGCTGTGCTTCAACGCAGGTCAAGAAAACCTCCATATTTCCCTCCCTGACGGCAAATGGCAGCTGCTGGCAGACGGAGAAAGCTCCTTCCTTTGGAGAGAAAACCTCTGTCTCACCGAAAAAGCAATCCTTCTCCCCGTCTCCGCTCTCATATTAGGACTTGAATCATGAAATTTATCTACGGAAAACAGGATTTTCTCACCCAGTGTCAGGCAGAAGAGGTCTGCTGGCTGCTGACGGACGGACGGGGCGGCTATGCCTCTACCTCGGCGGCGTTCTCTGTCACGAGAAACGACCAGGGCTTGCTCATCCACGCCGAGACCGCTCCAACCGCTCGGTTTCACCTGCTCCATCGGGTGACGGAGGTGCTGACGGTGGGGAAAAAGAAAGCGTTTCTCTCCACACAGACCTTCGGGGACGGCACCCCATCAGAGGACGGCTGGCGGCAGCTCTCTGCCTTTGTCTGGGAGGACGGCCCTCGCTGGCTCTATCACGTTGACGGGGTAGAAGTGCGTCGTGAGGTGGCGATGGAGCGGGAAACGGGAACCTCTGCCCTCCTTTACCGCATCACCAACCGAAGCAAAGAGCCTTGTACTCTGACGCTGACCCCCTATTTCCAGTTCTGCCCCAAGGGAGAGGCTCGTCAAAGTGGCGGTTTGTTCCTCTGGGACGGTCAGGCGGTACGTGCGGAGGGTCGCAGCCTTTTTATTCGCTCAAACGGCAGGATTTCTCCCATTTCTCAGCGGTATCAGCAGCTTTTTTACGCCGACGATGCCAAGGACGGACGAGCAGCCAAGGGACTTGCCGCCGCCTGTGTCACCGTGACCCTGACCGTTCCCGCAGGTGAGACAGGTGATTTTGAGGTTATCTTTTCTGCCAAACCCACCAAGGTCTCCGCCGAGGCACTTCTCCGTCAGCAAAAGGAGCGTATGAGCCGCCTGAGACACACCTGCGGCTTCCGTCATCCTGTTGCCCAAGAGCTGGCAGTCAGTGCGGATGCCTACCTCTCGCAACGGGATTCCACCGGCGGCATGACCATTCTGGCAGGCTATCCTTTCTTCGGAGACTGGGGACGGGATACCATGATTGCATTGGCGGGATGTACCCTCTCTACAAAGCGTTACGCCGAGGCGAAAAGCATCCTCCGTACCTTTTTCGCCTACGAAAAGGACGGACTGGTTCCAAATCTCTTCCCCGAAGGACAGGAACAGCCACGCTATAACACGGTGGACGCCGCCCTGCTTCTCATCAACTGCGTCTGGCTCTATTGGCAGGCAACAGGGGACGACGAATTTGTGAAAGAAGCCTTTCCTGTTCTGGCTCGCATCATCACGGCGTATCAAAAGGGGACGCACCACGGCATTCACATGGATAGCGATGGACTGATTCTGGCAGGAAAAGGATTTGACCAAGTGACATGGATGGATGTCTGCGTCAATGGGATTCTCCCCACCCCACGCCACGGAAAGCCGGTAGAAATCAACGCCTACTGGTATAATGCGCTGCGGATTATGGAGCGATTTGCTCCCCTTTGCGGTCAAAACGGCGGGGAATACGCACATCTGGCAGAAAAAGTCAAAACCTCCTTCCGTGAGAAATTCTGGAAAGAGGAGGGCTATCTCAAGGACGTTCTTTCCGGCACTCACGCAGACGATCAGATTCGCTGCAACCAGATCTGGGCGGTGACAATGCCCTTCACCATGCTCACCGAGGAGCAGGAGCGTCAGGTGGTGGACACCGTGTTCGCTCATTTGTATACGCCCTGCGGACTGCGTTCCCTCTCGCCCTGTGACAGGGAGTTTCATCCCACCTATGGCGGCGATCAGCTGACCCGTGACCTTGCCTATCATCAGGGAACGGTATGGGTGTTTCCGCTGGGGGCGTACTATCTGGCGTATTTAAAGGTACATCATTACTCTGAGGACGCAAAAAAGACGGTTTTGGAGCAGTTGGAAGGCATTGTGTCCGCTCTGCGTGAGGGCTGCGTGGGACAGCTTCCCGAAATCTATGACGGACTTGTTCCCGCCGCTTCACAGGGCTGCTTTGCTCAGGCGTGGAGCGTTGGGGAGCTGCTGAGAGTCTTTGAACAATTAGAAAAAAGCGGCGAGAAGCTGCCAATTATGAATCACGAATGTGATCCTATCCCTGGCAGCAAACCCTACCTCCGTCCCTACGAGGCGAAAATGATCCTAAAAAAAGCAAATCAGGGTGGAAGGATGTGATTTTTGACCTCTACGGAACACTGATTGACATTCACACAGATGAGGAACGGGACAAGCTGTGGGAAAAGCTGGCTGACCATTACCAATCTTTTGGTGCAGCTTATCAGCCCTTTGCCCTGCGTGACCGCTATTTTGCACTGGTTCACGAGGAGGAGCGTGGGAAAAAGGGACTTCGCAACGATGCACACGAGGCACACCCTGAGATCCAGTTGGAACGGGTCTTTCAAGCACTCTTTGCGGAAAAGGGTGTCACGGCGGATACGGCTCTTGTTCAGCAGACCGGCGGACTGTTTCGGGCGTATTCCACTGACTATCTGAGACTTTACGACGGCGCTAAGGAGCTGCTGACCGCTCTACGTAAAAACGGAAAAAAGGTATGGCTCCTCTCCAACGCACAGCGGATGTTCACGGAATATGAGCTGAAGGCGTTGGATTTGGAGACGTTTTTTGACGGTATCTACCTCTCCTCTGACTACAGCTGCAAGAAGCCGGACAGTGCATTTTTTCGTATCCTGCTGGACGAGCAGCGTATTGACCCCAAAACAGCAGTTATGGTGGGGAATGACGGAGCTTGTGACATAGAAGGAGCCAAAAAGGTGGGTCTTTCCACTGTTTATATCCACTCCAACCTCTCCCCCCGTGAGCCGTTCCCCAAGGCTGAGTATATTCTGCCTGAAATGAACCTCAAAAAGCTGGAACGGATTCTTTTGGGGTGATTGGTGCGTTCCTGATGGTCTCCCTTCCCACAAAAAACACCATTATAAAGCAAAAAAGTATTGAACCTGACCGCATATCGCAGCAAATCGGGTTCAATACTTTCTTTTTTACAAGAATGGACGACCTACACTTCACTCTCCACGCTTCACTCTTCAAACTCCCCGAAAGTTTTCCCAGTTCATTCGACCATAGCGGAGGGTCTGTGCATAGAGCGATTGGCTCAGTTCCTCGGTCAGCTCGTCACCCTTCATACGCCAACGCCAGTTGCTTCCCACGTAGGAGGGAATATTCATGCGAGCAGAGTTACCCAGTCCCAGATGATCCTGCATCGGAATGATAGCGATGTCTGCGGTAGTGCGGAGAACAGTGGAAACGAAGCGGTGATACATCTCCTCGTCAGGGGTGCGGAAATCGTCCAGATAGTTCCTCACCAGCGTCTTTTCTTTATCAGAGAGACCGCAGAACCAGCCGGAAATGGTCTCATTATCATGGGTGCCGGTGTAGGCAACACAGTTTTTGCCGTAGTTGTGGGGCAGATAATCGTTTCCGGCTCCGTAGTCATCGGGGTCGAAGCCGAATTGCAGCACCTTCATATTGGGGAAGCCGGACTGTCTCACCAGCTCACGGACGGAATCGGTCATGAGACCCAAGTCCTCCGCAATGACAGGATGCCAGCCCATCAGCCACTCAATCGTTCGGAACAGGTCGATGCCGGGTCCTTTTTCCCAGTGTCCTTCCAGAGCGGATTTTGCATCCTTGGGGATGGAAAAATACTCGTCAAAGCCACGGAAATGGTCGATTCTCACCACATCATAGAGCTGGAAGCAGCGGTAGAGACGAGAGGACCACCATGCAAAGGCGGTGCTGCGGTGGTAGTCCCAGCGGTAGAGGGGATTGCCCCAGATCTGACCGTCAGCGGCAAAAGCATCTGGGGGACAGCCGGAGATAGCGGTGGGCATATGTCCCTCGTCCAGCTGGAACAGCTCAGGCTTGGCCCAGACATCCACGCTGTCCAGAGAGACATAGATGGGAATGTCGCCAATAATCTGAATGTGTCGGCTGTTGGCATAGCTTTTCAAGGCGTACCACTGCTGGGCGAACTTGAACTGCATATATTTCTGGAATTCCACATCGTAATAAAGGGTACGGTGATAGTATTCCAGAGAGTAACCCCAGCGCAGACGGATGTCCTCCGGCCACTCATACCAAGGCTTACCGGCAAAAAAGCCCTTCAATGCCATAAACAGGGCGTAATCCGAGAGCCACCACTCATTATCCTGCAAAAACTGCTGATAGTTCGGGTCATGGCTGATGTCGCTGCGCTCGTATGCACGACGGAGCAGGGACAGACGGCTGTTGTGGAGAGCGGAATAGTCTACATCATCGGCTTTGCTGCCAAAATCGGCGGAATCACACTCCTCCTGACTGAGAACACCCTCGTCAATCAGGGCATCAAGGCTGATGAAATAGGGATTGCCAGCAAAGGCGGAATGGGACTGATAGGGAGAGTCATCCTCTTTCCCGTGACTGGTGGGGCTGAGGGGAAGAATCTGCCAATAGGTCTGTCCTGCATCGGCAAGAAAATCCACAAAGTCATAGGCGGCGTGGTCAAAGCAGCCAATGCCATAGTGGGAGGGCAGACTGGTGACAGACAGGAGAATGCCTGCGGAACGGTTCATAATTGGGAGCCTCCTTCCTGTATGGAACAGGGTAAAGTTTGCGAAACTTAGCGAAACTCCGTGTTATTATGATAACCTATTTGGGAGAGATTTGCAAGGCTTTTTTCAGCTGATTTCCAACGGCTGAGAAAATCGCCTTGGGGGGCAAAAAATCTATGTTGGGGCAAAATTGTGGTCAGCCAAAAATACAGTTTTCAAAATCAGAACTTTTCACCCGTCAATCCTATGAAAGCAAAAAGAAACTGCTCAGATTCATTACAAATCTAAGCAGTTTCGGTGGTGGAGCGTCATTTGATAAATCCGAACTGAAAACCGCCTCAGCATCGTCGAGGCTCATGGTTTCCGTTCCATCCTTGAAGTTATAGGTAAACACCAGCTTGTCATCGTAGACATAGATGGCATTGAGAAAGGTGTCGATTATCTGTCTCTGATAATTCGGGTCATCCGCTTTTCCGTACTTAAAACGGTTGATCCAGCTAACAATCTGTTCTTTTGTATAGTTTGGACGCTGGAGCTGTGCCTGTAAGATGCTGACTTGCAGCTCCTCCTTCTGCTTTTCCAGCTTCTCCAAACGTGTCTTTGTGGAAGCGGTCACAATCCCCATCTGAATCGCATTCAGCATATTCTCAATGGCGTTCTCGCAGTCTTTCAGTTGGCTTTTCATTGCCGGTGATGTTTTCCTTTGCAGAAATGACCCTGACACCGTTCTTCTTCAGGATACGCTTATAATGGGCGGAGTCATATCGGTCACGGGAGAAGCGGTCCAGCTTCCAGACCAGCACCACATTGAATAAGCCTTTGTCGCTGTCCTTTATCATCCGCTGAAATTCAGGACGATCAGCGGTCTTAGCGGACAAGGCTCGGTCAACATAACTGCCGATGACCATAATATCGTTCCGTACAGCATATTCCGTACACTCTCTGATCTGACCCTCGATAGACTCCTCACGCTGGTTATCAGAGGAATAGCGGGCGTAGATAACTGCTTTCATCATTTCACCTCCTCATACGGTGTGCTCTTTCGCATCATGCTTCTTCCTCCGGTTTTTCCATCATACGAAACAGAGATTCTTTTAATCGTCCATTCAAAGGAGATTCAGGGTCAAAGCACATTTCGATGAACTGTTTCAAGTTATCGTTTTCTGCGGTGTTTCGTGGTTCAAATTTGTAATTGATCCCCTCTGGATGCTCAGTTCGAGCAAAGATGTAGTCCATAGACACGTTAAAATAATCTGCATACTTCCGAAAAATTTCTACTGTCGGTGTAGATTGTCCGTTTTCATAACGGTTCAGGCTGGATTGGGTAATTCCAAACTCTTTTGCCAGTTTCGCCTGCGAGAATCCGGTGCTGTCACGCAAGGCTCTCAGTCTGTTTCCTATTTTTTGCATATATCCAACTCCTTTTTTGAGTTAAATATATCATACCCCATTTTTTGATATTCGTCAACCCTTAAAATGATTTAAGGCTCAAGTGTTACATTCCTGCCTTTTTGTCTCAAAACAGTCTATTCTCCTGCCACATTCTCCCTCCTCATTGACACTCTCTTTCCCTTCGTTAGGACAATGATTTTGATACAATCATAACGATTGTACCATTAGGGGTGTTCAAAAGGGGGTTCAAATGACCCCCCTACTAAACGCATTATTTCCTATTAAATTCAGTACCCATAACAAAGGTCCAAACTGAAAGTTATAATGGTTATTATGCTTTATTCTCTATCATAGCATGCAATAATTGCAATGTTTTTTGAATCATCACACCGGATAGAAGTATTGTACAAATAGTACACATTCCAAACTTTCCGCCTAAGAACATACCGAATAGCACCACCATGGCATCAAGTGCTATACGCACATATTTGATCTGCCAGGAATGCTTTTTTGCCAATGCAAATGTTACCGCTTCATAGGAGCCTCTTCCCCAATCAGCATAAGAATAGATGGCTGTTCCTACTGCAAACAGAACAATCCCCATCAGCATCATAAAGAAATTCAAGATTTTAGTTTCTGTGTAGTGCATCAACGGCTGAAACAAATCTGTACATCCACTATAGATGATTTGATATAAAATAGTACCCAGATAAATCTGGCTGCGATCATAGAACATACAAAAGACAATCATTCCTACTGCAACCACAAAGGATGCCTGTCCCAATGTGATATGTAACACATAAGAAACTCCTTGCCATAAAACAGCCAGAGTAGCTCCTCCAAATCCGGCATAGATTGCCAGATCTATTCCAAATGCAGCAATCACAGAACCGATTACAACCCAGATTATTTTCTTGATGATATTCATATTCTATCCCTTCTTTAATACTTTTTTCATTAGCAATGCTGAAATCAAAGCTGCTGTAAATTCTGTAAATACAAATGCTACATACACGCCATTCGCATCCCACATCTTACTGAAAATGACGGAAACTGGAATAATCACTACGATATATCGTATTAAGGAAATGCTCAAGGAAAGAAGTCCCTTTCCAAGAGCTTCACACACTCCCGATGTTACAACTGACAATGAAGATATGGCAAATCCAAGACTGATGATCGTTAATGCAGTTACACCATACTTCACAATGGCAACATCTTCAGAGTAGATAGATATCAGCTGTTCCGGAAAAAGCTGACAAGCTGCAGTTCCAAACAACATAATTCCTATAATAAAAACTTCTGCTGTTCCCGCGATTTTTTTCACTCTCTCCCACTGCCCTGCACCGTAGTTATAACTGATTAAAGGTCGGATTCCCTGAATGATTCCATTGGCTGACAGATAAATAAATGTCTGTAGCTTATAATAGATTCCTAAAATCAAGATATAGGTATCTCCAAAAGCAGTTAAAATTGTATTTAATGCAGAAATCAGCACGGAAGGCAATGCCATATTTAAAGTTGCCGGGATGCCGACACCATAAACACTCTTGAGTTCATTGTTTTCAAATCGTATGTATTTCCAGCTGGTTTTTGCAGGAATCGGAGTCATAAAATAAAAGGATAAATATGCAATTAGTGTGCATACCTGTCCAATTCCCGTTGCAATTGCAGCACCCTTCATGCCCATTGCAGGAAACTTCCCAAAACCAAAGATCATGATTGGATCTAATACAATATTTACAATAAATCCCACCATCATGCTGCACATCGATACTTTCATCCTGCCTACCGATTGAAAAATTTTTTCATAAGCTACAGAAACCTGAATAATAACTGTAAATAACAAAACCCAATTTGCATATTCTAACCCTAAATTTATAATTTCCTGTTCTTTAGTAAAATGTTGCATAAATGCCGGCATTCCAATGAAAAAGCATATAGTAAGTATGATTCCATGTATCATACTCAAAAATACACCTGTTGATGCGATATGATTTGCTTTTTTCTCCTCATTTGCACCTATCGAATATGCAATCATAGCGTTCAAGCCAATTCCAAAGCCGACTGCAATAGCATTGATCATATTTTGTACCGGAAATACAATAGACAAAGCTGTCATTGCATTTTGACTGATTTTTGCCACAAAGTAACTATCTACAATATTATAAAGTGCGTTCACTGCCATAGATAAAATCATAGGTACGGACATTTGTAATACAAGCGGAACAATTTTTTTCTCTTTCATAAATTGCTGATTCATTCGATTCCTCCATAAAAAAAGACTATACGACCTAGCTGTTTATATCAGAAACAGTGTAAACCATATAGTCATATTATAGTCTGACGGACTTTTATATATTTTTCAAATAATACTTTAACAGGAAATCACTATCTTGTCAATCTGTTTATCCTCTACGATGGCACCCAAGCATTTCCGGCTGTAGCTGCTGCAAAAACCGCAAATCTGCAAGGAGGTCGGAGGTTTTCTGATAGGGTGAGCCGACCATAAAGCCGGCACCGACCTGATAGCCAATCTCTTTCAGGTCAAACAGACAGCGTTTTCTGTTTTCCAGTGACAGCTCCGGCGGATGCAGCTTCCCATAATGCTCCTCCGATGCCGTTTCATGCCGCAGAAGATAGCGGTTTGCACCTGCCTCAAAATATCTGAGGTAGCTTTCTCGACTTTTTTCACCAATGGAAAGGGTAATGGCACAATCTGGGAAGTTCCTTCTGATTTCCGAAACAATATGACAGATTTTATCATCGGAAAAGTATGGGTTCTCGCCGCCCTGCAAAACGAAGGTGCGATACCCCATTTCATATCCCTTTTCACAGGCGGCAAGAATCTCCTCCGAGGTCATGCGGTATCTTTCGACACTTCGGTTTCCTTTTCGGATGCCGCAGTAATAGCAGTTATTTCTGCAATAATTGGTAAATTCAATCAAGCCTCGCAGATAAACATCCGTTCCATAGATTTCTCTGCGTTTTTCATCTGCTTTTGCAAACAAAATCTCGTCAAAAGAATCCGTTTGCAGTAATGCCAGCAACTCCTCGTCTGAGAGGTTTCCTGTGAATGCCAGCCGTTCCACGATGTCACAAGTCATATCTCATTCCTTATACCTTGGCTGTTAAGTCCTTGATGACCTCTCCGTCGATAATCAGCCCAGCCACAGAGGGAACAAAGGCAGTGCTCCCCGGAATATCTCTGCGGTCGGTGCAATGCCGTTTTGTCCCCGGCGGACAGATGCAGTGATAGCGGCAGGAGATCGCCATATCCTCAATGGGACGAATGGGCTGCTCCTCGGAGTAAACCACCTTGAGCCGTTTCACGCCACGCTTTTTCAGCTCCCGACGCATCACTCTCGCCAGCGGGTCAACCCTCGTCTTGTAAATATCCGACACCCGAAAGGCGGTGGGGTCCAGCTTGTTTCCGGCACCCATGCAGCTGATGATGGGGACGTTCATCTCCTGACACTTCATCACCAGCTCCAGCTTTGCCGTCACCGTGTCCACCGCATCCACCACATAATCATACTGGTCAAAGGCAAACCCTTCGGCGTTTTCCGGCAGAAAGAAGCATTTATGGATGTTCACCTCCGCATGAGGATTGATGTCCAGAATCCGCTCCCGCATCACCTCCGCCTTGTACTTTCCAACGGTCTTACGGGTGGCGATGAGCTGGCGGTTCAGATTGGTCAGGCACACCTTATCATCGTCGATGAGGTCAAAGGCTCCCACGCCGCTTCTGACCAGCGCCTCGCACACATATCCGCCCACGCCGCCGATGCCAAACACCGCCACACGGGAGGAGGCAAGCCGCTCCATTGCGTCCTTGCCAAAGAGTAATTCTGTTCGTGAAAATTGATTCAGCATAGTAATATCCTCGTTTTTACGGGAATCAGTATTCAAAGGATTTCAAAAATCTCTCTGCCCGCTTAGTTTTGGGATGCTCAAAAAACGCCTTTGCGTCACAGCTTTCCTCCACGATCTCGCCCTTTTCCAGAAACAGCACACGGGTGGCAATCGCCTTTGCAAACGCCATTTCATGGGTCACGATCATCATGGTACTGCCCGCCTTTGCCAGCGACATGACTACATCCAGCACCTCACGCACCATTTCCGGGTCAAGTGCCGCTGTAATCTCGTCCAACAGCAGAATTTCCGGGTGCATGATGAGCGCACGCACAATGGCAACACGCTGCTTCTGTCCGCCAGAGAGCTGACGGGGGAAATCATCCCTTCTGTCTGCCAGTCCCACTCTTTCCAAAAGCTCCATTGCTTCCGCTTCGGCCTCGCTTCGATTGCGTTTCTGAACCTTTAAGGGGGCGAGCAGGATATTTTCCAGAATAGTCTTGTGAGGGAACAGGTCATAGCTTTGGAACACCATGCCCACCTTCTGTCTCATGGAAGAGATATTCTTGGCACTGCGTCGAATGGGTTCTCCATCAATCAGCACCTCGCCGCCCTGAATCTCCTCCAAGGCGTTGATGCAGCGAAGAAAGGTACTTTTTCCACAGCCAGAGGGACCGATAACCACCACCACGTCCCCTTTTTCCACCGTCAGGTCAAAATCCTTCAAAATTGTCTTGTCACCGTATGCTTTATGAAGGTGACGAATTTCCAGTAAGCTCATACCTTATGCCCACCTTTTCTCTAAATAGGATGCCAGCTTGCTGATCGGCCAGCAAAGGAGGAAATACAGCAGAAACACCACGGCAAAAATGCCAAAGGCCGCATTGGGAGAGACACGGCGGTTCGCCTCAATGATCTGCTGTGCCACCTTCAAGACCTCAACGATTCCGATCATTATCACAAGGCTGGTGGTCTTTATCATTCTAGTAATCAGGTTAATGGACAGCGGAATGAGCCGCCGAATCGTCTGAGGGAGAATGATATACAGATACGTCTGGTTTTCGGTCATGCCAAGGGCCTCGGCACTCTCATACTGAATCCTCGGAATGCTGATAAGCGCACCTCGCACCAGATCGCCCATCTCCGCAACGCCCCAGAAGCTGAACACGATAACGGCAGAAGTCTCAGGAGCCAGATTCCAGCCAAACACACGGGTGCTTCCGAAAAATACCACAAACAGAAGCACCATCTGGGGCATAATGCGGACAATTTCCAGATAAACACGAAAAAACGCCTTGATAATGGGATTTTTTGAGGTCATCAGAACGCCCACCGCAAGTCCCAGCAGGATACTGACAGAAACCGAAACAAGGCTGATACGAAGAGCGACCCACAGTCCGCCCAGCAGCCTTAAAAAGTTCGTTCCCTTAAAAAGAACATCAATCCCCAAACTCTGCAAAGCGAACCCTCCTCTCCAAAAGACTGCCAAGCAGCGACACCGGCAGCAGCATGAGCAGATAAAATACCACCAGCATCGTCAGGCACTCAATAGTTTTTGCGTACATACCAATCAAGTCCTTTGCGGTGAACATCAAATCCATCAGGCTGATGGTGGAAAACACGCTGGTTTCCTTTAATAGAAAAATGACGTTTGCCACCACGCCCGGAACGCTGCGGCTCACCGCCTGCGGCAACAGCACATAGCCAAAGACCTGCATACGGTTCATGCCAAGGCTTTCGGCACTCTCCGTCTGAATGGGGGCGATGCTTTCCAAGCCGCTGCGGAAGGTCTCCGCCATGTACGCACCGCCCAGCAGTCCCAATCCCAGCGTACCGCACACCTGGGGAGAGATGCGGATGCCGATTTTGGGCAGGGCAAAATAGAGGAAAAAGAGCTGAACCAGCAGCGGCGTGTTCCGAAACAGCTCAATATATCCGCCGACGATGGTCTTGAGCACCGGCAGACGCAGATAAATCACCACCGCACAGAGAACACCCGTCAAAAGCGAAAACGCCACACCCTGCCAGCCAATCCGCAGGGTTAGCAGTAAAGCCTCCCGATAACGTGGCAGATAGGAAAGAATCACATCCCAATCCATGCTTTTCTCCTCTCAGCTGTTGCGGTGATCCAGCTTTTTCGCCGCATAAGAGCCGATTCCCTGCATAATCTGGACGATAGCGATGATGAACACCAGCGTGACCAGCATCACGCCCGTTTCGTAGCGATAATAGCCGTAGCGAATAGCGATGTCACCCAGTCCGCCACCTCCCACAACGCCTGCCATAGCGGAATATCCGAGGACGGTTCCCAGCACGATTGCGGCACCCACCAGAAGGGAGGTTCGTGCCTCGCCAATCAGCACCTTCCAGACAATGGTTCTCTTTCTGGCTCCCATGCTAACGGCGGCTTCAATGACACCGGCGTTGACCTCCTTCAAAGAGGATTCCACCATGCGTCCAATGAGGGGAGCCGCCGCAAGGGTCAGTGGCACGACGGTAGCGGTAGAGCCATAGCTCTGTCCCACCAGCAGCTTCGTCAGAGGCATGACCACGATGAGGAGAATCAGGAAGGGGACGCTTCGGGCGATGTTGATGATGATGTCCAGAATACGATAGAGGCTTTTGTTGGGAGCAAGTCCGCCCTTGTCCGTCAGGGTCAGGAGAATGCCCAAGGGCAGACCCAGCACATAGCCGAAAAAGGTGGAGGCAAGGGTCATATAGCAGGTGTCTCGGATGCCCTCCAACAGCATGATTACCATTGTTTTATCCCACATGGCTTATTCCTCCGTTTCACTGATGAGCAGCAGACGCTTTGCCGCCTTTGATTTCGGGTTTGCAAAGATTTCCTGCACACTGCCGCACTCCTGCACCATACCCTTGTCCAAAACGGCAACATGAGAGCAGATTTCCTGTATCACACGCATCTCGTGGGTGATGATAACGATGGTGATTCCCATAGAATCGTGAATGGTTTTCAGCAGATTTAGGATAGTTTTGGTGGTTTCGGGATCTAAGGCACTGGTTGCCTCGTCACAGAGAAGAATATCCGGCTCGTTTGCCAGCACTCTGGCGATGGCAACACGCTGCTTCTGTCCGCCGGAGAGCTGAGAGGGATAGACATTTGCTTTGTCCGCCAGCTTGACCTGTTCCAGCAGTTCCATTGCCTTTTTTCGCCGCTGGGCTGGGGGAATACGGCGGATTTCCATGGGGAAGCAAACATTTTCCAGAACGGTCTGCTGTTCCAGAAGATTAAAGTGCTGAAAGATCATGCCGATCTTTTGTCTGCGGAGACGAAGCTGCTCGGCACTGAGCTTTAACAGGTTCTGACCGTCAATGATGATCTCACCGCTGTCAGGCTGCTCCAAAAGATTGATGCAGCGGACAAGGGTGCTTTTTCCTGCGCCGGACAGACCGATCACACCGAAGATGTCGTTCTGCGGAATGGTCAGGGACACATCCTTCAAGGCGGAAACGGTGCCGTTTTTGACGGAATAGGTCTTGGAAAGATTCCGAAGTTCGATATATGCTTGATTCATGTTTAACCTCTAAAGCGGACAGTGGTTCCGTAAAGTTCCGCTGCCCGCATTCTTATTATTTATCTGTCAGAGAAGGATTTACTCAAAGGGAACGACTGCACCATCAT
>JAKSQD010000033.1 GCA_024404315.1 Oscillospiraceae bacterium
AAAGCCGGATCTGATGGAAGAAGTGCTTCTTTCAGATCCGACTTTGTTTCTTTGTGGTGATAGTAAGAAAGTGGGTTGTTATTTGCTAGAATCACCCCTCAGTCAGCTTCGCTGACAGCTCCCCTGCTAGGGGAGCCAAACTTCCCTCTTTTACGTTTGTATGGTGGGAGAGAAAATGCCTCCCCTAACAGAGGTTTCGGCGACAAGCGTAGCTTGTAAAATGCGTGAGTAACGCATTCTAACCGAAAATAGAGAAAACGGTGAATCCGCACTTTATCAACAGTGGCACGGCGTTAGCCGTGACGGAGGGGTGAAAAACGCACCAACCCACTTTGATACGAACACCTTCTTTGTTATAAAATTATCAGCACAGCTTTGCACCGGCGGGGATGGCATCGCTGACCATGATGAGGTTCAGCTTCTCCTCGCCATACTCCTTGTGAACCGCACTGAGCAGCATACCGCAGCTCTCCTGACCCATCATCTTTCTGGGGGGCAGGTTGACGATGGCTACCAGCGTTTTACCCACCAGCTCCTCGGGCTTATACCATGCGGCAATGCCGGAGAGAATCTGACGATCCTTGCCGGTGCCGTCGTCCAGGGTGAACTTGAGCAGCTTCTTGGACTTCTTAACGGGCTGGCAGTCCTTGACCTTGACCGCACGGAAATCACTCTTGCAGAAGGTGTCAAAGTCCACATTCTCGGTCTCCTGGGGCTCGACCTCCACGGGGGGCAGGCTCTTTCTGGCTTCCTCTGCCTTGCGCTCCTCCTCAATCTGAGCCAGAGCCTCCAGCTCCTTTTTCAGGTCGATGCGGGGGAAGAGGTTTGCGCCCTTGACCACCTGAGCGTCAGCGCTCAACAGACCCCACTCAGCGTCCTCCCAGAGGTTGCGGTCAGAGCCAATCTGCTTGGCGATTTCCACCACGGTGGCGGGCATGAAGGGAGTGAGCAGAATGTTGCAGACACGAATGGTTTCCAGCAGGTTGTACATGACACGAGCCAGGCGGGGCATGGTCTCGGGGCTGCGAGCCAGCACCCAGGGTGCATTCTCGTCGATGTATTTATTGGCACGGTCGATGACCTTGAAGATTTCCACCAGAGCGGTCTGGAAGGTGTACTTCTCCATCAGGGTCTCATACTTGGCCTTCAGGCCGGAAGCCATGGCAATCAGCTCGGCATCCATGGCCTCGTCAGCGGTCTGCTCCTGGGGCAGCTTGCCGCCAAAGTATTTTCCCACCATGGCGGTGGTACGGGAAACCAGGTTGCCCAGGTCGTTGGCCAGGTCGATATTGATGCGGTTGATGAGCAGCTCGTTGGAGAAGTTGCCGTCGGAGCCGAAGGGGAACTCACGCATCAGGTAATAGCGCAGAGCGTCCACGCCGTAGCGCTCGGCCAGAACCACGGGGTCAATGACGTTGACGGTGGTGTTCTCCTTGGACTTGGAAATCTTGCCGCCGTCCAGCAGCAGCCAGCCGTGACCAAAGATCTTCTTGGGCAGGGGCAGCTCCAGGCTCATCAGCATGGCGGGCCAGATGATGGAGTGGAAGCGGACAATCTCCTTACCCACAAAATGAACGTCAGCAGGCCAGAACTGGTCAAAGTCGCTGTACTTATCGTTCATGTAGCCCAAAGCGGTGATATAGTTGGACAGAGCGTCCACCCAGACATAGACCACATGGCCGGGGTCGAAGTCCACGGGCACGCCCCAGGTGAAGGAGGTACGGGAGACGCACAGATCCTCCAGGCCGGGACGGACAAAGTTATTCAGCATCTCGTTGACACGGGAAGCAGGCTCCAGGAAATCGGTGGTGGAGAGCAGCTCCTCAATTTTGCTCTGGTACTTGCTCAGGCGGAAGAAGTAGGCTTCCTCCTCAGCGTCCGTGACCGCACGGCCACAGTCGGGGCACATGCCGTCCTTGAGCTGGCTCTCGGTCCAAAAGCTCTCGCAGGGAACGCAGTATTTTCCCTTATAAGCGCCCTTGTAGATGTCGCCCTTGTCGTACATCTTCTTGAAAATCTTTTGGATGCTCTTGACGTGGTAATCGTCGGTGGTACGGATAAAGCGGTCGTTGGAAATGTTCATCAGCTTCCACATATCCTTGATGCCGCCCTCGGCAACGACAATGTTATCCACGAACTGCTGCGGGGTGATGCCAGCTTCTTTGGCTTTATCCTCGATTTTCTGGCCGTGCTCATCGGTGCCGGTGAGGAACATGACCTCAGCGCCGGTCATGCGCTTATAACGTGCCATCACGTCGGTGGAGACGGTGCAATAGGTGTGGCCAATGTGCAGCTTGCTGGAGGGGTAATAAATGGGAGTTGTGATATAAAACTTTTCAGACATGGTTGTTTCCTCCTTGCCCCACCGAATGGAAGTGGGAGCGGATTTTTCTTCGGCAAACATAAAACCGTAGCAATCATTATATGCCTTTTGCCAGACAGTTGCAAGAGAAAGATTCGGTATCCAATGGGAAACTTCCTGCCCGTTTCCCGCTCTATTTTCCCCGCAAACGCCCCAGCAGGGCGGCGACCAGTGGCACGGCCAGGAAGAGCACCACCTCTCCCGGCACAAACAGCGCCTGATACAGCCGATCCAGTCCGAAAAACGACCCGGCGCAGAGATACGCCCCGGGCAGCACCACCGCCAGCAGCGCCCCGTTGAGCCGTCCCGAAAGGCCAAAGGCGCACCCAAACGCCCGCTCCGCACTGCGCAGCAGCAGCGCCGTGCTGATGACATCCGCAAAGACCCACATCGTCACAACCAGCGGTTCCACCCGCTGGACAGCGCTGCCAATCCGCACCTCCTTGGACAGGCTGAAAAAGGGAATTTGCAACCGCACCACCATGGCTTTTCCAAAGACCCCCATCACCACGAATCCCAGCGCTGTCATGGCTAAAATCATCCACACGCCCCAGATGAGCGCCCGTTTTCCGCCCTTCTGCCGCTCTGTCACCTCCCCGAAGAGGAAGAGCCAGCCCACTGCCACGCTCATTGCCCCATTGAGCGGCACGGAAGCTTGCACCAGCTTGGGCACGTCCTCCACCCACACCGGGGCGATGTTATAGCTTTTCACGCTGCTGATGCCCAGCAGCAGCACCACCCCCAGCGTGGTCAGCATCATATAAAAGAAAATCTGCGCCGCTCGTGCCGTCACGGCCAGCTTTCGCCGCCCCAGATACCATTCCAAGCCCAAAATCACCAGGAAAAACAGTCCCATCCCCGTTTCCGGGTAGATGGTGGAGGTAAACCGCTCGGCGCAGAACCGCAGGGCGATGCTGGCCAGCATCAGCAGCCACACCCCATATACCACGCACAGCACACGCCCTGCGCCCTCGCCCAGCCACAGGCAAAAGGCTTCCCCCAAACCGGCGTTTTCGGGCAGGCGTTTCCCCACGGCGGCAATCAGCGCAATCCCGGCCAGCACCGGCCCCAACGCCATCAGGGGAGCCAACCAGCCCGCTGTCCCGGCGAGCATGGCCTCTTGGGAGGGAATCAGCTTCAAAAGCGGCGGCATCAGTCCCAGACTCAGCAGCATCAAATACTCGTTCAACGAAATTTTGGAAGTCTCCTTCATCACAGCTCCTTTTATCTCAGCACCGCTTCGGCCAGCCGCCAATCCGTGCCCAGCCACAGACACCAAACCGCCAGGAGCAGCCCCACGCCGCCCATGATGAGCCACGCCGCCGCCTGCTTCCGGTCGGCAGCTCTCGTCTCCGACACCGCCAGCGCCGCCCACAAGACCACATACACCCATTTCATTGTGCTTCCTCCTCGTAGACCCGGGCAATGTCATAGCTGCGCTGAATCTCGCTGGCCACAGTGAGGCGGATATCCAGCGCCGGAAACCATTCATCCCAGTTTTCTTCCAATATCCGGTGTTTGGAGGGACATTGCACCGCCAGCCGCCGCCGGATGTGCAGAAAATCCGCCCCCTCCTTTTGGGAAAGGTGGAGCAGCTCCCGCATCTGCCCTTCGATGACACCATTGAAGCGCTGCTCGGTCTCGTCCATCACCTCGCTGCGGTAGAAATCCGCCTTTCCCTGCTCCTCGGCCAGGTCTGCCGTGAGGTGGACTCGGATGTTCAGCCCCGTCAGGCGGTCGCCCTGCCACACCGGTTCCCACTCGCACCGCTCCCCGGTCAGCCGCAAGCCCACCGTGGTTCCATCCCGGAGGCGCAGCTCTACCGCTCCGCTCTCCATTTTTTCCTCCAAAATGGCGGCCTCACGGGATTGCGCCGGGGTCAGTGTCTCCCAAAACCTGCTCTCCTGGAACCAGGCCATTTGACTGCTGACAATGGTGGTTCCGTCGTCGTTTTTCTCCAGCTTCAGGACAGGAACCAGTCCACAGCCGTTATCTGACATGTCCAGCAGAAATTCCCGCACCGTCACCGGCCAGCCGTTGGATTCCAGCCCGAAATCCCGGCGCAGGGATTCCAGGCGCTGGGTGGTGCTTTGGTTCTCGCTGGCCGTTTCGGTGACAATCTTTGCGGCGGATTCCTCCTCTGTGACGTAAAAATCCGTGCTGATGCGGGTCTCAAAGTCCCGCACCACAAAATCCAGCAGGTCGGCAACGGCGTTTGGATAGGAGGCCGCCTCAGCGCTGAGAATACACTGGCTGATGTGCCCAAAGGAAACATACCCTTCGCCGTAGGTTTGGATATGAAGCGCCGCACCAAACACCGTTGCCCCTTCCTGCTTGAGAATGATGGGCGGTTGGGGCGAGCCGCCTTCCCCGCCGGGACGCACATCCCCGGAAACCGTCACCTTCACCGTTCCATCCTTCCCCCTGTCCAAAGCCATGGTGCGCATAAGCTGGATGTTGGCGATGTCCCGGGCGATGGGCAGCACCGCCGTTTGAGCGCAGGAGGTCAAAAACAGCGTGGAAAGCATCAAAAGCAGGGAAATGAGTCGTTTTTTCATGGTTCGTCCTTTTTTAAAAGCAAATTGCCGTTTTTCCTTCCCGCTCCACGCTTGAGCCGTCAGAACGTTCACTTCTGCCTTCGTTGGTTCTCCGGCCTGAGCCAAAGCTCCCGGAGCTTGCCCTTCCAGAGCGGCTGACGGAATACGGCGTGGTCTTCCACCTGCTGCCCGGCATCCACGGCAAAGGGGGTGAGGTAGGGGATTCCAAAGCTCTCCATATCCGCCAGATGGCAGATGAGCAGCGCCGCCCCCGCCACCATGCCCAGCAGCCCGGCCAGTCCAGCCAGCGCCGCCAGCACAAACCGCCACACCCGCAGGGCGTTGGAAAAATCCTGATTGGGCATGGTGAACCCCGCAATGCCCGCCGCCGCCACCACAATGACCACCGCCGGAGACAAAATCTTGGCCTCCACCGCCGCCTGCCCCACCACCAGGCCGCCGATGATGGAGACGGTTTGCCCGATGGTCTTGGGCAGGCGCAGACCGGCCTCCTGCAAAATCTCAAAGGCCACCAACAGCATCAGCACCTCCATGGGGGTGGAAAAGGGAACATTCTGCTTGCTGGAAATAATGGACATCGCCAGCTTGGTGGGAATCATCTCAAAGTGGAAGCTGGCAATGGCAATATAGAGAGCGGGTAAGAGCAACGTCGCCAGCAGACAGAGGTAGCGCAGCAGCAGCAGCGCCGACGCAATGATCCAATGGTACTCTCGGTCTTGGGGTGCTTCCACAAACTGAGCCAGGTTTCCCGGCAGAATCCCACCCAGCGGGATGCCCTCCATCAAAACCCCAACCCGTCCGTTGAGCAGTCCCCGGCAAAAGCGGTCTGGCCGCTCGGTGAAAACCATCTGCGGAAAGCTCGCCCCTTTCCGCTGGGCAACGTAGCTTTCAAAATCCCCTGTGGAGAGCAGACCGTCAATGTCAATGTCCACAATCTTCTCCCGAATGGCCTTTACCAAGTCCTGGTTGGTCAGCCCATCCAGATAAATCAAATCCACCGGGGTGCGGCTCTCCCGACCCACGGTGAACTCCTCCACCCGGAGATGGGGGGTTCGCAGATGCCGCCGGGTCAAGCTGGTATTGGTGCGGAGGCTTTCCACAAAGGAATCCTTGGAGCCTTTGTCGGCAACCTCGTTTTCCGGGGGACTGATGCCCCGTTTCTCCTCCGTGGCCACGCCGCAGGTGAGCACGCCGTCCTCACAGAAGAGGGCGGCAAAGCCAATCACCAGATCCTGCACCACCTCATCCAAGGTGGTACGCTCCTGCACGCTCAAATTCCACGTTCCGCTCGCCAATACGGCGGCCTTGGCCTGCGTCGTGCGAGGCAGGGCGACGGTGCAGAGCGGGTGAATCACATAGTCATTGAGGCGTTCCCCCCGAACCATTCCGTCAACCCAGCACAAGTCAAACCGCTCCCCCGTCACGGCGGAGCACACCTGCCGTTCCATGTAATCCACGCACCCGCTGAACACCGCTTTCAGGTTGTCTCGGTTCAAGGTTCCGGTAAATTCCGGCTTTTTTTCCGCATGAAAGGGGATTTCCGGTGGTTGTTCTCCAAAGAGTCCCATAGCTTCCTCCTGCTGCCTGTTTGGGTCAAGTATGGACAGGAAAAAATGTGTCTATACAAGTGTCGTGCTTTTTTAATTGACAAATTGTGTCCGTCATACTAAAATAATTCTATCATTCTGTTCGGGATTCACCGAAAAGGAGCACAGATACATGAACCGAGAAGAAGCCCTTGAATTTTTGGATCGAACCGCCCGTGGCATTGCCGAGACCTTCGGCAGCAGCTGCGAAACGCTGGTCCATGACATGAGCATCCCCACCCACCCCATCCTCAGCATTTATAACGGCCATGTCTCAGGAAGAACCGTTGGTTCCACCATGGACATCCTGGGCAACGGAGCCGAGCTGGACGAGGACGCTCTCCGCGCCGACTTCGTAAACCTTTACGCCTCCACCCCCTCCGGCAAGCAGATTAAATCCTCCACCTTCCACATGATTGGGGAGGACTATAACCTCGCCTTGGGCATCAATTTTGATTATTCCTCTCTGGTCTTCGCCAACAAGATTTTGGTTGATTTGATGAGCGCTGACGCTGACCTGAAATCCGCTCTGTGGTCGAGCGGTGACTCCAGCCTGGGCACCATCTTTGAGGAATGCCTGGCCGCCGTGGGCAAACCCATCAGCGCCCTGACCAAGGCCGACCGAGTAAAAATCATCGCCCTCCTGCGCCAGCAAAACGCCTTCTCCTTCCAAAAGGCAGTGCCCTATGTGGCCCAGCGGCTGGGCGTTTCACGGTATACCGTATATAAATACATCTCTGAACTGGAAGAGCAAAAGAACGAAAATGGTGAGAAGTAATCCCGCTTGACAGAGGCGGAGTCCTACTTTCAATCCCAAATTCTTCCGTTCCTATTTTTGTCAATTGGCAAGTTTCTACAATTTTTTGAATAAAAATTTGTTAATTTTGCTCTGTTGACGACTTTAGACCGGAAGTAACACGAAAAAAATCCTGAAAAATATCAAAAAACTGCTGATTTACTGTTGATTTTCCGGTAAAAATAGAATAGAATGAGAGCAGAAAAAAAGAGGATGTGAGATTTTGCCGCATATCGTATTGGTCGAGCCGGAGATCCCCCAGAACACCGGAAACATCGCCCGCACCTGCGCCGTCACCGGTTGCAGCCTCCATCTCATCCATCCCATGGGCTTTGAGATCTCCGAAAAATGGGTGCGCCGTGCCGGTCTGGACTATTGGGACAAGGTGAACGTCACCGAGTACCAGAGCTTAGACGACCTCTTCACCCAACACCCCGAAGCCAAACAAAACCTTTGGCTCGCCACCACCAAGGCTCCCCACGGCTACACGGAAGCCGCCTATTCTCCCGACTGCTGGCTCTTCTTCGGCAAGGAGACCGCCGGTCTGCCGGAGGCTTTCCGCATGGAGCACTATGACCGCTGCGTCCGCATCCCTATGCTGCCCAATGTACGTTGTCTGAACCTGTCCAATTCCGTCGCCGTCCTCGTCTACGAGGCGCTGCGGCAGAACGACTTCCCAGGACTCACCGGCGTGGGCGCAATGGGCGGGAACGTCACCCCGTGAGCCGCCCCACACACAGCATCGCAGAAAGCAGACTCCCTTCTGCTTCTCTTCCCCGCACAGTCCCAATCAGGTTGAATACGCCTTATGGCTTATTTATAAAGAAGAACTTTTCTCAAGTCTCAATGGCAAAAAGGCAAAATGGAAAGGAGTAATTTCACATGAATTACAACAAGAAAACCGTCACCGACATCGACGTCGCTGGCAAGAAGGTTCTGCTGCGCTGCGACTTCAACGTCCCCATGGCTAAGGACGGCTCCGGCGTCATCACCGACGACAAGCGTATCCGTGCTGCTCTGCCCACCATCCAGTATCTGCTGGAGCAGGGCGCTGCCGTGATCGCTTGCTCCCATATGGGTAAGCCCAAGGGCGAGTGGAAGCCCGAGCTGAGCATGAAGCCCGTCGCCGCTCGTCTGTCCGAGCTGCTGGGCAAGGATGTCATCCTGGCCGCTGATATCGTCGGTGAGGATGCTCAGGCTAAGGCCGCTGCTCTGAAGTCCGGCGAGCTGCTGCTGCTGGAGAACCTGCGCTATGACAAGGGCGAGACCAAGAACAACCCCGAGTTCGCAAAGGCTCTGGCTGACCTGGCTGGCGCTGACGGCGTTTATGTCTCTGACGCATTCGGCACTGTCCATCGTGCTCACGCTTCCACCGCTGGCGTGGCTGCTTACCTGCCCGCAGTGTCCGGCTTCCTGATCCAGAAGGAGCTGGAGATCATCGGCGGCGCTCTGGCTGCTCCCAAGCGTCCTCTGGTCGCTATCCTGGGCGGCTCCAAGGTCTCCTCCAAGATCGGCGTTATCAACAACCTGCTCGAAATCGCTGATAAGGTCATCATCGGCGGCGGCATGGCTTACACCTTCGCAGTCGCTCAGGGCGGTGAGGTCGGTGACTCCCTGCTGGAGAAGGATTGGATCGACTACGCTAAGGAAATGATGGCTAAGGCCGGCGACAAGCTGATGCTGCCCACCGACACCGTGGCTGCTAACGCTTTTGCTCCCGACGCTGACGCTCAGGTCGTCGCTACCACCGCTATCCCCGCTGGCTGGCAGGGTCTGGACATCGGTCCCGAGACCACCAAGGCTTATTGCGACGCTGTTTCCGGCGCTGGTACCGTCATTTGGAACGGCCCCATGGGCGTTTTCGAGTTCGATAAGTTCGCTGTCGGCACCAAGGCTGTGGCTGAGGCTCTGTCCAACACCGACGCTATCACCATCATCGGCGGCGGCGACTCCGCAGCAGCTGTCCAGCAGCTGGGCTATGCCGACAAGATGACCCACATCTCCACCGGCGGCGGCGCTTCCCTCGAATTCATGGAAGGCAAGGAACTCCCCGGTGTCGCTGCTCTCCTCGACAAGTAATTGTCGAGCAAACGTGCCTGTGGCACGTTTGGAGCAGCGATGCGAGAAAGCGCCGCAGGCGCAACCTTAATTCCCTGCTCTGCTCGACAAATAATTTGTCCAGAAAATGTGCCAGTGGCACATTTTGAGCGGCAATGCAAGAAAGCGCCGCAGGCGCAACCTTGATTCCCCGCTCTTCCATCATCGCTTACCCCAAAACGCTGTTCCGCCCTCCAAACGGTGGGGGCGGAGCGGCGAACCCGTGACAGAGGGATGCGGTATTTTTGCCCGCTCCCTCTCGGGAAGTTTTTATTTAGAGCCCATCCGTCAAGAAGCGGTGCGCCGCTTGCTCGGCTCTTACTTTGCACAGTTACAGGAGAACGGCTGCCATCGGTTCCATCCGTTCCCCTTTTTCTGTCCCTGATAAAGTGCCTTTCTGTTGGCTTTTTTCGGGGGTGGGGAAGGTTTTCCCCGTCAATATACCAAATATCGTGCAATTCCGCACAAGAAAGAGGTTATCAACTATGAACAGAAGATATCGTAAGACCATCATCGCTGGCAACTGGAAGATGAACAAGACCGCTTCCGAGACCAAGGCTTTTGCTGACGAGCTGAAGACCATGCTGCCCAAGGCTAAGTGGTGCGACGTGCTGATCTGCGTCCCCTATGTCAACATCCCCGCCGCTCAGAAGGCTTTCAAGGACACCCGTGTGATGATCGGTGCTGAGAACGTCTCCGAGCACGAAAAGGGCGCATACACCGGCGAAGTCTCTGCCGCTATGCTGAAGGATCTGGGCGTGAAGTACGTCGTCATCGGCCACTCCGAGCGCCGTCAGTACTGGAATGATGACGACCTGATCGTCAACAAGAAGGCTCTGGCCGCTGTTGAGGCTGGTCTGTATCCCATCATCTGCGTGGGCGAGTCCCTGGAGCAGCGTGAGCTGGGCGTCACCAAGGAGCTGATCGACCTCCAGGTCAAGACCGCTCTGGCTGGCATCCCCGCTGAGAAGATGCGTCACGTCGTCATCGCTTACGAGCCCCTGTGGGCCATCGGCACCGGCAAGACCGCTACCTCCGAGCAGGCTAACGAGGTCAACGAGGAGATCCGTACCGTCATCCGCAAGCTGTATGGCGCTCGTGTTGCTCGCTCCGTGACCATTCTGTACGGCGGCTCCATGAACGATGCCAACGCTGAGGAGCTGCTGGCTCAGCCCGACGTGGACGGCGGCCTGATCGGCGGCGCTTCCCTGGTTCCCACCAAGCTGACCACCATCATCAACGCTGCTAACCAGGAGTAATTTCCTGTCAAGTTTCCTATTTACGCCCGGCGGAGTCTCTCCGTCGGGTTTTCTGAAATGATCTGAAAAGAGGACTACCATGAAAACTCCTACTACCCTCATCATCATGGACGGCTACGGCCTGACCGATCAGCTCAACGGCAACGCCGTGGCCAATACCCCCAAGCCCAACCTGGACAAAATCTTCGCTGAGAACCCCTGCTCCAAGCTGTCCGCCTCCGGTCTGGATGTCGGTCTGCCTGACGGCCAGATGGGTAACTCCGAGGTGGGTCACACCAACATCGGCGCTGGCCGTGTCGTCTTCCAGGACCTGCCCAAGATCACCAAGGCCATCCAGGAAGGCACCTTCTTTGAGAACAAGGCCTATAAGGACGCTATGCTGGCCGCTAAGGAAGCCGGTACCGCTGTCCATATCTATGGCCTGATGTCCAACGGCGGCGTTCACTCCCACATCGACCACATCAAGGCTGCCGTCAAGATGGCCACTGAGCTGGGCTGCCCCAAGGTGTTTGTCCACTGCTTCATGGATGGGCGTGACGTGCCCCCCACCTCCGGCAAGGGCTTTGTGGCTGAGATGAAGGAGACCTGCGACCTGTACGGCGCAAAGATTGCCACCATCTCTGGCCGTTACTACGCCATGGACCGTGACACCAACTGGGATCGTGTGGAGCGCTCCTACAAGGCCATGGTTTACGGCATCAGCGATGCTCGCTTCATTGACGACCCCGTGGGCGCTATGCAGGCCAGCTATGACGCAGGCGTGACCGATGAGTTCGTCGTACCTGTCATCACCGCTGAAAATGCAGAAATCGGCGAGGGCGATTCCATCATCTTCATGAACTTCCGCCCTGACCGTGCCCGTGAAATCACCCGCACCTTCGTGGATCCCAACTTCGCAGGCTTCGAGCGCAAGAAGGGCTTCTTCCACGTCAACTATGTTTGCACCACCTCCTATGATGCAACCATGCCCAACGTGGTCATTGCTTATCCCAAGGAGAAGCTGACCAAGATCTTCGGCGAGTACATCTCTGACCTGGGTCTGACTCAGCTGCGCATTGCCGAGACCGAGAAGTACGCTCACGTCACCTTCTTCTTCAACGGCGGCGTGGAGAAGGTCTTCCCCGGTGAGGATCGCTGCCTGGTCGCTTCCCCCAAGGTTGCTACCTACGACCTCAAGCCCGAGATGAGCGCTTATGAAGTCCGTGATAACTGCGTGGAGCGCATCCTCTCCGGCAAGTATGACGTGGTGATTCTGAACTTCGCCAACTGCGACATGGTTGGTCACACCGGCTTCTACGACGCAGCTTCCAAGGCTGTGGCAACCGTTGACCAGTGCGTAGCCGATGTTGTGGCCGCCACCACCAAGATGGGCGGCGTTTCCCTCATCACCGCTGACCACGGCAACGCAGAGCGTATGCTCCAGGACGACGGCGTGAAGCCCTACACCGCTCACACCACCAACCTGGTGCCCTTCTGCATCGTGGGCGCTGACGTGAAGCTGAAGGATGGCCGTCTGGCTGATATCGCTCCCACCATGCTGGAGCTGATGGGTCTGGAGAAGCCCGCCGAGATGGACGGCGTTTCCCTGATTGAGCACATCTAATGGTCAGAATTGGCTTATAAATCGCTGAATCAATAAAAAAACAGGTCTGGAAGGCTTTGTTGCTTTCCAGACCTTTTCTTGTTGTTTGAAGCGCATGACCGACGGGACACAGCAAGGCGCACTGTCACAAGCGTTATTTTTCTTTTTGGATTTCTTCCTCAACCAGAGCCAACAGCTCGCTGGGCTTCATATCCAGCGCCTGAGCGATTTTCCAGAAGGTATCCAACTGCAAATTGCGCTTTCCGTTTTCTACTTCCGATACATGAGAACGTGCCATCACCGCAAAACCGCTGAAAACTTCCTGTGAGATTTTGCGCTTTTTTCTCTGATTTCTAATCACTTTTCCGCAGATACTCTGGTTATATTCCATGGAGGTCATCCTTTTTCTTTATGATAACCTTCATTTTATGAGAATACTCATTCCAGCTAGTCGGCGTACAACGACATTTTCAGCATTTTTGTCTGCGTTCGTATACGAAATTTGTCGAACGATTTTTCTTTACAACTCGAAGCTTGACGGATATACTCTGATTATGCCGTCTGAGTTCGTAGACAGTTTATTCCTCCCGGCAACAAAAAAATCTGGAACGCATCCCAATGAACGAGGTACGTTCCAGACCTGAAAAACGGAAGATACAGCGAAGCCGCCGCTTTCTTCTGCCTTAATACTTCTTTGCTTCCTCTTCGCCGTTCATGACACGCAGAGCGCCCTGAGTCAGAGCCAGCAGCTCATCCTCGCCGGGATAGACAGTGAAGGGAGCAATCCAGCCCAGATGCTCTTCCAGCTTCTGACGGCTCAGGGGGGAGTAAGCAATGCCGCCGGTCAGGATGATCTGATCCACCTTGCCGCAGAGCACAGCGGCCATAGCGCCAGCGTCCTTAGCCAGCTGATAATAGAAAGCGTCGAGCACGACCTGTGCCTTTTCGTCGCCTTCCTTGGCCAGCTTTTCCACATCACGGGCATCGTTGGTGCCCAGATAGCCATTGTAACCGCCGTTGCCGCAAATCTTCTTGTAGAGAGTCTTCTGGTCATACTTGCCGGAGAAGCACAGCTTAATCAGGTCGCCCACAGGCACGGTACCTGCACGCTCGGGGGAGAAAGCGCCCTCGCCGTCGAGGATGTTGTTGACATCCACAATCTGACCCTTCTGGTGAGCGCCAACGGAAACACCGCCGCCCATGTGGATGACAATCAGGTTCAGGTCTTCGTAAGCAACGCCCTGCTCCTTGGCATAGCGGCGAGCCACGGCCTTCTGGTTCAGAGCGTGGAAGATGGAGCGGCGGGGCAGCTCGGGCATACCGGAGATGCGAGCAACAGGGGTCAGCTCATCGACAACAACGGGATCCACGATGAAGGAGGGAACGCCGATTTCGTCGCCAATCTCACGAGCCAGGATGCCGCCCAGGTTGGAGGCGTGCTGACCCTGAACGCCGGTTTTGAGGTCGGCCAGCAGCTCGTCCGTGACGGCGTAGGTGCCGCCGGGAATGGGCTTGAGCAGACCGCCACGACCCACAATCACGTTAAAGGAGTTCAGATCCTCGCCCTTGTCCTTGAGGAAGTTGACAATGATATCCTTGCGGAAATCCTTCTGGTCGATGATGGAAGCGTACTGAGAAATCTCCTCGGTGGAATGACGCAGGGTCTGGTCATACAGCATCACCTCATCCTCGAACACGCCGATCTTGGTGGAGGTGGAGCCGGGATTGATAATAAGGCTCTTGATAGACATGATTTTTTCTCCTTATACACTGAAATATACGAAAAAGGTGATAGCAAGAAAGTGGGTTGTTATCTATTGGAATCACCCCTCAGTCAGCTTCGCTGACAGCTCCCCTGCTAGGGGAGCCAACTTTCCCCTTTTCCGTTTGTCTAGTGGGGAAAATGCCTCCCCTAACAGGCACGGCGTAAGCCGTGACGGAGGGGTGAAAAACACACCAACCCACTTTGATACGAACACCACGAAAAAAAGGCAAATCAGGGGGGAACGTTCCCTTTTTCTTACTTCTTCATGCCCTCGGCGACGACGGCGGCCAGAGCAATGGAATTGACCTTGGTCTTGAAGCTATCGGAACGGCTGGTCAGGATAGCGGGAACCTTGGTACCGGTCAGGATGCAGCCGTTCTCCACCTTGGCGGTGTGAACCAGGGTCTTATAAACCAGGTTGCCAGCGTGGATATCGGGGAAGAGCAGAATGTCAGCGCAGCCAGCGCAGGGGCGATCGGTGGCACCCTTGTGGCGGGCAGCCTCGGGGTCAATGGCCAGATCCATGGAGAGGGGGCCATCCACGATGCAGCCGGTGATTTCGCCGGCCTGGTTCATCTTGCGCAGCTCGTCAGCGTCCACGGTGGCGGGCATCTTGGGGTTGACCACCTCGACGGCAGCCAGAGGAGCCACCTTGGGGCACTCCAGGCCGCAGGCATGAGCGACCTCAACGGTGTTCTCGATGATGTGCTTTTTGTCCTCCAGGGTGGGATAGGTCATGAAGGCCACGTCGGTGAGGAACAGCAGCTGCTGGATGCCCTCCACCTCGAACACGGCCACATGGGACAGGGGCTTGCCGGTACGCAGACCCACTTCCTTGTTGAGGATGCTCTTGAGGAAGCTCTTGGTGTCAATCAGACCCTTCATGTACATATCAGCCACGCCGTCATGAGCCAGCTTGACAGCGGTCAGAGCGGCCTTCTGGTTATCAGGCTCGTCAATGATCTCAAAGCCGGTCAGATCGACGTTGATTTCAGCGGCAATGGCCTCAATCTGGGCCTTGTCGCCCACCAGGATGGCATCTGCAATGCCCTGGTCACGGGCAGCGGCGACCGCTTCCAGAACGGCGTCATCCTGTGCCACAGCAACGGCGACTTTTTTCTTTTCGACCTCTTTGACCTTGGAGATCAAACCCTCAAAATTGTTAATCATGATTTCTGCACCTCTTCATTTTGTTTTGATGTATGATGGTGATGCGGACGTTCCGCAGTTGGAGACAGGGAGGGTCTTCCGGTGACACCAACAGCCACGGCGTCATAGGATAGACTATATAGGGGGTCAAAGCCCCTTCCTTATCGCTATTATACCGCAAGGCGGCGGGAAAGAAAAGGGGAACATTGTGATTTTTTTCACGATTTTTACCCCCTCTTTTTCGACATAATTCGGCAAAGCCCCCTTGTGAGATGCTGATTTTTTTGGTATAGTGGCTATGGTCGGGGAAGACTATCCCTGACGATTTCTCCGCTTGACAGCGCTGCGCTCTTCTACGCAGAGAAACAAAGATGCGCATTGCCTGGAGGTCCTTATGCAAAATTTCACCCTCTCGGGAAACCACTGGTTCGACAGCCTTTCCCAGCCAGCCATGCTGGTACAGAACGGGACTCTTTTTTATTTTAACGCTGCGGCGCAGGCCCTTTTCGCCCAGACTGATACCCCCCTTACCGACGGCGGCCCCGTCCCCGATGTCCTGCCGGAAGGGGAGAGCGACTGCGTGACCGAAGTAACCGTCTCTGGCCGCCGCTGGAGCCTGCTCATGCGCAAGCAGAAGGCGGGAACGGTCTGTCTCTTCACCCCCGCCGAGCCGGTTGACCACCGCCGCATGGCGCACCTGGCCACACAGCTGCGGATGCGCCTTTCCACCCTGACCATCTCCGCCGAGGGTCTGCAAAACAGCCTGGGCGAGCTCTGGCAGAAGCAGAATGAACGGTGGATTGCCTGCCAGAATCAGAGCCTTTATCAGCTTTTGCGCCTGACCGAAGAGCTGGAATTTTACGGTCAGACAGAAGATGACCTGCGCATTCTCTATCAGCCCTCCGTGTTGAATCTGACCCGTCTGGGGCAGGATTTGACCTTGCTGCTGACGCCGCTGAGTGAAGAGGCCGGGCACACCTTCTCCTACGTCCCCCCAAAGGAGGATCTTTTCGTGGCGGCCAATGAGGAGCTGATGCGGAAGCTGGTGTATCAGCTCGTCGCCAACGCCTTTCACGCCGGGGGCGATGTCACCATGAAGCTGCAAAAGCGGAGCGGTTACGCCGTTTTGACCCTCTCCGACAACGGAAGCGGCATTTCCGGCCAGGTGTATTCCTCCCTCTTCTCCCCGGAACAGCGGAACCTGGAGTACAGCTCCGCCGGATTTGGTTTGGGTCTGCTCCTGTGCCAGCGCATCGCCACCCTGTACAGCGGGCGGCTGGTCGTCTCCCCCCGCAAGAAGGGAACCCAAGTGGCGCTTTCTCTGCCGTTGCTCCAGAGTGGAACCTGGAACCAATTCCGTGCGCCCGCCCCTCTGCCGCCGGAGGAAATCAGCCGCCAGATTCTCACCGAATTGAGCGGCGTGCTGCCCTACCGCTGCTTCCGCTCAGACGATGTGGGATAATCCTCAGCGTTGACCGTCTCTCCCGCAAAAAAGCTCCTGCTGCGTTGACAGCAAGAGCTTTCTTTTTTATCTGTGTGGAATGGAGAAAACAGCGATGATAGCGGCATCAATGGGGCAGCGTCTGCCCAGAACACACTGGGCGGCTTCTCCCTGACAAACCGCCACATGATCTCCGGGCTTGGCTCCCAGGAGGTCTGCCGCAGCTAAAATACTGCCGTCCTCCCTTTGAACCTGTACCAAGCAGAGGCCGTCCAGGTCGTTGAGCCGATGATGGATTTCCATCCTCGTGTTCACAGTACATACGATCATTTGCATTACCTCCGTTTTCTATTATACCGGAGATGGGGGCGTTTTATCCCAGTTTGTAGAAGGTAAAAGTTCCCTCGGCCAGCAGCGTAACGCTTGGGCGGTGATTTTTCAAGGGCGGGAGATGCACTTCCCCTTTCGTTCCCGGTTTGTGAAATTTTCCTTTACACTTTCCGCAAATTGGGCTTATAATAGGGGATAGAATGGACTTTGCGCAGCAGGAGGTGTGCCACATGAAAGAATGTATACTGCTTCGACTTCTGAACCGAAACGATTTGGGAGCCTATCAAGCGCAGGTGGAGCGCCTGCGGGCGTGGGCGGGCTATGGCCTGTTTCTCTCCACCCTGAACGCTTTGAATTACGATGCCCTCTTTGACAGCCGCATTCACGGCCCCGGCCACATCGAACGGACGTTGCTTCACGGTGCGTTCTGCGCCATGGAGGAGCCGCTTTCCTTGGAGGACACCCGTTTGCTGTTTTTGGCCTGTTGTTACCACGACGTGGGGCGCATCGACGACAGCTTAGACGACCTTCACGGCCACCGCTCCGCCCAGCAGCTCCACCGGCTGACCGGCCTCACCGGGGAAGCGCTGAAAACCGTTCAAGCGGCAGTGGATGCCCACTCCCGCAGCGACAACGTGTTAAAAAAGACGGTAGAAGGCTATCATCTGGCGGATTTCTCCCGTGGAATGGTCATTGCCGAGCTGCTCAAGGACTCCGACGGCCTGGATCGGGTTCGTATTTGGGACCTAGACCCCCGCTTCCTCCGCCGCAGCGCCAGCAAACAACGAGCCGCCTTCGCCAAAGAGCTTTATCTTCGCTACCAAAACGAGGCTCATCTGGAAATCGTGCCCGATTTCGTCCAACACTGGAAGCACCTCGACCCGAACGGAAACCCGCTCGGTTAATTCCCCTCCACACTCCACCTTCATCGAACTGGGAGGCTTTATGTCAAAAGATACCGCCACAAAATTGGCTAAAAAATACCAAGAGGGTCTGCGAGCCTTTGGTCGTCTGCTGGGCGACCCCACCCTCAAGCTGGACTTCAATCAAGAAGTAGACGCTTATTTCCGCCGCTGCGTGCTGGGCGTGTGGTCGGTGGGCGGCCCCGTCACCGAAGACCACATGGATGCCTACGCCGCCATCTGCTCCCCCGGCCATCTCCCGGCCAGACCGCTGATGATGGAACTTGCCATCGCCGTGGAGGACGCTCCTCCTTTTCAGGAGCCAGGCTTCTTCCGAGCCTTGCAGCGAGCCGACCGGGACACCAAATCCAACAAAACCAGCCGTTTTATTGAGCTGTGCTCGCTGATTTTGACCCTGTTTGCTGGCATTGACAACGATGTTTCCCAGGCGGAGGCCAATTACATTGCCCAGTGTCAAAGCTATCTGGAGCGCTTGTCCGCCGGTGGTGTCAAGCCCGCCGCCCCTGCCCATCCCAATCAGATCCCACCCGCCGGCAATGCCGCCACGGAGACCAAGGAGCAGGCAGCCGCCCCCGCTGAACCCGCCCAAGCGGACAACCAGCCCACACAGGAAGAGCTGCTGGCTCAATTGGACGCACTCTGCGGCCTGGAAAAGGTCAAGCAGGATGTCCGCAGCCTCATCAACCTCATCAAAGTTCGCAAGCTCCGCAAGGAAAACGGCCTGCCCGTGCCCCCCATGAGCCTGCACCTGGTCTTTATGGGCAACCCCGGCACCGGCAAAACCACCGTGGCTCGGCTGCTGGCCGGTCTGTACCGTGCCATCGGCGTGCTGCCCAAGGGACAGCTCGTGGAGGTGGATCGCTCCGGCCTGGTCGCCGGATATGTGGGACAAACCGCCATCCAGACCCAACAGGTCATTCAGTCCGCTATGGGCGGCGTGCTCTTCATTGACGAAGCCTATTCTCTGGCGGGCGAGGGCAACGACTTTGGTCATGAGGCCATTGACACCATCCTCAAGGCCATGGAAGACCACCGTGACGAGCTGGTGGTCATCGTGGCGGGCTATCAAGGCCCCATGATGAAATTCCTCGGTTCCAACCCCGGTTTGGAATCCCGCTTCAACAAGTATTTCTTCTTTGAGGACTACAAAGGCCCCGAGCTGCTGGAAATCTTCCTCGGCCAGTGCAAGAAGAACGGCTATGAGCCGGAGGACGCTTTGAAAGAGGTTTTGCCCGCTTTCTTCCATGACCTCTATGAATTCCGAACGGAAAATTTCGGCAATGGCCGTGATGTGCGAAACCTCTTTGAGCAGATGGTTTCCGCTCAGTCCGACCGAGTGGCCGCCCTGGAAACCGTCACCGTAGACGACCTCATGAAGCTCTCTCAGGAAGATTTCGAAAAAGTGACCGCAGGTTGAGCCAGCCAAGCCCTTTGGCTCCACCATCCCCCATTCTCCCGAAAGGAAACACCACCATGTCCATCACTGAAGAAAAAATCGCCCGCATCAATGAGCTGGCTCGTGCCTCCAAGGTTCGTGCCCTCACCGAAGCGGAAAAAACCGAGCAGGCCGCTCTCCGTCAGGAATACATTGCCGCCGTCCGTGCCTCCCTCCGTGGCCAGCTGGATAACACCTATGTCCTCGACCCCAAAACCGGAAAAAAGCTTCCCGTCCGAGAGGCCAACGCCCAGGCTCGCAAGCAGGGAAAGCCCGGCGTGAAAATCAAGCTCAAGTGAGGGTTTTGCTCTAGGGCAACACCGCTCTTTCTTTACGGATAGGCGCCCAGAAACAAAGAGCCTCTCCTTTGTCCTTTTATATCAGCTTGGCCGCTGCCCCCAGCGCCATCAGCGTTACGCCGGAAACAGCGTCTGCCCAGCGCCCCAACGCCGTGCCCAGGCTGTATGTGCCCAAAACCGCCCCCAGCCGCAGGCAGAGCAGCGAAGCGAAAAAGTTAATTGTTCCGGCCCAAAGCGGGGGCATCCCCGCCAGACCCGCCGCAAGCCCCATTCCCATGTTGTTGACGGCCAGCACGCCGCCCAGCAGCAGGGTTTCTGCCGGGGTCATGGGCTGCGTGACCGGTTCGGCGGGCTGCTCCCGGAAGGAGCGCACCAACACCCACAGCCCCAGCCCTGTCAGCAAACCAGCGGCGGCGGTTTTGGCCGCTTCTGCCGGAAAGAAAAATGCCGTCTGCTGCCCCACCCACAGAGAAAGCGCCGTCAGCACGGATGTGGAACCGGCCAGCAGCAGGGAGGCCGATGCCGTCTGCTGCCTGCGCCGCAGAGCCCAGCCCGCCGCCAAAAGCAGGGTGTCGGCGTTGGCGGTCAAAATCAGGAAGAACAGGGAACAAATCTGTCCCATTTTACCATCACCTCCTGCGGAAAGGGGAGCTTATGTGACCTTCCGCAGGGTATCCTATGCCGGAAAAAGCAGAAACGTGAAAGCGACGTTCCGTTTGCAATCAGCAGCGGTACGTCGCTTGTTTGGTTTGTTTCGGTTGGTTGTTACACCCCGAAGCCCATTTCCTCGGCGATGTTCAGTTTTTCCAGCAGTTGAATGAGGGTGGCCTTTTCCTCGGCGGTCAGGGGCTTGAGAAATTCCTCGTTCTGACGGTCCTTGATTTTTTTCAGCTCGTCGGCTCTGGCCCAGCCCTTGGCGGTCAGGGAGAGCATCATCTCTCTGCGGTCGGTTCTGCTTCTGGTGCGGGAGAGGAAGCCATCCCGTTCCAGCTTGGTGATGGCCTCGGCGATGCCTTCGGGGTTGAGCTTGGCGTAGCTCATCAGGCGCTTTTCGCTGACCTGGTTGGAGGAGGTGGCGGTGCTGCCCTCTTGACTTTTCACGATGGCGGCCAGTTCACGGATGACGTTTTCACGCTGCAAAACGGCATATTGTTCTTTCAGCTGAGAGAGTTTTCTTCGATCCATAGGAATGCCTTTCTGGATAGGAGTGAAAGAAGTGGAGGGGATACCAGCCTGATTCAAGCTTTCTCTGACGCTGCGGTGGCGCAGGGTGCGGTAAGCGGTGTTCAGCGAGAGCATCAGCTGTTCGTTCATATTGTTCATAATGGTTCTCCAAACGAGAGGGAAAAAGATGCACGGAAAAAAATAACACACTGTGAGGATAACAATCTGTGACCAAAAAGTCAAGATATTATGGTCAAAGTTTACAATTTTCTTACATAAAGTTTACAATTTAACCAGAAAATCTCTGAGAAAACGACACAAGTATCCCGATAAAAAACAGGTTGGGTTCTGCCCGCCCCCTCTGCGGCATAGGCTGTTTCGAGGTGATGTTGTGTTTTCAATCTGTTTGATTGCGCTGAGTCTGGCGGTGGATGCCACGGCTGCCGCCATTTGCTGCGGCGTTGCAAACCCCGGCCTCCGGTTCCGGGACGCTCTGCGGCTGGGGGTTTGGTTTGGCGGATTTCAGGGCGGCATGACGGCGCTGGGCGGACTGGCGGGCAGTGAGCTGAACCAACACTTCACCCGCTTGGGAGCGGTGGCGGCCTTTGGGCTGCTGCTGTATCTGGGCGGGCGGATGGTGCTCAGTGCCCTGTCCCCCACCGAGGACAGCCGAACCAGCTACAGCCTGGAAACCAAGTCCATTGCACTGCTGGCGGTGGCCACCAGCCTGGATGCCTTGGCGGTGGGGGTATCGGTGGCGTTCCTGGACGTGGGACTGTGGACGGCGGCGGCGGTCATCGGCGGAACGGCCTTTGTTCTGTCGGCGGCGGGCAGTCTGTTGGGATGCAGCGTAGGAAAGTGCTTTCACCAGTGGGCCAGTGTATTGGGAGGGCTGGTGCTGATGGGCATAGGAGTCAAAATCATTCTGCAAGTGTTGTGTTTGCAGTGATAAAAAACATCCGCTGTTTCCCGTATAACGCAGGAAAGAGCGGATGTTTTTTGAGCAAAATGGGGGCTTCTGTTTCCCCACACGCCTCCTCAGCGGTTGTCGATTTTCTCGGGATACAGGTCGTGGTTGGCCATGCGGTTCCAAGCAACCTCTTCCCAGCGGGTTCCGGGTCTGCCGTAGTTGCAGTAGGGGTCAATGGAGATGCCGCCACGGGGGGTAAACTTGCCCCAAACCTCGATGTATTTGGGATCCATGAGCTGGATGAGGTCTTTCATGATGATATTCACACAATCCTCGTGGAAATCGCCGTGGTTGCGGAAGGAAAACAGATAGAGCTTGAGGCTCTTGCTTTCCACCATCTTCACGTCTGGAACGTAAGAGATGGTAATGGTGGCGAAATCCGGCTGGCCGGTGATGGGACAGAGGCTGGTGAACTCGGGGCAGTTGAATTTTACAAAATAGTCGTTGCCGGGGTGCTTGTTGACGAAGGTTTCCAGCACGTCGGGGGCGTAATCAGAGCGGTATTTGGTGTTCTGGTTGCCCAAAAGAGTCAAATTTTCCTGTTCTCTCATTGGATGCTCCTTCTCTTGGCGAATGGGTTGTTTTTGGGGGTGGTGTTGCTTTAAAGCTCCTGTACGTCGCTTTTCACCACCACCGAGGGCAGGAACGTGGCCCCCTTGGGATAGAAAAAGCGCATTTTTTTGTCGGAAATACGGAAGGTGAAGCGCTTGCCCAGAATGGCCTCGCCGTCGAGCTGGGCAGCGGTCTCCTCGTCCGAGACCACGGTGAGGGAGCGCCCCTGCATGATGTTGATGAACTCGGGGAAGAGCTTGCCCTCGCCCTTGGCGTAGTGCTGCACCATGGAGGCCACCCGCAGACGGCTGACCTTTTTCACAATCACGAAATCCAGCAGGCCGTCATTGGGCATGGCGTCGGGAACGGGGCAGAAGGAGCCGCCATACCACCTGCCGTTGCAGGCGGAAATGAGGGTGAAGCGTTCGTCCATCTCCCGTCCGTCCAACTCAATGTGATAGGGCTTGTGAACGCCCTTGATGGTGTTGGTGACGGTGCTTAACAGATAAGCGGCGTTGCCGGAGACAAGGGGAAGGTGTTTGAATTGCATCATGCCCAGCCCCACCCGGCTGTCCAGGCCGATGGAACCGATGTTGATTCCCAGGCGACCATTGCAGTCAATCAGGTCAAAATAACAGTCGCTGCCGTCGGCCAACTGAGCGATATCCTGAAAACGAGGGACAGCGGAGCCGAAGAGCTTGATGAAGTCGTTGCCGGAGCCGCTGGGAATGACGGTAATAGCGGCGTGGTCGTAGCCTGCCGCACCGTTGACCACCTCATTGAGAGTTCCGTCACCGCCGCAGATGTAAATGCGGAGCGGTTCAATATAGTTGTCGCAGTAAAGCCGAGCCAGCTCCTCGGCGTGGCCGGGCGCTTCGGTGAACTCGATGTGATACGGCTCCTTGCGGGCCTCCATCACGGCTTTGATTTGCCCCTGACGGTGGGCGAGGGTCTTTTCCGTCTGTTTGCCTGCGGCGGGGTTGATGATGAATAAATGTCTCATACAGAAGCTCCTTTGAGGGCAGGGTCTGAAATGCCGTTGAGGGCAAATGCTTTGGCTCGGTCGATGCAGGTGCCGCACTTGCCGCAAGGCGTTTCTCCTCCCTCGTAGCAGCTCCAGGTCAGTTCATAGGGAACGCCCAGCTCTAAGCCCAGCTTCACCACGTCGGCCTTGGTCATCTGGACAAAGGGGGCTTCAATGCGGAGCTGATAGCCGGAGCCCTCCCAAACGGCGGTGTTCATGGCGTTGTGGAAGGCGGGAGAACAGTCGGGATAGGCACATCCGGCGGAATCGTCGGCGTGAGCGCCGTAGTAAATTACGCCACAGTCACGGGACAAAGCAATGCTGGCGGCGGAGGAGAGGAACAGGCCGTTGCGGAAGGGCACATAGGTGCTGACGGGCTTCTGACCACCGGTTTCCTGAATCTGCTGGGCGTAGCTCTCCTCGGGGATGTCGTCGGTGGACTGCTTGAGCAGGGAACAGTTGCTATACTGGAAAATTTTGCTCAGGTCGAGGAAGAGCTGCTCCACGCCGTAATGCTTGGCCACGGAGATGGCGGCCTGAATCTCTTTGTCATGCTTTTGACCATAGGAAACAGAGAGGGCAATCACATTTTCCGCCCCGTATTGGTGGACGGCAAGCCCCAAAGCGGTGGTGGAATCCACGCCGCCGCTGGATAAAACAAGTGCTTTCATGGTGAAATTTCTCCTTAGTCACCTTTCAAAACGATTTGATTGGTACTCCTTGTGGGTTTATGCGCTTCTTTTGGGATGGAAGCGCTCGTGTGGTTGGAATAGGTGTTCCAAGTAGGTTCGTAATCTGCGGTGGCTTGATTGCCCCACATATCCCAGCCGTCTCGGTCGCCTCGGGCAAACAGTTCGATGAATGGGCCGGGAGAGCATCGTTCAATCAGAGGAACAAATTCATCCGGTTTTCTGGAATGCTCCCGTTTTTGGCTTCGAATCAAGTTCACTTGAGAGCGAGCGGGAGCCAAAGTCCGGTTGTTCCCTCCCTTGATGCCAAAAAGGAGAATTTCGGTGACATTTCGGAAGTAAAAACCAACGCCTCTCCCGTCAGGGCCTCCATCTTTGCGGACTTTTTCCCAGATAATATTTCCCTTGTATTCAAATCCCCAGGCTTTCATCACTTCCAATCCATCGGGAAGTAACGCATTGGGAACCCAGAGATACAGATGACTTTTTTCTGCGGCAATCTCAGAAACCGGAAGGGCTTTGATGTCTTCCAGCTGCATGGTTTCGTAACGGTTCAGACGTTTGTGCTCTGGGGCAACCTTTCCGGTTCGGTTCTGAAACCGCCATGGAGGATCTGCGTAAATGGTAGCGTATTTCTTATTTCCGCAGAAAGAAAGCAGATTTTCAATTGTTTCCTGAGTGGTGCTCATCCTGATATCCTTCTTTCCAATCTACGATACACGGTTTTTTTATTCCGATTGCCAAAATGGGACAGCCACCATTTCTTCTGGAATCCAGCCGGTACAGCAGTTTTCCCATCCAGGTGGTGCTGGCACCATATTTTCTCATAATCGGCTTCCATTCGCCTTTGCGAGCGTCAAAATCATACACAGTCTTGAACACGTCGTTCAACTCCTGAGACCTGGTGACAATGATGCCCACGCTGATGATATCACAGTCATAATAGGTACGCATGGCCAAAAGGTCACGATCAAAGGTTTGGTCTTTGCTGTTCCATTCCAGGTCAAAGGCCACTCGACCCTTTAAAAAATCAATGTTGTGGCCGTCAATATGTCCAGGAGTAATTCTTTCCTCAAATGGCTCTGTTGCAAAACGGCCTCTTTGATCGGCTTGACGAGGAAAAAATTTAATGTGCAGATCACCGGAAATTCGGATTTCTCTCCACCCATAGGGATAGAGGATTTCGTCAAATTTTTTGGGAATTTTGGTTTCATTTCCGCCGGATTCCCGCAGTTCCTCCACTGTGATAGACAAAGAACGCAAGCTTTCCTGAATTTCAGACCATTCCTGGGGAAAAGCCTGGGAAATAATCTCTAATGCGTGATTGTAGTTATAAAATTCGAATTTTTCCAGCAAATCTGGAGCAATGTAATTTGATAATTTCATTTTTCTGCTGACAATTCCCTAAATAGCCTTATCTCAAAAACATCTGCAAGCTCACATCATTCTTGAACCTGCCACGAAACTCAATGCTGAGGGTTTTGGTTCCGGGCTTTTTGATGCCACGGGCGGTCATGCAGCTGTGGCAGCCTTCCAGAATGACGGCCACATCCTCGCTGCCGGTAATCTCGGTGAGGATATCCGCAATGTCACGGCCAATGCGTTCTTGAAGCTGGAGGCGGCGACCCACCATGTCGCAGATACGGGCAATTTTGCTCAGGCCGATGACCTTTCCACAGGGAATATAAGCCACGGTCGCCTTCATGTCGTACATCAAGGCCATGTGGTGCTCGCAGTAGGAGAAAATCTCAATATCCTTCATGACCACCATTTCCTTGCTCTCGGTGGTCTCAAAGCCTTCCTCAAAGGTTTTGTCGAACATCTGAGCAATCTCATGGTTGGTGTAGTTCATACCGGCGAAGACCTCCTCGTACATCTTCGCCACACGCTTGGGGGTATCAATCAGCCCCTCACGCTGGGGGTCATCGCCCAGAGCCACCAAAATGCCCCGGATATGTTCTTCAATTGCCTTGGTATCAATCATGTTTTAAACACCTCGCTTGTCAGGATCCCAAATGACCTTGTGCATTTGAATCTGGAGCCGCACGTCATTCATGCGGCGTTCTGCCAGAAACTGCACCATGTCCGCCGGTTCGATGCTTCCAAAAACCGGGCTGAGATAGACATGGCAGCGGCGGGTCAGGTCGTAGTTTTCCATGATTTCGGCGGCACGTTCCAAATCCTCCCTGCTGCCGGAGACAAATTTCACCGTGTCATCCATCTCCAAAAGGGAGAAGTTCTCAGCAATCATGCCCCGCTCCATGCCGCTGGAGGGCAGCTTATAATCCATGGTGAACACCGGGCGGTTTTCGCCGCAGAAGGGAGCAAGAGAAACGGCTCCGTTGGTCTCAATCTCCACCCGAAGAGCATCATCCCGCAGGAGCAGCGCCAGCAGCTCGGGCAGTTCCTTTTGCAAAAGCGGCTCGCCGCCGGTGAGGGTGACGTTTTTCACGCCGGTGGCACGGATGGCGGCGTCAATGTCCTGGGGTGTCTGTTCCTCATAGGGACAGCTTGGCTCATTGGCCCACATGGTGTCACAGTAGCTGCACCGCAGGTTACAACCCTGAAAACGGACAAAGACGGCCAGTTCCCCGGCACGAGTGCCCTCTCCGTTGATGCTGATAAAGGTTTCCACAACTTTCATGGTTCATTCCTCGTATGCGGCGCAGTTGTTGGGGGTCTCGTACACCTCCACACGGTGGACGGGGTAGCCCAGACCGGCCAGTTTTTGGTAAAAATAGCGGGAAAATTCCTCGGCGGTGGGGCGGAAGGGCATTTCGATGAGGCGGAATTCCTCTTCCCGGAGGGCGGCCAGGGTGGCGGGGCGGAGAGAGCCTGCCTCATAGATGAAGCTGTGATCCAGCTCGTCGCAGAGGGCTTTCAGAGCCTGCTTGAGGTCGCCGAAATCCACCAGCATTCCACGGGTCTGGGTCTCACGGGACAGCGCCGCCCCGGAGAGCTCCGCCACCACCCGCCAGCGGTGGCCGTGGAGATTGTGGCACTTGCCCTGATAGCCTTTTAAAAAATGGGCGGAGTCAAAGCTCTGTTCGGTTTTCAGATAGTACATACTTTTCTCCCAAAAGGGCCAGAAAAGAGAAAAACCCTGCGGAAAACGCAGAGTACCCCTTGGATAGCCCTGGTTTTGTTTAACGACTGGATGGATGCAAACGAACAGTCGGATGAGTTGTGATTTCTGAGCCTATTATCCCACAGGGATTTCGTTCTGTCAAATAGAACTTCGGAGGAAAGCGAGGGCAGATTTTGAAAATCATAACAAAAAACGCACAAAGCCGAGGAGCGGTGTGATGCTCCTGCGGCTGTGCGTTGGTTTTATGGGTGAAATTTCTTGTTTTTTTACTCACTGTTGCATTTCAAAGGATAACCTACCATCCCCCCTAGTGATTGCCCTAACAGGGGGTGTGCTTCC
>JAKSQD010000034.1 GCA_024404315.1 Oscillospiraceae bacterium
CTGTCCACATTGTTGTTAATGGCGATGAATCGGACTCTTTTCTGAGGAAAATACATCTCGGTATAATAGCCGACCTCAAGGTAATTACGTCCGATACGGCTCATGTCCTTCACCACAACTACGGAGATTTTACCCTTTTCCACATCCTCAATGAGCCGTTTCCATGCGGGACGGTCAAAGGAGGTTCCGCTGTAACCATCATCCGTATAGTGGACGATGTTGGTGAATCCTTTCTCAACGGCGTACTGCTCGTTTTTCTTCCTCTGGTTGGCAATCGAATTGCTTTCAATCCGTCCTTCGTCCTGTCGGCTCAGTCGTTCATAACAGCCGGTCTTAGGAAGAAAAGGACGCTTTATTTTCTTTTTCATGGGTCAATTCCTCACAGCTCAGTGAGCTGTCGTTTCTGACCAGACGCAGCACCTTGTCCTCAAAGGTTTCTGTGGCGGTTTCGCTGAGATAGACCTTGATTCGGTAATTGGTGTTTCCAAAACGCCGGGTCATAAGGGTGTAATGCTGTTCTCCGATAATGAACTCCTTCCTGTGCCAGAAGGCTGGCACAAAGTAAAAAATAGATAAAAACATCTTTTTCTCTTTATAAGGTGTCCAAAATCGCTATCGTTTCATGGGCTGTACCTCTGCTTTCTCAGGATGGGGACACCGCCGAAACGGTGTCCCCTCACTGATAGGAGAAAAACAGGGGGTCATGCGGAACTGTTTTCAGAAAAAAGTTTGGAAATCTGAAAATATTTTTTTCTTGCGCTGAATCCCTTTACGCTCCATCATAAATCAGATCGTGGAGGACGCACTCTTCCGCTCTGTGGTGGATGTCATTCATACAGCGTATCCATTCCATCGGGTCAGATGCTTTCAAGGCTTCGGTCACGCCCTCGGCTTTTGCCATAGCGTTCACCATGTAATCCATCTGCTCATGGGCGGAATCGTCAATCTCGTTGAGATGTGCCACCAGCCTGCATTGAAGAATCAGGCAGGAGTAGGTTGCGGGGCGGTGTTCTTTCAGAAACTCCTTCCTCATGCGTCCGTACTTGCCATAATGGGGCTGTTCCTCGGTGAGAACGATGTCGGGATAGAGAAGCCCGTCCGCTCCTTCGGTGTAGGTCACGCCCATTCGCTCGAATAGCGATTTCTGTTTGGTTTCCTTATGCTTTTCGGTCATTCGCCGTACCTCCTTCGGCTCCTGCCCCAAAAGAAAAAGCCACTCAAAGGTTTCAAATCCGTTTTGCGGATAATCCTGTTGAATGACTCTGTTTTTTAACTTATTTTGAGTTTTGGAGCCACATTGTAATAGGTGGATTGTTTCCACCTATTACAATATAACTCAGGACACCACACGGCGTCTTTTACGCTGGAAACCTACGCCCATGCAACGGCAAGTATGAAGCGTGAAAGTTCAGAACGTATGGACAGGTTAATCCAGAGTGTTTCCGGTCTTTGAGAACATTTTCGGAACATTCAGAAAAGGGTCATGTCTATCCTGTATCATCTAATGATATCCCGTAAAGGGTCAAAATAAGGGTCAAACCGATTTTGGGCAAAAAAGAAGCCTCTGAACTCAGAACAATTCAGAGGCAAACACCGTAAATATTCAAATAAAACCATCAAACCAAAAAGAAAATCCCCCAGAACGATTCTGGAGGAAGTGGTGCCGGTGGCGGGACTCGAACCCGCACGTTGTCACCAACAGAGGATTTTGAGTCCACCTCGTCTACCAATTCCAACACACCGGCACATATTGTAGATATTATAGCCCACCTTCGGGAAAAATGCAAGCATTATTTTTGAAAAAAGCAAAAATAAAAAGGGCGAGAACACTCGGCTGCGTTCTCTGCCCTTGAAAAAGCGAAAGCGATTAGTTTTTGAGCACCTTTGCCACAGCCTTTGCCACGGCGCTACCGACAGCGCAGCAGACAACGGCCTCAATCAGACCCTGCACGCCGACCAGCAGAATGACGAACATCATGGGGTTGGTAGCACCCTTGGCGGCAACCAGATTCTGAATATACTCGGTGTTGTAGAAGGTCAGGATGATATAACCCATGAAGAACAGGGTGTTCAGCAGGGGAGCGGAAATAGCACCCACCAGGTAGCTCACCACACCGGCCTTGTCCACCTTGCTCAACAGGCGGAAAATCCAACCCACGCAGACACCCATCAGCATACGGGTGATGACGCAGAGGACAAAGGTGCTGATGGGGTTCAGCTCAAAGAAGACATGGGTCATGGCGGACAGACCGGTGATGGCATCCTTAAAGCTGACCAGGCCGAACACCGTGCCCAAAATACCGCCAGCCAGAGGGCCGAGCAGCATAGCGCCCACAGCGATGGGCACAGTCAGGAAGGACATGTAAAGAGGGCCGACGGGCACGCTGCCCAGGCCGATGGTTTTCATAACCAGCTCAATGGCGATCAGCAAAGCGAGCTGAACCATGTAGCGTACATCCATTCTTGTTTCTTTCATCTTCATTTTCTCCTTGCTGCCGTTCCGAGCTGGCCGGATACAGCGCTGTTTTTTTTCAGGGACTTTGCCCTGATTGCCAATCATTATAGCAAAGCAGGCAAGGGGGCGCAATTGGAAAGTTGCACGGAAAAAGGAAAATAATTCCGGTTTTTCAGGACAGATGCCGATTCCATCTGCCCGACTCCTCCAGCTCCTTTTGGAAGGCTTCGGGGTTTTTCCGATAGTAGTCCTGATGGTAGTCCTCCGCATCAAAAAAGCGGTCAAACGGCTCCACGCTGATACAAGGGGTCTGGCCGGATTCCGCCTCCAGGCGGCTCAAGCGCTCCAGCGTCCTCTCTCGCTCTGCCTCGTTGCGGTAGTAGACGGCCAGCGTGTAGGAGTGCCCCCGGTCAATGAACTGCCCGCCGTCATCAAAAGGATCTACATTCTCCAAAAACAACTCCAAGAGCTGAGAAAAAGAGACCTTTTCCGGGTCATAGTCGATGGCGATGCTTTCCCGGTGGCCGGTGGATTGGCTCTTGACGGCCTCGTAGGTGGGATTTTGCTCCTGTCCGCCGGAATAACCGCAGGTTACACGGCGCACGCCGTCCAGCTCGGCAAAAGCGGGGGTCATGCACCAAAAGCAGCCCCCTGCAAAATAAGCAGTGGTCATGGTTTTTCGTCCTTTCTGGGTGGAGGCGGACAAGCGCTTCCGATTCAGGGAACCATCAAAATAAAAAGGCTGGGGATGACATCCACAGTCTTCTTCTACATGATACACTATTTTGTCAGCGCTGGCTATGGCGGAGCCGACAATTTCTTAGGTTTTTTGAAGGATAAATTTGTGTACAAATTTGATAAAAATCATTTCAAAAGTGCTTGACAGAACAGAGGGGTCATGGTATACTTTCAACATCAAAAGAGAGAGCTCTCAAAATTGAAAAATGAAACAAAAAGGAGTGTGGAGCCAAAGTACAACCCCTAAGCGGAAGCTGTACCGCTCAAGCAGCAAGCCCCTGTCCATCCCATCCGTTGAAAGGATGATGTGTTATGAAACTCGACTTCAAATTGCCGATCAAATAACACAGGAGGTACGGTCCCATGTACAGTTAAGTTTTTTTGAATGTCCCTTCCATCCCATCCGTTGAGTAAAGGATGATGCGTTATGAAACTCGCTTTCAAATCAGCAATCAAATAACGCAGGAGGTACAGTCCCATGTACAGTTGAATTTTTCGTTCCTATCCATCCCATCCAGACGAGAGGATGATGTGTTATGAAACTCGACTTCAAATTGCCGATCAAATAACACAGGAGGTACGGTCCCATGTACAGTTAAATTTTTCTTGAACCTTCCATTTTCCCCCGAACAAACAGGAGGCGAGGCGTATGAGGCTCGTATTACTGGAAATTTCAGCATTCGGAAGAAAGGAATGAGTCCAAAGAACAGGGTCAACAGCCACCGAGACGGCTCCCAATAGTCCGGCGTTTCAAAAGCAATCGAGGTACAGTCCCATGGAAATTGAAGAGTTGAAGTGACCCGGCGAGAGGTTGAATCGCTGGGTCACTTTTTTTGTCCTTTGGACGAAAAAACGGGCTGAAAAGCAAATGGTTGCTTCCAAACCCGTTTTTGGGAACCCTGATAAGGGAGGATTATGCTTTGATTTTGCCGGTGCGGTCGGGGTTGGTTACGCCGAAGTCACGAGCCAGTTTCCACAGCTTGGCCGCCAATTTGTGCTCCAAGTAAAGGCTGCTGACGGTGTTTTTTCATTAGAATCCGGCGCAGAGCAACGGATGGTTTTGTTTGCGGAAGAAGGTTATTCGTCCAGCTTGAGGACGGCCATAAAAGCTTCGGTGGGCACCTGGACAGAACCCAGGCTGCGCATCTTCTTTTTGCCTTCCTTCTGTTTTTCCAGCAGCTTCTTTTTGCGGGTGATATCGCCGCCGTAGCACTTGGCCAGAACGTCCTTTCGCATGGCCTTGACGGTCTCACGGGCGATGATCTTTCCACCAATAGCGGCCTGGACGGGAACCTCAAAGAGCTGTCTGGGGATGTTCTCCTTGAGCTTTTCGCAGATTTTGCGGGCACGGCCATAGGCCTTTTCCTTGTGGGCGATGAAGGAAAGCGCATCCACCTGGTCTCCGTTGAGCAGCATGTCAATTTTCACCAGTTGGCTGGGCTGATACTCGCTCATCTCGTAGTTCAGGGAGGCGTAACCCTTGGTATGCGCCTTGAGGGTGTCGAAGAAGTCGTAAATAATCTCGTTCAGGGGCATTTTGTAATGGATTTCCACCAGGTTGGTGTCCAGATACTCCATGCTCTCATATTGGCCTCGGCGATCCTGGCACAGGGGCATGATGTTGCCCACATAGTCGGGCGGAGTGATGATGCTGACGTTGACGAACGGTTCACGAGCCTCGGAGATGTGGCCGGGGTCGGGGTAGTTGTGGGGGTTGTCCACATAGACCACCTCGCCGCTGTTGAGCACGACCTCATAGATGACGCTAGGCAGGGTTGTGACCAGATCCAGGTCAAACTCTCGTTCCAGGCGCTCTTGGATAATTTCCATGTGGAGCATACCCAGGAAGCCGCAGCGGAAGCCGAAGCCCAGAGCAATGGAGCTTTCCGGTTCGAAGGAGAGGGCGGCGTCGTTGAGCTGGAGCTTTTCCAGAGCGTCCCGCAGGTCGGGGTATTTGGAGCCGTCTTCGGTGTAAATACCACAATAAACCATGGGGCGGGCGGGCTGATAGCCGGGCAGAGGCTCGGAGGCGGGGTTTTCTACGCCGGTCACGGTGTCGCCCACACGGGTGTCACGGACGTTCTTAATGGAAGCGGTGAAATAACCGACTTCGCCGGCCTCCAGAACGCCGCAGGGATCCAGCTGCAAGGGACCCATGTGTCCGCACTCGACCACCTTGTAAACGGTGTCGCTGGACATCATTTTCACTTCCATGCCGGTGCGAATGGTGCCTTCCACCACACGCATGAGGACAATCACGCCACGGTAGCTGTCATACTGGGAGTCGAAAATCAGAGCCTTGAGGGGGGCGGAGGGGTCGCCCTCGGGGGCGGGGACATTGGCCACGATGTCTTCCATGACGGCGTGGATGTTGATGCCAGCCTTTGCGGAGATTTCGGGCGCATCCATGGCGGGAATGCCAATGACGTTTTCGATTTCCTCCTTGGCTCGCTTGGGGTCTGCGGCGGGCAGGTCAATTTTGTTCAGCACGGGCAGCACTTCCAAATCGTGCTCCACGGCTAGATAGGTGTTGGCCAGGGTCTGAGCCTCCACGCCCTGGGAAGCGTCAACCACCAGCACAGCGCCCTCACAGGCGGCCAGGCTGCGGCTGACCTCATAGTTAAAGTCCACATGACCCGGGGTGTCGATGAGGTTGAGCATATACGTTTCCCCGTCGTCGGCATCGTAGCTCAGGGTGATGGCACGAGCCTTGATGGTGATGCCACGTTCCCGCTCCAGCTCCATGGAGTCGAGCAGCTGGCTTTCCATTTCACGAGCGGTAACGGCCTTGCACTCCTCAATGATGCGGTCGGAGAGGGTGCTTTTGCCGTGGTCGATGTGGGCGATGATGGAAAAATTGCGAATGTTGGATTGTTTCATGTCGTTTTACTCCTCAAAAGGGGGCAAGGTGGTGGGGAAAATTATTTGAGCGCTTTTTCGGCGGCGAGCTGCTTTTTGATGCGTCCATTGGTGTTGTGGAGCACCTGCAAGAGGGACTGATAGAGGACGGGATAGCGTTCACGGATGCTTTCGGGGGAAATCTGCTCCAGTTTGTTCATAGCGGTTTTGTCCCGGCCCATGCGAACCAGCTCGGCTTCAATCTCATAGCGGGAGCGGGCCATGCTCGCATCCACAGCGCCACAGAAGAAGTCTGTGTCGTCCAAAGCGAAAAATCCCTTCACGTTGCGGTGGTTGACGCAATAAATATTGCGGAAGATGGTGTAAACCACGCAGGTCAGGTAATCCGAGACGTTGATAATCAGCTGGCGGTTGCCCAGAGCGCCCAGCAGGGCATAAATCAGCGAAACGGCGTTGACAATCAGTTTTTTGTTCAGCTGGGCGGTGACGTTGCCTCGGATGGAGTTGTCCTTTTGCTGGGTGACATCGTAGAGCTCCTGCGCTTCAATAATGGTTCCGTCCCTGGACATGGTGCGACCCAGCAAATAGTCTGCGGAGACCTGGTAAAAATCACAGGCTTTTACCACGAAGGCGAGTCCCGGCTCACGGACACCGTTTTCATAATGGGAGAGGAGCGCCTGACTGATGCCCATAGCGGCGGCGGCGCTGCGCTGACTGATGTGCTTCTCTTTGCGGAGAAGGGACAATGTTCTGGAAAAATCGGTGTTTTCAACGCTCATCGGAAGCATCCTCCATATGGTATCATTCTCTCAGAATGTGCTACTTTTCTATGATTTCTTTCTGGTCATGCAGAAAACCAGGTCAGTTTATTTCTTAACAATAGGTAATATTATAGCGGACAAATTACCGGGTGTAAAGAGAGAAATGAGGGCATTGTGTGGAATTTTTTTAGAACAACGAACAAGTTTCGGGCAAAAAGACGAAACAGAGGGAAAGGAGGCAAAAAGAAAAGCCTGGCAGCACAGGAACCAGGCTTTTCAAACATAAAAAACGAACAGAATGGAAAAGAACGGAATTTTAGAGCCAAGCAAGCGGTGTGCCGCTTCTTTGTGGAGAGGCTCTGAAATCACAAATCCCGCAGAGCATCCTTGATTTCACGGACGAATTGAGCGACGAAGGGAACCGCCTCTTCTCCATACTGGCCGATGAGCTTGACAATAGCGGAACCAACGATGACACCATCTGCACTCTGCGCCATTTTGCGGGCGGTCTCGGCGTTGGAGATGCCGAAGCCGATGCAGGCGGGGATCTCCTTTGCCGCCTTGACCAGCTTCACCATAGCGCCCACGTCGGTGGTGATGGTGTTTCTCATGCCGGTGACACCCAGAGAGGACACGCAGTAAACAAAGCCGTTGGCCTCGGCAGCAATGGTCTTGATGCGGTCATGAGAGGTGGGGGCAATCAGGCTGACCAGCTCCAGGCCGTACTTTTTGCAGGCGGGGTCAAAGTCCTCCTTCTCCTCAAAGGGAACGTCAGGGAGAATCAAACCCTGCATTCCCACTTCGGCGGCTTTGGACAGGAATTTTTCCGTGCCATAGTGGTAAACCACATTGGCGTAGGTCATGAACACCATGGGAACGGTGAGGCCGTCCTCCTCTCTGAGCTGGCGCACCAGCTCAAACACGTCATCGGTGGTCACACCGCCGCTGAGGGCACGGAGGTTTGCGCCCTGAATGACGGGGCCTTCCGCCGTGGGGTCGGAGAAGGGGATGCCCAGCTCCACCAGGTCAGCGCCGTTTTCCACCATGGCCTTGACCAGCTTTCGGGTCATGTCAATGGTGGGGTCGCCGCAGGTAATAAAGGGGATAAAAGCCTTTCCATTGCGGAAAGCGTCGGCAATTTTAATCATCATAAAGCTCCTCTCCACGGTAACGAGCCATAGCAGCGCAGTCCTTGTCGCCTCTGCCGGACAGGGTAATCACCATGATTTTGTCCTTGTCCATGGTGGGGGCGAGTTTGATGGCGTGAGCCACGGCGTGAGCAGATTCAATGGCGGGAATGATGCCCTCTGTGCGGCTGAGGTACTCAAAGGCACGGACGGCCTCTTCATCGGTGATGCCCACATACTGGGCACGGCCAATGTCGTGGAGCCATGCGTGCTCGGGGCCGATGCCGGGATAATCCAGACCGGCGGAAATGGAGTAAACGGGAGCGATTTGACCGTATTGATCCTGACAGAAATAGCTCTTCATACCGTGGAAGATGCCCAGGGAACCGGTGTTGATGGTGGCAGCGGTCTCCCAGGTGTCAATGCCACGTCCGGCGGCCTCGCAGCCGATGAGCTGCACATCCTTGTCCTCGATGAAGTGGTAGAAGGTGCCGATGGCGTTGGAGCCGCCGCCCACGCAGGCCAAAACCACGTCCGGGAGACGGCCTTCCTTTTCCAGCATCTGCTCCTTGATTTCCTTGGAGATGACGGCCTGGAAGTCACGCACGATGGTGGGGAAGGGGTGGGGACCCATGCAGGAGCCGAGGAGATAGTGGGTGTCGGCGATGCGGTTGGTCCACTCTCTCATGCACTCGGACACAGCGTCCTTCAGCGTCGCCGTGCCAGAGTCCACGCCATGCACCCGAGCGCCCATCAGCCGCATACGGAACACGTTCAGCGCCTGACGCTCCATGTCCACTCGGCCCATATACACGTCACATTCCATGCCCATGTAAGCGGCCACGGTAGCGGTGGCCACGCCGTGCTGACCTGCGCCCGTCTCGGCGATGAGGCGGGTCTTGCCCATCTTTTTGGCCAGAAGCGCCTGACCCAAGGCGTTGTTAATCTTGTGAGCGCCGGTGTGGTTGAGGTCTTCCCGCTTGAGGTAGATTTTAGCGCCGCCCAGGTCTTGGGTCATTTTTTCGGCGAAATACAGGTTAGAGGGACGGTTTGCGTAGTTGTTGAACAGCTCCGTCAGCTCCGCCTGAAAGTCGGGATCGTTTTTAAAATGGTTATAGGCTTCCTCCAGCTCGATGACAGCATTCATCAGGGTCTCGGGGATATACTGTCCGCCGTGGATGCCGAAGCGTCCTTTTGACATGGAGATCGTTCCTCTCAATTTGGATTTGGAGTAGAGCGCAGAAGGGGGCGAAAACACCTCCCCGGCGCAGAAGAAACAAAAGAGGAGAAGGACGACCGAAGTGACCTTCTCCCCCTGTTTTCAGATGTAATTGGTGGTGGTTAGCCGTTTCTGTGAGCGGCTTGTACAGCAGCAATGATTTTTTCACGGCTCTTGATGCGGTCGCAGGGATTGGGACCGATGACGTCCTCAACACCGCCGCAAAGATCGACACCCCAGGGGTGCAGCTGCTGGATGGCGTGAGGAATGGTCTCAGGTGTGAGGCCACCGGCAAGGATATAGTTCCGCTTGATGTCCTTAGCAAGATTCCAGTCAAAGCCCTTACGCTCCTGGGTGGCGGAATCGAGCAGGATATGGTCAGCACGGGAGTTCACTGCGTAACGAATCACGTCAGGAGAGTGAACACGAACCGCTTTCACGATTTCAACGCCCTTATTCAGCATTCTCAGGCTGGAGATATACTCCTCGGACTCGGTGCCGTGGAGCTGAACCATGTCCACCACGCCGGTTCTCAGTGCCATCAGCACGTCAGAGAACTTGTCGTTGACGAACACACCCACCAGCGGGATACTGGGATCAAGGCGGTCATGAAGGAGCTTGGCTTGCTCAAAGTCAATCCCACGCCAGAAACGGCGGCACAGAATCACACCGGCGTAGTCAGGTTGAGCCTCGTTGACGTAATCCACGTCCTCGATGCGGCGCAGACCGCAGATTTTGATTTTGGTTGACATATTCAAGGTACCCTTCAGCAATTCGGGCAAGGCCCGAAGATTTGTAGCATATATTATATCCCAAAATGATAAAAATGCAATCTGTCAAATTGCTGAAATTAAGACGAAATACTTCTGCACTTTTCAAGCTGATAGACGAAAGAGAAGAGAATCTCAGGGGGATAAGAAACCTTCTGTTTTTTAAGGCTTACATTTATGGAAAACGACAAACCTTTCAAGCCGGAAAAGAAACATTTGTTACTTTAAGATACCTTTTAAAGAATTTAACATGGATTTTTTGTCGGGAGAACGCATGAAGGTCTCACCAATCAGCACAGCGTCCGTTCCGTTGTTTTCCAGCACCTCAATGTCGGAACGAGTCTGAATTCCGCTTTCTGAGACGAATAAAACGGGCGGCTGAACCATTTGGCGGTAACGTGTGGAATTGTTCACATCAACCGTGAAATCCTTGAGATTCCGGTTATTGACCCCGATGATACGGGCTCCAGAGCGCAAAGCCATTTGAACCTCTGCCTCGTCGTGTGCCTCCACCAGAGCGTCCATGCCCAGCGCCTCGGCCAGCTCCCGCCAGCTGCGGAGGGTTTCCTCATCCAGCAGGGCGCAGATGAGCAGGATTGCGGAAGCGCCCAGCGTTTTGGCCTCATAGACCATGTATTCGTCAATGGTAAAATCCTTCCGCAGAACGGGAATGGAAACGGCGGCGGCAATCTCCCGGACGTATTCATCCCGACCCAAAAACCACTTGGGTTCCGTCAGACAGGAAATGGCGGAAGCTCCGGCGGCCTCGTACTCCTTGGCGATGTCCAGATAGGGGAACACCGGGGCAATCAGACCCTTGGAGGGACTGGCCTTTTTGACCTCGCAGATGTAGGACACGCCCTCGGCGGCCAGAGCAGCCCGGAAAGGATAGCCGGTGTCGGGATTCATGGCGAGGGCTTCGGCTTTCAGCGTTTCGAGGGGCTTGATTCGCTTTTTTTCTTCGACCAGATCCCGATTGTGGGCGGCGATGGTGTCTAAAATGGTTGGCATGGGCTACTCCTTATGAAACGGGATCCTTCGGGCGGTTTTTCCGGGTGTTTAAGCCTGCGTTGCGGCAACGAACTGTTCCAGTTTTGCCAGAGCCTTGCCGGAATCAATCAGTTCAGCGGCCAGCTGAACGCCCTCGGCCAGAGAAGCGGCCTTGCCAGCCACATACAGGCCAGCGCCGGCGTTGAGCAGAACAACATCACGCTTGGGGCCGGTGATGCTGCCGGAGAGGATGCCACGGGTGATTGCGGCGTTCTCCTCGGGTGTACCGCCCACCACGTCGTTCTTCTGGGCACGGGTCAAGCCGAACTGCTCCGGGGTGATGGTATAGGTTTTGTACCAGCCGTCGTGGAACTCACAGACGGAGGTGGGAGCGGAGATGGAGATTTCGTCCATCTTATCCTGACCATAGACCACCAAACCCTTCTTCACGCCCAGCTTAGAGAGTACCTGTGCCATGGGCTGGAGCAGATACGCATCATACACGCCCAGCACCTGCATAGCGGGGTGAGCGGGGTTGGTCAGCGGGCCGAGAATGTTGAACACGGTGCGGAAGCCCAGCTCCCGGCGGATTGCGCCGACGTACTTCATGGAGGTGTGGTACACCTGAGCGTGCATAAAGCAAATACCGGTGTCAGCCAGAACCTTTGCCATCTTTTCGGGAGCCAGTCTGGTGTTGATTCCCAGTGCTTCCAGCACGTCGGCAGCGCCGGAGCGGGAAGAGGCGGCCACGTTGCCGTGCTTGGAGACGGGAACACCGGCGGAGGCAATGACCATGGCGGAGGTGGTGGAGATGTTAAAGGTGTGGGCGTTGTCGCCGCCGGTTCCGACAATCTCCAAGGTGTCCTTGCCGCCGTTGTCCAGCACGATGGCGTGATCCCGCATGGCGGCGGCACAGCCGGAAATTTCCTCAATGGTTTCGGCGTGGGTGCTCTTGGTGGAAAGGGCGGCCAGGAAAGCGGCGTTCTGAGTGGGGGTCGTCTCGCCGCTCATAATCTCGTTCATCACGGTATAGGCTTCGTCGTAGTTCAGATCTTCCTTCATGACGATCTTGACAATGGCTTCTTTAATCATGGTTATGCGCTCCTCTGCGTGGTTTGCCCCTTCTGCTCTGCGGAGGAGAAGGCGGCGCTTGTTTCAAATGATAGAATTTGATAAATGAATGAAGTTTTCCAGCATTTCCCGTCCCATGGGGGTCAGGATGGATTCGGGGTGAAACTGCAAGCCGTAAACGGCGCAGGTCTTGTGCGCCACTGCCATGATTTCGCCGTCGTCGGCGGTGGCAATCACTTGCAGACAATCAGGGATGGTCTCGGGTAGGGCGGCCAGGGAGTGATAGCGGGCAGCGCCCACCACCTGGGGCAGTCCCCGAAAGAGGGGGGAAGCGGTGTCCACCGTCACCTGAGACTGCTTGCCGTGCATCAGCTGTTTGGCGTAAGAAACGGTGGCTCCGTAAACCTCACAGATGGCCTGATGTCCCAGGCACACGCCCAAGATGGGGATGTTTCCGGCGAAGGTACGAATCACGTCCTCACAAATGCCGCTGTCACAGGGTTTGCCCGGTCCGGGGGAGAGGATGATGCGGTCAGGAGCCAGCGCCTCGATTTCCTCCAGGGTGATTTTGTCGTTCCGCACCACTTGAATCTCCGGGTCGATGGAACCCACCAGCTGGAACAGGTTATAGGAAAAGCTGTCGTAGTTGTCAATCAGCAGAATCATCAGTCAATTCCTCCCTCGCTGTTCCGAACGGCGTTGATAACCGCCGCCGCCTTGTTGATGCACTCCTGATATTCCTTTTCGGGAACGCTGTCGGCCACAATTCCGGCACCTGACCGGACAAAGACCTTTCCGTTTTTCTGGAAGGCCAGACGAATGGCAATGCAGGTGTCCATGTTGCCGGTGAAGTCGATGTAACCAATGGCACCGCCATAGATGCCTCGTTTGTTGTTTTCCAGCTCGTTGATGATTTCGCAGGCTCGAATCTTGGGAGCGCCGGAGAGGGTTCCGGCGGGGAGAACGTAGCCGATGGCATCCAAAGCGTCGCAGTCGTCCCGAATCTCGCCCCGGACGGTGGAGCCGATGTGCATCACATGGGAGAACCGCTGAATCTCCATGTATTTTTCCACCTGAACCGTGCCGAATTTGGAGATGCGGCCAATGTCGTTGCGTCCCAAATCCACCAGCATATTATGCTCGCTGCACTCCTTGGGGTCGGCCAGCAAATCTTTTTCCAGCGCCAGGTCTTCCGCCTCGGTTTTTCCTCTGGGACGAGTGCCCGCCAGCGGGAAGGTGTGGAGCACGCCGTTTTCCAGCTTGACCAGCGTTTCGGGGGAAGCACCCGCAATTTCCACATCATCGCTGACGATGTAGAACATATAAGGGGAGGGGTTGGAGGCTCTGAGCAGACGATAGGTGTCAAACAGACTGCCTTCCGCCTCGGCCTGGAGGCGGTTGGAGAGCACCACCTGGAAGATGTCGCCCTCGTGGATGTAATGACGAGCCTTTTCCACCATGTTGCAAAATTGCTCTTTGTTGAAAAGGGGCTGGAAGTCGCCCTTCAGGGTGAGCGGCTTGTTCTGCTTGGGGGTTCCGTGCTGAATGAGGTTGACCATCTCGTCCAGCTCCATCAGAGCCTTGGCGTAGTTTTCTTCCACGTTGTCGCTCTTGATGTTGACAATGACGGTGAGGGTTTGGCGGTAGTTGTCAAAGCAAATCAGCTTGTCAAAGAGCATCAAATCTACGTCTTTGAAGTTGCCGGGATCCTGAGCGTCCAGGTTCAGGGAAGGCTCGGTGTATTTGATGGAGTCGTAGGAGAAGTAACCCATCAGGCCGCCGGTGAAGGGGGGCATCCCCTGAATTTTGGGGGAACGGTTTTGATCCAGAATCTGCCGAATGTAGGCCGCCGGTTCCGCCGTGGGGATGGTGATGGTCATGCCGCTTTTGATGGTCAAGCTGCCGTTGGTGCAAGTGATTTCCAGCTTGGGGTCATAGCCGAGGAAGGTATAACGACCCCAGGTTTGATTCTGCTCGGCGCTTTCCAGCAGGAAGCAGTGGCGGCTCACCGAGCGGAGGATGCGCAGCAGCTCCACCGGGGTACGGCAGTCGGAGAGCATGGTTCTGGCGACGGGAATGGTCAGATAATCGGCGGCCAGGCGTTTGACCTCAGCCAAGGTGGGAAAAATGTTCATGGTAGTCACCTGATTGTTTTTTGTGTGGCGTTTGAGGAGGGGGAAGGGGTGTTCAGAGGCAAAAGAAAAAGCCCCTGAAAATCTCGACGATTCTCAAGGACGGAAGGTTCCGCGGTGCCACCTTGATTCACGGCACAATGCCGCACGCTTGACAGAGTACTAGCATACTCCCGGCCAATGACGCAGGCCTGACGTCGCAGCATACTGAGAAAAAACAAGCTTTCTGTTCCCTGCGCCCTCGGTGGACCATTGTGACAAGCTGCCTCTGCCGGATTTCCAGCTTCCTCCGGCTCTCTGTGAGTGCGTTTCCTGTTTTTACTTCCACTTCAACGGTTTTCGCTACTATTGGTTTGGTGTGCTAAAGTATATCAGCCGAACTTTCATTTGTCAAGTAGTTTTCTCGATGAATTTGGTTTTGTTTACAAAATCCTCTGGACTTCATTCGAATGAATGGGTAAAATAGGAAAGGAAAACAAATCACGCTGCGCCTGTCTTCTGCGTTCTCGTCAACAACAATCCCCCGGAGGTTTCCCAATGAAAAAAATAAACACTGCGATTTCCCGCTTTTGCTACAACCACCCCAAATTTGGTATTCCGAACCTGATGCTGTACATTGTCATTGGCAATGTCCTGGTTTACATCATGGATATGCTCAGTAATTTCACGTTTTCCGCTGTGCTGGCCTTCATCCCCTATGAGATTTTTCATGGGCAGATTTGGCGGCTGGTGACGTTTCTCTTTGTCCCGGAGGGGTACAGCAACGTTTTGTGGTTTGCTCTGGGGCTGTATGTGGATTACCTCATCGGCACGCACCTGGAACGCTACTGGGGCACGGCTCGTTTTAATGTGTTCTACTTTTCCGGTGTCATTCTCACCGCTGTGACCGGCCTGCTGCTGGGCGTTGTCACCGGGGGAATGTGGAGCACCGCCACCATGTACTATGTCAACCTCTCCCTGTTTTTTGCCTTCGCCACCCTTAACCCCGATTTGCAGTTCATTTTGATTATCATTCCCGTCAAGGCCAAGTGGCTGGCCTGGTTGAGTGCTGCCGGAGTGCTGCTGGGCGTTGTGCAAAACATCATGGCGGGACAATTCCTGCTGGCGCTGTGCCCCATTGTGGCGCTGCTCAACTACCTGATTTTCTTCAGCGAAGATTTGATGGGCGGTGCTCGCCGCACCACCAACCGGGTGCGCCACCAGACCAGCCGCAACACCATCAACTTCAAGAAAGCCAGCCGTCAGGCGCAGCAAAAACGTGGTTATCTCCATAAGTGCTGTGTCTGTGGCCGCACCGATGAGCAGTATCCCGAGCTGGAGTTCCGCTATTGCTCCCGCTGCGCCGGTTATCGCTGCTATTGCATGGATCATATCAATCACCACGTCCATGTGACCGAGGAATGACAAAGCGGTGGAACACACCAAAAGCTTCCCAACAGAACAACAACGGGTTTGAAAGGAGATGAGTTCCTCTCAAGCCCGTTGTTTTTTTTGTTATCTGCCGCACCCGACAGAGGAAGGAATTCCCCGGAAAAGCAAGCTCGTTATCAAGCGTTCTTGATGCGTTCCAGTGCTTCCTTGATGTTTGCCTGGCTGTTGAAGGCGGTCAAGCGGAAGAAGCCCTCACCGCTGGGGCCGAAGCCGGAACCGGGCGTGCCCACCACGTTGACGGTGTTGAGCAGGTGGTCGAAGAACTGCCAGCTCGTCATACCGTTGGGGGTCTTGAGCCAGATATAGGGGCTGTTCACGCCGCCGTAGCAGGTATAGCCTGCTTCCGTGAGGCCGTTGACAATGGTTTTGGCGTTGTTCTGGTAGAAGGCCACCATGTCACGGGTCTCCTTCTTGCCCTGCTCGCTGTAGACGGCCTCGCCTGCCTTCTGGATGATATAAGAAACGCCGTTGAACTTCATTTCCTGGTGCATGGCCCAGATTTTGTTCAGGCTGTCGCCCTGAGCGCTCTTGATGGCCTTGGGAACCACCGTATAGCCCAGACGAACACCGGTGAAGCCTGCGTTCTTGGAGAAGGAGCGCATTTCGATGGCGCATTCCTGAGCACCCTCACACTCATAGATGGAGTGGGGCACGTTGTCCTCGGTGATATAAGCCTCATAAGCGTCGTCATAGATGATGACAGCGCCCACCTTGCGGGCGTAGTCCACCCAAACCTGGAGCTGGTCACGGGTGATGGCCATGCCGGTGGGGTTGTTGGGGAAGCAGAGATAGATGATATCCGGGGTCTCCGTGGGCAGCTCGGGCAGGAAAGCGTTCTGCTCGGTACAGGGCATATAGATGATGTTGCTCCAACGCTCGGTAGCGGCGATGTAGTCACCGGCACGGCCACACAGGGCGTTGGTGTTGACGTAAACGGGATAAACGGGGTCACAGACGGCAACCTTGTTATTGAGGCTGAAAATATCGCTCAGGTCGGAGCTGTCGCTCTTGGCGCCGTCGTTGACGAAAATCTCATCCTCGGAGATGTCCAGGCCACGAGCCTTGTATTCGTTCTCTACGATGGCGTGGCGCAGGAAGTAAGCGCCCTCATAGTCGGGATAGCCGTGGAAGGTGGCGGCGTGAGCCATGTCCTCGGAGGCATCCTTCAGAGCCTTGACCACGGCAGGGGTCAGCGGCTCGGTGACATCACCAATGCCCAAGCGGATGATTTTCTTGTCGGGGTTGGCTTCGGAAAAAGCCTTGACCTTGCGGCCAATGTTGGCAAACAGGTAGCTGCCGGGGAGCTTTGCGTAATTCTGGTTGACTTCAAACATGATGGTTTCTCCTTCTATGTGCTGAATTATTACGGATGCGAAATAAAAGAAGGGAGTTCAGATGGGTGTTATTTGACCCTCTTCACTCCCTTGTGAACGAAATATAAAATTGATAAAGGAATGGTTAATTTTTCAGGCTGTGCAGCGGTGCGGGGATGCGTCCGCCACGGGCGATGAAATCGGCAGAGCTTTCGGTGTGCAGGGGCATAACCGGAGCAGTGCCCAGCAGACCGCCCATCTCCACGGTGTCGCCGACCTTTTTACCGGGGGCGGGGATGATGCGGACGGCGGTGGTCTTGTTGTTGACCATGCCGATAGCGGCTTCGTCGGCGATGATGGCGGCGATGGTCTCGGCGGTGGTGCTGCCGGGGACGGCAATCATATCCAGACCAACGGAGCAAACACAGGTCATTGCTTCCAGCTTATCCATGGTCAGAACACCGGAACGGGTGGCGGCAATCATGCCCTCGTCCTCGGAGACGGGGATAAAAGCGCCGGAGAGACCGCCCACGGAGCTGGAGGCCATCACGCCGCCCTTTTTCACGGCGTCATTCAGCAGAGCCAGCGCAGCGGTGGTTCCGTGCGTGCCGCAGACCTCCAGACCCATTTCCTCCAGGATGCGAGCCACGGAGTCACCCACAGCAGGGGTGGGAGCCAGGGACAAATCCACGATGCCGAAGGGGGTATCCAGGCGCTGACTGGCTTCTCTTGCCACCAGCTGACCCATGCGAGTGATGCGGAAAGCGGTCTTTTTCACGGTCTCGGCCACCTCGTCGAAGGGACGACCCTTGACGGACTGGAGGGCGTGATACACCACGCCGGGGCCGGAAACACCCACGTTAATGATGCTGTCCGCCTCGCCCACGCCGTGGAAAGCGCCTGCCATGAAGGGGTTATCCTCCACGGCGTTGCAGAATACCACCAGCTTGGCGCAGCCGAAGCCGTCACGGTCAGCGGTGCGGAGGGCGGTTTTCTTGACGGTTTCACCCATGAGGCGAACGGCATCCATATTGATGCCGGCACGGGTGGAGCCGACATTGATGGAGGAGCAGACAAAATCCGTCACGGCCAGCGCCTCGGGGATGGATTGAATCAGCTTGCGGTCAGCGGCGGTCATGCCCTTTTGTACCAGGGCGGAAAAACCGCCGATGAAGTTGACACCGCAGGTCTTAGCGGCACGATCCATAGCCACAGCAAAGGGCACATAGTCGGAGGTTTCGCTGGCTCCGGCCACCAGAGCCATGGGGGTGATGGAGATGCGCTTATTGACGATGGGGATGCCAAATTCTTTTTCGATATCCTCGCCGGTTTGAACCAGATGCTCCGCTTTGCGGCAGATTTTGTCATAAATCTTTTTGCAGGCCCGCTCGGGGGAGGGATCGCAGCAGTCCAGCAGGGAGATACCCATGGTGATGGTACGGATGTCCAAGTGCTGCTGGTCGATCATGTTGATGGTCTGTAAAATTTCGGTGTTGCTTAACATGTACGTTCTCCTCGGTGGGGAAGGCGATGGAGACCCCCACCCGCTCTATGACGAGCGGAAGGGGCAGCGGAAACAGAGAAGCGGTCTTCCTGTCTCGCTCCACGCTTCTCCCTTTTAAATGCGGTGCATGGCGTTGAAAATGTCCTCACGCTGGGCGTGGATGGTGAGATTCAGCAGCTTGCCCTCGTCCTCCAGCAGGCGAACCAGCTCGGCAAAGGGGATTTCGGCGGCGGTGACATCCACCATCATAATCATGGTGAAATATTCCTGCATGACGGTCTGGCTGATGTCCAGCACGTTGACTTTGTTCTTGGCAAGCAGGGCGCAGACATCGGCGATGATGCCCACACGATCCTTTCCGATCACGGTAACAATAGCGTGCATAAAAATTTGTCTCCTTTATACGGTCAAAAACAGCGGATAGGCTTTGAGCCTTGTTTGCTGCTGATGGGTGGTGTGATGGGGCGGGGTGGATGTTTTCGTTTACAGCTCCGCAATCTCCACAATGGTCAAGCCCTCTGCTTGCGCCTGGGCGAGGAACTGCTGGCTCTCCTCCTCGCTGCCATGGAACCGGACGTTGACCGGGCGGTTCAGGTCGATGGAAAACAGCGCCATGATACTTTTGCCGTCCACAACATAGCGGCCAGAGAGTACATCAATCTCACAATCCTGGACGGTGGTCACGTCAATGAACTGCTTCACCATATTGATGGAATTTAAAGATACTTGATAGAGCTTCATATGAAAAACCCCTTTCTGAGCCGAAAAAATCGGTTCTTTTCGGTGTGGGTTGATTTTTTTCCTTGCCTGTGGAGCCATTCGATAGTATAATGACCGGTACAGGAAGAGGAAAACAGCACCATTTCTGGTGTTTGGTTCATTATATCCTGCTTCTATGTCAATTTCAAGTACGAGAAAGTCGGTCATCTTTATGCGATTTGCCATTTATACGCTTGGCTGCAAGGTCAACCAATACGAAACTCAGGCCATGGAGACCCTGCTGACGGGGCGTGGCCATGAAATGGTCTCCTATGAGGGAGAGGCGGACGTGTACCTCATTAACACCTGTTCCGTCACCGCTGTCAGCGACAAAAAGTGCAGAAACATCATTCGCAGAGCCAGGAGAGACCATCCCATGGCGGTGGTGGGGGTCTGCGGCTGCTACGCCCAGCATCAGCCCCAGGACATTGAGGCGCTGGGGGTGGATGTCATCGGCGGAACCGGTCAGCGGCAGGAGTTTCTCCGCCGGGTGGAGGAATGCGCCATGACCCGTCAGACCTCCGTGGAGGTGGACGACGCTCTGCGCCGCAAGGATCCCTTTGAGGTGCTGCCCGCTGGCGGCATGACGGGTCGTACCCGTGCGATGCTCAAGGTGGAGGACGGGTGTCAGAATTTCTGCACCTACTGCGTCATTCCTTATACCCGTGGCCCTGTCCGTTCGGAGTCTCGGGAGGCTGCTGTGGAGCAGGCAAAGGGGCTTGCTGCTGCTGGCTTCCAGGAGATTGTGGTAACGGGCATTGAGATTTCCAGCTGGGGCAAGGATTTGAAGAACGGTCAAAGCCTCATCGACCTGTTGGAGGCGGTCTGCGCCGCCGTGCCTGACCTGCGGGTACGCCTGGGCAGCCTGGAGCCCCGCACCATCACAGAGGAGTTTTGCCAGCGAGCCACCAAGCTGCCCAACCTCTGCCCCCATTTCCACCTTTCCCTCCAGTCCGGGTGTGACGAAACCTTGAAGCGAATGCACCGCCGTTATGATTCCGCCCGCTATCTGGAATCCTGCCGCCTGCTGCGGATCTACTTTGACCGCCCCGCCATCACCACCGACCTCATCTGCGGCTTCCCCGGTGAGACCGAAGCGGAGTTCACGCAGACGCTCAACATGATTCAGCAGGCGGACTTCTCCTCCATGCACATCTTCCCCTATTCCCGCCGCCCGGGAACCGTAGCGGACAAGCTGCCCGATCAATGGGATAACCACACCAAGGACGAGCGCTGTCACCGTGCCTCTGCTGTCTCCAAGGCCATGGAGGAGCGTTATCTCGGCCAGTGGGTGGGGCAGACCCTCCCCGTCCTCTTTGAGGAGACTACGGAGGGCATTCCCTGCGGCTCCGGCATCTGGCGGGGTCATGCGCCTAACTATGTTCAGGTGCGTGCGAAGGGTGAAGACCTTCATAATGTTCTGAAAAACGTCCATATCACCGGCGTGGAAGGCTCTGCTCTGGTGGGTGAGGTCGTCCATGAGTAAGCAACGGGCTTTGCTGCTGGATACCCTTCGGGGACTGGCGCTGGTCAATATGATGGCCTATCACGCCACCTGGGATTTTATCTACCTGGCCGGGCGCAATCCTGCTTGGTACAGCGAAAGCTGGGGTTATTACTGGCAGCAGGGCATCTGCTGGACGTTTATCCTGCTCTCCGGCTTCTGCTGGCCGCTGGGACGCAACCACCTGCGCCACGGTCTCACCGTGTTTGGCTGTGGACTGGTGGTAATGGCGGTCACGCTGATTGCCGAGCCAGAAGCCGCTGTGTGGTGGGGCGTGCTGAGTCTGCTGGGCGGTGCGGCTCTGCTGCTGATTCCGCTGGAACCGGTGTTTCGCCGGATTCCCGGAGCGGTTGGAGCGGCGGCCAGTATGCTTTGCTTTGCCTTGACCCGTCACGCCTACTGGGGAAGTGTGGGCATCCGAGGGTTCTTTTCTGTAGCCCTCCCGGATTGGCTCTATCAGAACAAGCTCACCGCCTATTTGGGTTTTCCCGAGCCGGGGTTTGTTTCCACGGACTATTTTCCATTGCTTCCGTGGATGTTTCTCTTCTTTGCTGGATATTTTCTCCACCGCCTGCTGTGGGAGCAGGTCAAGGGGAGCCAGCTCCTCCGGTTCTCCTGCCCGCCGCTGACCTGGCTGGGACAGCGCTCCCTCGTTCTCTATATGTTCCACCAGCCCGTGATTTATGGAGCGATGACGGCGCTCTTTTGGCTGGGCGTGTTTGGCTAACGCATTTTAGCCAAACACAGAGAAAACGGCGAAGCTGCACTTTATAAATAGTGGCACGGCGTAAGCCGTGACGGAGGGGTGAAAAACGCACCAACCCACTTTCTTACTATTACCAACAAAAAGACCGCTTCCAACCCGGAAAGCGGCTTTTTTGCGTTTTATGAGCGCTTATTCAATGCCGAAAAAGGCTTTTCCGTTCTCCCAGCTGAGTCGTTCAATTTCCTCACGGGTCATGCCCTTGAGCTGGGCGATTCGATCCGCCACCCGTCCCACCTTGGTGGAGTCGTTGCGGCGCTCTCCCTTCACACGGGGATAGGGGAGCATGTAAGGAGCGTCTGTCTCAATCATGAATCGGTCGTTGGGAATCCATTGCAGCACTTCGGGCGCTTTTTTGGCGTTTTTAAAGGTGACTGCACCGGTGAAGGAGAGATTCCAGCCCAGCTTGATGAGGATTTTGGCATCCTCCAGAGAACCAGAGTAACAGTGATACACGCCCCGCAGGTTGGGGAATTCCTTCACGGCGGCCAGACAGTCGGCGTGTGCCTCTCGGTCGTGGAGAATCACGGGCAGGTTGAGGGATTGCGCCAGCTCCATTTGACGGCGAAGGACGTTGTTCTGGGTGGCTCGGTCGGGATAGTCCTCCCAGTAGTAGTCCAGGCCGATTTCTCCCACCGCCTTGACCTTGGGGTGGGTGCGAATGAGAGCTTCCAGCTCCGCTGCGGCGTTGTCGTCGAATTTGTCTGCGTCAGAGGGATGAAATCCCACGGCGGCGTAAACATGGGGGTATTGTTCGGCGTATTCCACGGCCTTTCGGGAGGATTCCAGGTGACAGCCGGGATTGAGAATCAGCCCCACGCCGTGCTCCGGCATGGAGGAGAGCAGCTGGTCTCGATCCTCGTCAAACCAGCTGTCGTCATAATGCGCATGAGTGTCAAAAAGCATCGTTGTTTCCTCTAAAAAACATCGTTGTTGCGGTATTTTCTTACCATTTCGTTGAGCTTGCGTTTCATTTCCTTGCGGACGTTTTCCGGCTCCAGCACCACGGCGGCACCTCCCAGGCCAAAGAGCCAGCCATAAAAGGGATCGCTCACCACAACCGAAATCTTGGCCAAAAAGGAGGCTTCCCGGTCAGGAATCAAGGTGACGTTATCCCCGAAGCGGTCAATCAGCACCCGAGCCATCCAGTTTTCGCAGCGAAGGGTGACTTCCTCTTCCTCGCCGTGGAACATTCCAAAGCGCCGGTCGGTGTACGAGGTCAAATCCTCCCCACGAATCTCGGCTCGACCGTCTCGGTTTTCCTCCAGCAGAGAGAGCGATTCCATCTTATCCACCCGATAGTGACGCAGCTCCTCGTCCCGGTCGCTGTAGGCCAGCAGATAGTAATTCTCATCATCCCAAATCAGGGCATAAGGACTGACCAGATAGGCTTGTCCTCCATGGCGGTAGACCTTGGTGCGGGTGCGGTCATAGTCAAAGTAGAGGAAGGACAGCTTCACATCCTGAGCAATGGCCTCGTGAATGGCATCAATGGTGTAGTAGATGCGCTCGTTCTCGGTTTTGGTCTTGCCTGCCACATAGAGCTGACGCTGGAGGGAGGCCGCCTGGTGGCAGGAAGCTTGAGCGCTGAGTTTTTGAATCAGCTCCAATGATTTTTGGGTGGTGATGAATTTGCTGGCCTGCACTGCATCCACCAGCAGCTTGAGCTCTGCCAGCTGAAAATCTCGCTCTCCCAGATAGAAGCCGCCCCCACGCCCGGGCTGAAGCACCACGTCATAGCCCATCCGCTGCAAAGCGTCCATGTTGTCATAGACCGCCTTCCTCTCGCAGGGAATGCCGCTTTGTTCCAGGCGCTCCGCAATGACGGAGGCGCTGATGGGGTGGGTTTCGTCGCTCTCCTTTTGTAAAAGAAGCAGGATAGCGAGGAGCTTTTCTCTTTGTCTGGGTTTCATAGCCATCATGTTTCACGTCCTTCTGCTGTTGGGGAATCCGTTCTCCGAAACGGTCACAGCTTGGGTTCTGTTTGTCAGGGTTCAGTATAACCCAAGGCGTTCCATTTTGCAACGCCGGAAACCATCGCAAACGTGAAGGAGCCAAACAAAATAACACCCAAAAGCAAATCCCCCAGCCGTTCAAACAGCTGAGGGATCCACCTTTGAGACTTTTGAGAAAAGAGAGGGAGGTGTCAGAGGTTGAGAGCTCCTCCTGACAAAAACGATTATAACAGATGTCCCATGGCGAATAATGAAGAAACTAAGAAAGTATCGTGAACATTTTGTGAATTTTACCACAAAAACCATGAAAATTCATTCTGTTTTCTCGCAAAATATGTGAGAAGTCTTGACGTTGTGGACAAAATTGGGTATAGTAAAACCAAAGAACGGATTTGGCCTTTGTGGAGAGGCCGGATTCCAACGCACTGCCTGTCCCCATGTGTTTGGAGGTAAATTTTTATGGCTGAACAGTATTACAAAGACGCACTCCAGCTGGCCAAAAAGGAATATCGTGCCTGTATCGCCAGAGGTAAGCATCCCTATCTTCCTGTTTTGGATGAAATGATTCCAGAACAGCGCATCACCATGGGCGTGGATCTGGGTACCATCCAGATTCCAGCGGAATACGTTGTCGGCACCTTGACCGCAGGCCGAACCAGCGCTTTTGCCAGAAACTTCATGCCGCTGATGGAGGCAAAGACGGAATTTGCCTCCAAGTGGGAGCGCCTGTGCCAGGCTCATTTGAAAGAGGGCATTCGTGACCCGATTAAGGTTTACGAATATATGAACCGCTATTACGTTCAGGAGGGCAACAAACGGGTCAGCGTGCTCAAATTCTTCAACGCTGTGGAGATTCGTGCCCAAGTCATCCGTGTCATGCCGGAGAAAAACGACAGCAAGGAAAGCAAAATCTATTATGAGTTTGCCGCTTTTTATAAGTATAGTAAGATCAATTTCATCGAGTTTTCCAAGCTCGGAAGCTATGCCGAGCTTCAGCGCCTGGTGGGTAAGGCTCCAGAGGAGCCCTGGACGGACGAGGAACGCAGCGCCCTCAAGACCACTTATTTCTACTTCCGCCAGGCTTACAACGCCAAGGGCGGCAAGCGCCTGCGCTCCACGGTGGGAGATGCCATGCTGGCCTACATCAAGGTGTATGGCTATCATACCCTCCGCCGCATGAACGCCAATGAGATGAAAAAATCCGTTGGAAAGGTATGGGAGGAAATGATTCTCCAGCAGGAGGAACGCCCCATTGACCTGAAGCTTGCGCCCACGGATCCAAAGGATGCCAAAAAAGCCACCACCAAGGTCATTTTGGACAAGCTGGTGGGAGCCAAGCCGTTAAAGGTGGCCTTCCTCTATGACAAAACGCCGCAGACCTCCGGCTGGACCGCTGCCCATGAGATGGGGCGTAACCATGTGGATCGTGTGTTTGGCAGCCAGATTGAGACCGTTTCCTATAACGATGTCATGGCCAAGGATCCAGAAAAGGTGCTCATCCAGGCCATCGAGGAGGGAGCCAAGGTCATTTTTACAACCTCTCCTCCCATGCTGCCCGCCAGCCTCCGAGTTGCGGTGGATCACCAGGACGTGACCATCCTCAACTGTTCCTTGAATAAGTCGCACCGCTATATTCGCACCTACTACGCCCGGATGTACGAGGCAAAGTTTATCATTGGTGCCATCGCTGGTGCCATGGCCGGAGATTGTGATGTGGGTTATATCGCTGATTATCCCATCTTTGGTATGTTGGCTAGCATCAACGCTTTTGCTCGGGGCGTGGAGATGGTCAACCCGACCGCAAAGGTTTATCTGGAGTGGTCCACCATCGGCGGAACCGCTGCCGCTACCAAACGACTCACAGACCGAGGCATTGTGCTCATTTCCTCTCAGGATATGGCTCGTCTGGAGGAGCAGACCAAGCAAACCACCTTTGGCCTCTCGCTGGTCAATGAGGAAGAGGGTCAGGTGAACCTGGCTATGCCCGTCTGGCATTGGGGCATCTACTACGAGGGAATTTTGCGGAGCATTCTCAACAAGACCTTCCAGTCCGAGGAGGAAAGCACCGATAAAGCCTTAAACTACTATTGGGGCATGTCGGCGGGAGTGGTTGATATTCTGACCTCCCAGAAAAACCTGCCCACTGGCGTGCAGCGTCTGGCGGATATTTTGAAGGCTTCGGTCTGCGCCGGACTGTGCCACCCCTTTAGCCAGCCCTTGTTGACGCAGGACGGAATCCCCGTTCACTCTGACAAAGGAGCGCTCCTCAGCCTGGATCAGATTATCAACATGGATTGGCTGACGGAAAACGTGGTAGGAACCATTCCCACCTACGAGGAGCTGGACACAAAGGCCAAAGTGACCACCGATGTGGTGGGTATCGAGCGGGTCAAGAACGAGAAGAAAGAGAAGTCGGAGTGAGAGGCTGTTTCATAACCCAGACGCACGCCGCTAACTCGGCTCTTTTCTGCCAGATTTCTGCGAAAGTTTTTGAAATCCGTCGGGATTCCTGCAAAATTTCACAGCAATCTGACGAAAAATATCCTTCGTTATCGGCATACGCCGGGATACAAAACAGCCTCTGAAAACGAGCAACGAGAAATAGAGAGGGAAGCAACAGATGAGGATTCTTGCGGTTGCCGATGAAGAGGCGAAATATCTCTACGACTATTACCACCCCGGAAAGCTGGATGAATTTGACTTGATTTTGGCTTGTGGGGATCTTCACCGGGAGTATCTGGAATTTCTGGTGACGTTGGCTCACTGTCCGGTGTTGTATGTGCACGGCAACCACGACGAGATGTATGTCAGCAATCCGCCGGGGGGCTGTACCTGCATTGATGATCGGGTTTATGTCTATCAGGGAGTGCGAATTTTGGGTCTGGGCGGTTCATTCAAGTACCGGGATGGAACCTTTATGTTCACCGAGTCCCAGATGAGAAAACGCATCTGGCGGCGGTTCTTCCAGATCAAGCGCTACGGCGGCTTTGATATCCTTATGACCCACGCCCCCGCCCGTCACATCAACGATACCGATTACCCCGCCCACCGTGGGTTTCAGTGCTTTCATGGGTTGCTGAAAAAATATAAGCCCAAGTATTTCATCCACGGGCATATGCACTTGAATTATGGAATGAAAATCCCACGGAAGACCGCCTATGGCGAAACCACCATCATCAACGCCTATGAGTATTTTGCCTTTGATTACTGAATAAAGGAAGTTCGCTATGAAAAAGACGGTTCAGATGCTTGCGATTGCCGGAATAGTCCTGTTTCTCCTGCTGAATCTGGTTAATCTGTTTGTTGGAGTCAGTGATGTGACGTTTGCGGTGGTGATGACCATTTCCATCCTGCTGTTTATCCCGATGGTGATTGTAGAAGTGCGAAAAAAATAAACAAAGAAGGCTCGGTAAACCAACGCCGGGCCTTCTTTTTGTCGCAGAAAAACAAAAAACGAACCATCCAAAGGACAGTTCGTTTTATGGAGCGGAAGACGAGGCTCGAACTCGCTACCTCCACCTTGGCAAGGTGGCGCTCTACCAGATGAGCTACTCCCGCAAAAAGTGCCTCCGATCGGAATCGAACCAATGACACGGGGATTTTCAGTCCCCTGCTCTACCAACTGAGCTACAGAGGCA
>JAKSQD010000035.1 GCA_024404315.1 Oscillospiraceae bacterium
ATTGACCGGACTTTATTGAAAATTTCTCAGCTTATTTAAAGGGATAACCAGATTTTTATATACAAAAATGCGTAATGTTGCCGGAATTTCTCAAACAGAAGCAAAGAAAAGTTCTGATATGTACGCAAAATGCAGATACATGGATGAGCTGACGGGCGGCACCGGAATCACCTTTGCAACTGGCACCCCCATATCGAATAGTATGGTGGAAATGTTTACCATTATGAGATATTTGCAGGATTCTACCCTAAAAAAGCTGGATTTGGAGTTTTTTGATACATGGGCAAGTACATTTGGAGAGAAGGTCACAGCGGTGGAACTGTCGCCAGAAGGCACCGGCTACCGCAGCAAAACACGATTTGCCAAGTTCTTCAACCTCCCTGAACTGATTGCTGCTTTCAAAGAGGCTGCGGATGTTCAGACTGCCGATATGCTGAACCTTCCTGTCCCCGAAGTGGACTATGTGGATGTGGTACTGGACCCCTCCGAGCTTCAGGAGGATATGGTGGCGGCATTGGGAGACCGTGCGGAAATTGTTCGTAATGGTGGTGTTGACCCGAAGTTTGATAACATGTTAAAAATTACCAGTGATGGACGCAAGTTGGCACTGGATCAACGGCTTATGAACCCAGATCTTCCCGATGACCCCGACAGCAAGTCCAATGCCTGTGTGGAGCGTGTGTATGACATTTGGGAAGAAGGCAAGGCTGATAGAACAACACAAATCATATTTTGCGACCTTAGCACACCAAAGGGTGATGGTTCGTTCAATGTTTACGATGATATTCGTGAAAAACTGGTGGAAAGAGGCATTCCCCGTGAGGAAATTTGCTTCATTCATGAGGCGGATACCGAGGCAAAAAAGATTTCTCTATTTCAAAAAATGCGGAGTGGTGAGGCACGAGTGCTGATTGGCTCCTCTGCAAAGTGCGGCGCCGGCATGAATATACGTGCGACTCGTTCGTAACTGAAAAGGTTACGCGCAAGTTGAAAAATTTAACTAAAATCAGTTCAATTAACAACTTGGAGAACTGATATTCCGAAGGGTGGAATGACGGAGTAACGCCCTGAAACGCCCTCCTTGATACTACGATATGCGGAACGTGGTGTAAAACACGGTCTGTTGTAAAGCTCGTTGAAGTGTGGCGGAAGTTTGCCCAAACAGACGGGGAACCGTGCTGTGGAAATTGCTCTGGAGGCAGGGTATGCAGATGATACGCCGGAGGTCTATAAAATACCTATGGTGAGAATGTCATAATGACTGACGAACTCCCGAATGTACAGGTCTATATCATGATGCAGTAGAAATGCTGTAGCCGTAGGATTACGGTGTGTGTGAGGTCAAGTAAAATTGTATGTTATGAACCACCTTGCTGTGTTACAGGCACAGCCCAGCACACAGGACTATAGGGAAGCCTAAGGGTATATGAACAGATAGGAATATCGGAACGAGGAAAGGTTGGAACGCAGAGTGTTTACACACGATGAAGCGGCGACAGTGAAAACCGTTGCAACAAGCTGTCCTTATTCAACTGAGAGCGGCGGCACGACCTATGAAGCGGTGATAACAAGCCGTGGAGGAACAGCCGCCAGTCATTATCAAAATTGCAATAACGAAACACCTGAAAAATCAAAGGTTCGAGTATGACTAAGAAAGGCGGAAGCCGACTTTGACAGAAAAGAAAATGTTGAAGCGTCAAAAACTCAGAAACGCTGAATACTATGATATACAGCCTGTCTATGACAAGCTGTATGAACAGAGCAAAAACAACTGTATCTTTAAAAATCTGATGGAATTGATAACCGCAAGGGAGAATATCAAGCTTGCTTATCGAAATCTGAAACGCAACTCCGGCAGTAAAACGCCGGGGACGGATAACAAAACCATTGACTATCTGGCAAAGCTGAACGAATCGGATTTGGTATCTCTGGTTCAAAACAAGTTCAGCTGGTATCAGCCACAGTCGGTGAGGAGAGTAGAAATCCCAAAAGGGAACGGAAAAATGCGTCCTCTTGGAATACCTACCATCACTGACCGACTAATCCAGCAATGTATCCTTCAAGTATTAGAACCAATCTGTGAAGCTAAGTTTCGGGACACCAGTAATGGCTTTCGCCCGAATCGTGGGGTGGAAAACGCTCTGGCTCAAGCGGAGAAGCATATGCAGCAGGGGAATCTCCATTATGTCGTTGATATAGACATCAAGGGATTTTTCGACAATGTGAATCACGCAAAGCTGCTAAAGCAGATATGGACGCTGGGAATCCGAGATAAAAAGCTGATTTCTATTCTGTCACTTATGCTGAAAGCAGAGGTGGCTGGGATTGGCTTTCCAGAACGGGGAACGCCGCAAGGTGGAATTATTTCTCCACTTTTATCCAACATCGTACTTAATGAGCTGGATTGGTGGATAGCAAGTCAATGGGAGGAAATGCCTACACGACACGATTATAAAGGCAGAATCCACGAAAACGGAACAAAAGACCAAAGTAAGAAATACAGAGCGTTAAGAGGCACAAAACTGAAAGAGTGCTATATCGTTCGGTATGCAGATGACTTCAAGCTGTTTTGCCGAAGCTATAAGGATGCTGTAGTTATGTTTGAAGCTACAAAAAAGTGGCTGAAAGACAGATTGGGACTGGAAATCAGCCCTGAAAAATCTAAAATTGTCAATCTGCGACATAGCTACTCCGATTTTCTTGGGTTTCAAATCAAGGTTCGCAAAAAGGGCAAAAAGTATGTAGTTATTTCGCATATTGCCCCTAAAGCCAAAGAGAGAATCAAGAAGAGTTTGAAATCCAGAATCATTGCCATCCAGAGAAGCGGAAGCAACAGCAAATTGGAATATTACAAGGTCACTGACTATAATAGTGCCGTAATGGGCATACACAACTACTACCGCATGGCAACCTGTGCGGCTCAAGACCTGCACCCCATTGCCTTTCACATCAAGCATTGTATCCGAAATCGGTTACAGAAACGGGTGCGGACGAAGAAGAAACACTCAGTCATTCCACAATATGCCCTGCACTATTTACAAAGCAAGGAACTTCGGTACATCGGAAACACGGTGCTGCTTCCAGTTGGCTATATCCAGCATCATCCTCCACTGCATCGCAAGAAAGCGGTCAACAAATACACAGAGGAAGGACGCAAGCTGATTCATAAGCAGCTTCAGAATGTGGATATGAGAATTGTTCACGCACTCATGAGAAATCCGATTCGGAATGCCACGATTGAGTACAACGACAATCGTATTTCACGTTTTGTAGGTCAAGCAGGAAAGTGTGCGGTCACACAGCAACCTCTCTTGTTGGAAGAAATCCACTGTCACCATCAGAAGCCCAGAAAAATGGGGGGGAAATGACAGTTACGCTAATTTGGTCATTGTGAAAGATACCATTCACCGACTGATTCATGCAACTACCAACGAAACCATTCAGAAAATCCTAAATCAGATACAGTTAGACAAGAAACAGTTGAAAAAGCTCAATCAATTCAGAGTATTAGCAGGTAATGAGAAAATCTGACGCAGAAATATAAATAATTTCTGGCGTGAATCGTTAAAGCAATTTGATAATGATGGATAGCCGGATGAGGGGAAACTCTCACGTCCGGTTAGGAGTGGGGGAAAATCCAGAGATAACTTCAACAGATTACCTATCACTATACTATCACCAAGGTTGTATACGGAATTTGCTCGTTTATAGCTTCAAAATTGAGTTCCGTGTTTTGCTTTTCAATCGGCAAAAAATCTGCTATACTGGTTGAAATTCATGCGAATGGAGAACAAGGTTATGTCTGAACTGTTACGTCTGGATAAAGCGCTGTGCGACACAGGCAAGTGGAGCCGAAAAGAGGCAAAAACCCTGATTAAAACCGGAAAAGTTTGTGTCAACGGAAGAGTGATAAAAAAACCGGAAGAGAAATTTGATTTTTCCACCGCTTCCCTGGTGGTGCAGGGTGTTCCTGTGGTGTGGCAGAGATTCACTTACATCATGCTCCACAAACCCGCCGGAGTTCTCACCGCTACCGAGGATCGTCGTCAAAAAACGGTGTTGGATCTGCTCTCTCCCGAGCTGCAAAAGCAAGAGCTGCGGCCCGTCGGTCGCCTGGACAAGGACACAGAAGGTCTGCTCCTGCTCACCAACGATGGCGCTTTGGGTCATCGTCTTCTCGCTCCGAAATCCCATGTGGATAAGGTTTATTACGCCGAAACCGACGGAACCATCCAGGAAAGCGACATTGCAGCCTTTGAAGCTGGCATGACGCTGGAGGACGGATTGATTTGTCAGAGTGCCGGATTACAGCGCATTGGTGAGGGAAAATGTCTGGTCACGCTCCGAGAAGGAAAATTTCATCAGGTCAAGCGGATGCTGGCCGCCCGAGGAAAACCGGTTCTCTATCTGAAACGCCTTTCCATGGGAACCCTCAAGCTGGATGAAACCCTGGCTCCCGGGGAATACCGTCCCCTGACAGATCAGGAATTGGCCGCTTTAACAGCCGATCCAGTGTAAAATTGTTGAATGTGACGAAGATTTTTCCTTTCATGGCCTTCATTTACTCTGCCAAAGAATCCGGTCTTTGCTCTGTTTTTGTCATTTTATGGCATTTTTCACACTTATTACTCGCTTATCCAGCAAGTTGTCTCCTTTGTTCGTCATATTCAACAAAAATTTTGAAAAAAACTATTGAATTTGGCTACTGAAACCGTTATAATAAAAGTGCTATAGGATGAGAGAATGTGACATCTAACATGTGCATTTCGCGGAATCGAGAAGAGGGGGAACGACAGTTATGTCTAACAGACTGTTTCAAAGTATTGTCCTGCAAATGAAGGAGAGCACCGACCGGGCCATTGGCGTGATCGACATCGAAGGCAGCGTGATTGCCTGCAACGAGCTCCCTATGATTGGCGAGCATTGGCCTGACGTGGTGGACACACTGAACGGTGAGCGAGATGCAATGCTGGTAATCGATGGAAAAACGTTTAAGTCCTTGAACAGTTGGAGTGCTCAGTTTGACTACGCCGTCTTTGTTCAGGGCGATGACGACCAGGCCAAGCTCATTTGTAGCATGGCAGCCGTAGCGCTCAATGGCGTGAAGAGCTACTATGAGGAAAAGTACGACAAGGCCGCTTTCGTCAAGAACATCATCTCTGATAATATCTTGCTGGGCGATATTTACATCCGGGCTAAGGAGTTGCATTTTGCTTCCGACGTGCCCAGAGCCGTCTTCCTCATTCGTCCCCAGGAGGCCTCCGACGTGGCCATGCTGGACTGCGTGCAGTCTATGTTCCCCAATCGTCAGGTTGATTTTGTCATCTCCGTCAATGAAAATGATATTGTTCTGGTCAAGCAGATTCAGGAGGGTGTCAGCGGTCGTGAGCTGATTAAGATTGCCCAGCAGATTGAGGAAACCATCAATTCCGAGCTGCGCCAAAAGGTGGTCATCGGCATCGGCACTGTCGCAGAGCACCTGCGGAACCTGGCTCGTGCTTATAAGGAAGCGCAGATGGCCATTGAGGTTGGCAAGGTCTTTGACACCGAGCGCAGCGTTATCAATTACGACAACCTGGGCATTGGCCGACTGATTTATCAGCTGCCCATCACCCTCTGCGAGATGTTCCTCCAGGAAGTCTTTAAGAAGAACCCCATTGACGCACTGGATCAGGAAACTCTGTTCACCATCAACAAGTTCTTTGAGAACAACCTGAACGTTTCTGAGACCGCTCGCAAGCTGTTTGTCCACCGCAACACGCTGGTTTATCGTCTGGAGAAAATCAAAAAGCTGACCGGTTTGGATCTGCGTGAGTTTGACGACGCTATCACCTTCAAGGTGGCTCTGATGGTCAAGAAGTATCTGGTTTCCAGAGGAATCAACACCTGATTTTTGAAGGTGTTTCGGCGCTCTACCTGTTGTTGAGGTAGGACAAAACAGCAAAAAATATCCAAAGGGTACTTGCAGCGATGCAGGTACCCTTTTTATGCTCTATGGCAGAGAAGAACAGCCCTCCCCTATCGCCATTTCCTCAAAATTCAGATAGAAAAGGTGTCACCTCGTGTTGAAGTGACACCTTTTTGCACTTAACAGGAAGAAACAGGAAGTGTTTCTTCTATGTTTTTGCTGATTTTGCCTGGTTTACAGACCGAACACAGCCAGCAGGCCGGTGGAGCGGAGCAGCAGCAGAGTCAGCAGGATGGGAGCAATGAAACGCACCATCACGATATACAGGGTCTTGCGTCCCATCTTGTGTCCGCCGTGTTCCACCTCGTCAATGACGTAGTTGGGGCCAACCACCCAGCCGATGAGGATACAGGTGAACAGAGCAACCAGGGGCATAAACAGGTTGTTGGAGATGTAGTCCATGATGTCCAGAATCTGAGCCACAGATCCATTGGGCAGCGTGACCTCAAAGTAGAGCACATTGTAGCCCAGGCAGACAATCACGGAAATGATAGCAGCCAGAATAGAAGCCAGAATCGTGGCCTTTTTACGGCTCATCTTGAACTGATCCATAAAGCTGGAAACCACAGCTTCCAAAATAGAGATACAGGAGGTCAGAGCGGCAAAGGTGACAACCAGGAAGAAGACGATGCCGACGATCGTGCCAACGCCGCCCATAGCCTCGAACACCTTGGGCAGGGAAACAAACATCAGGCTGGGGCCAGAAGCGGCCAGACCCTCAGAGCCCATGAAGGTGAACACAGCGGGGATAATCATCATACCGGCGATGAAAGCCACGCCCGTATCAAACAGCTCAATCTGATTGATGGAGGAGCTCATCTTTGCATCCTTGGGAACATAGGAGCCGTAAGCAACCATAATGCCCATTGCCACGGAGATGGAATAGAAGAGCTGACCCAGAGCGTCGATGAACACGCCGAAGAGCTTGGAAATGGTCATGCCGCTGAAGTTGGGAATCACATAGACGGCCAGACCCTGGAGACCTGTGCGGACGGTTCCATCCTCATCGGTGTGGGTCAGGGTCAGGGAGAAGAGCGCAATGCCAATCACCAGCACCAGCAGAATGGGCATCAGAATTTTGGAAATGCCCTCAATGCCCTTATCAACGCCCATGTAAACGCAAGCGGAGGTCATGAGCATGAAAAGCAGGCCGAAGACAATGGGCGCATACTGAGCGGTAATAAAGCCGGTGAAGTAACCGTCAGCAGCGGCGGCGCTGCCCTGCATGGTGACAAAAGCGGTCAGGTACTTCAAAACCCAGCCGCCGATGGCTGCGTAGTAGGGCAGGATGATGGAGGGGACAAGGCAGGCGAACAGACCGATAAAGCCCCACTTGGGATGAATGAAGCGGTAAGCGGTCAACGGACTCTGACGAGTCTTGCGGCCAATGCCGACTTCGGTGGTCAGCATGGTGAAGCCAAAGGTCAGCACCAGAATCAGGTAGGTCAGCAGGAAGATGCCGCCGCCGTTTTTGGCTGCCAGGTACGGGAAACGCCAGATGTTACCCAGACCGACGGCGCTTCCCGCAGCTGCCAGGACAAATCCGATGGAGCCGGTGAAGCTGCTGCGCTTCTTTTTCTTATTCATGTTTTGGTTCCTCTCTTTCACAAAATGAAAAAATATGCGATACGAATGGAATTATACACAGGTCAACAAGGATTCGTCAACTGATTTTGGGCAAAAGAATGGTATAAAAACGTAAAAAAGGAGCCTTCCAAAGAAAGCTCCTTTGTAACTATCATGAATGCAAACAGTTCACGGCTTCGTATCAGTTGACATCAACAGGGAAAACACCGAAGTCATAGCCCTTTTCACGAACACCATCAATCCAATCGCCCAGAATTGCGGTGTTGGTGGTGGAAACGGCGTGCAGCAGATAAATGGCACCAGGATGCACCTGATCCAGGCACTGGCTGAGGGCTTCGCCGGTATCCATCTGATTGTTCAGGTCGAAATCACGGTAAGCGAAGGACCAGAAAATGCTGCGGTAGCCCATCATGTTCAGCAGAGCAATGGACTGCTTGCTGGAAACGCCTTCGGGATAGCGGAACAGACGCATCTGATAACCGAAGGTGTCATACACAGCGTCATTCAGCCACTTGATGTCATCGTACTCGGCCTGAGCGCCCAGCTGAGGCATACCGCCAGCGGGATGGGCGCAGGTGTGGTTGCCCACGATATGGCCTTCATCAATCATGCGCTGAATCAGAGCGGGCTGCTCATCATAAAACTGCTTGGTGATGAAGAACACCGCCTTTACGCCCTTTTCCTTCAAGGTATCCAGAATCTCAGGCGTGCAGCCGTTCTCATAGCCCTCGTCCATGGTGAGGTAGACCAGCTTATCTTCGGTGTTGATGTGGGTGATTCCGCCGTACTCACCATAGATGTTATCATAATAATAGATGCCGTCGGGACGATTCAGGTCATCACGGTTTTTGGTGGAGAAGCCGTAAGGAATGGCCTCATTGTTCAAATCCTTCAAGGCAGCGAAATCCACATTGGTGACATCCATCTTGACCGTGTAGTCATAGGGAGAGCCAACGGGAGCGGCGGTTCCAGACTCCTCAGCTTCTTCAGATTCTCCCCCGTTGTTCTCACTCTGGGAAGCATCGCCCTCCTCAGTGGGCTGAGAGGATGCGGAAGCATCCCCCTCGTCAGAAGCATCAACAGACTGCGAAGAAGAGGTTTCAGCGGAAGTGGAAGCGTCAGGTGTGGAAACATGCTCCTTTTTGCCACAGCCGGTCAACAGAGAAAAGCACATAGCAAAAACCAGCAGAAGGGCAGTGAGTCTTCTCATAAAATTCATAGGAAATTACCTCCAAAAATGACAAATTGTCAGAACAGATATAGTATACACCATTCCCGAAAGGAGAACAAGTCAAAATTTTAGAATTGGAAAAAATTGTTGGCCGGTTGGAGAGCGCCGCTCCACCCAAAAGATTTGCTCCATTGTCGCAAAAATGGCATCAAGTTTTGTGGTCTTTTATAAAAGCAAGGGACAGAAACACACTGCTGAAAGGAAAGCGTGGTATATGTTCTATCTTTTGAAATCTTTTTCGAAGAAGTTTGTCATTTGCCATTGACGAAAAGCCAAACAAAAGCTATAATATGGATAATCCAATTTGTCAAAAGTGCCGATAGATTATTTTTAAATCCTGTATGAGAGCGGAAACGGATTGTCTTTGGTCTGCTTTTCCATGTATTTTCCATGTAAATGATGAAACAGATTTGACAAGTGCTATTGTCAAACGTGTTTTTTTATTTGCATGGCAGATAAAAAGGCAGGAAATCGGGAAGATTTCCACCTGGTTCGCTGTGGCAATGCGAACCGTAAATTTCATTAGGGGTGAAAGAATTATGATTCTGATTCAAGGTAAAGGCGTTTCCAAGGGCGTTGCAAAGGGTCCTCTGTATTTCTTCCAGCGTCCTGACACCACCGTTGTCAAAGTGACCGGCGTGGATGTCGAGGCAGAAAAGGCTCGTCTGGCTGCCGCTCAGGAAACTTCCATGGCTCAGCTGGAGGTTCTGGCCGAGAAGTGCCGTGAAGAGGCTGGCGATGAGGCCGCCGTTCTGTTTGAGACCCACGCAATGTTTGTGGAGGATGAGGACTTTGTGGAGTGCATCACCTCCATCATCGACGATGAGACCTGCAACGCTGAGTACGCCGTGGAGCAGGCTGGTGAGCAGTTCGCCGCTATGTTTGCCGCTATGGACGACGCTTACATGCAGGCTCGTTCCGCTGACATCAAGGACGTGGCTCGCCGCATTCTGGACAACCTGATGGGCGTTGTCGCTGGCGGTATTGACTCTGATGTTCCCGTTATTCTGGCTGCTGATGACCTGGCTCCCTCCGAGACCCTCCAGCTGGACAAGTCCAAGATCCTGGCTTTCGCAACCCAGGGCGGTTCCGGCAACTCCCACACCGCTATCCTGGCTCGTACCATGGGCATTCCCGCTCTGTGCGGCGCTGGCAACGCTCTGAAGGAAGAATATGCTGGCCGTGAGGCTTACATTGACGGCGAGACCGGCGCTCTGTATGTGGAGCCCGACGAGCTGACTCTGGCAGTCTTCCGTGACAAGTATGCCAAGCAGCAGGAAATGAAGGCTCTGCTGGAAACCATGAAGGGTCAGGAAGACATCACTCTGGATGGCCGCAAGATTAAGCTGTACTGCAACATCGGCTCCCCCGAGGACGTGACCTCTGTTCTCAACAACGACGGCCAGGGCATCGGCCTGTTCCGTTCCGAGTTCCTGTATCTGGCTGCTTCCGACTATCCCTCTGAGGATGACCAGTTTGAGGCTTACAAGAAGGTCGCTGCCGCTATGAACGGCAAGCGTGTCATCATCCGTACCCTGGATATTGGCGCTGACAAGCAGGTCGATTACTTCGAGATGAAGAAGGAAGAGAATCCCGCTATGGGCGTTCGTGCAATCCGTATCTGCCTGAACCGTCCCGAGGTGTTCCGTACCCAGCTGCGTGCTCTGTATCGTGCTTCCGCTTACGGCAAGGTTGCTATCATGTTCCCCATGATTACTTCCGTTTGGGAGGTTAAGGAGTGCAAGCGTGCTTGCCAGAAGGTCATGGCCGAGCTGAACGCTGAGGGTATTCCTTACAACAAGGATACCGAGATCGGCATCATGATCGAGACTCCTTCCTCTGTCTTCATCGCTGACGCTCTGGCTAAGGAAGTTGACTTCTTCTCCGTTGGCACCAACGACCTGACCCAGTACACCCTGGCTTGCGACCGTCAGGCAAACGACCTGGGCAAGTTCTTTGACGCTCACCATCCTGCTGTCCTGCGTGCTCTGAAGATGGCCGCTGACGCTGCTCATGCAAACGGCATCTGGATCGGTATCTGCGGCGAGCTGGGCGCTGACCTGGAGCTGCTGCCCACCTTCCTGGCCATCGGCATCGACGAGCTGTCTGTCAGCCCCACCTCTGTCCTGCCTCTGCGTGCCGCTATCCGCAAGAGCATTGCTGCTACCTGCACTCTGGAGGCTCTGGATTGCTGATTCGTCTGTAATCTCTGATTTTGTTTGAATTTCGCCCCCTTCATGGCCTGTGCTGTGAAGGGGGTTTCCTATCGCCAGAAAATGGGGAATTGGAAGAAATAGACGTTTAGGCAACACCGCACAATAGTCGAATGTGCGCCTTGCTTGTCCTTTCACTCCCAAATTTGCCGTAAAACCATTGAAATTCGTCAGCATTTCTGCGGTTTTCCCAACAAATTTGGAAGCAAAATTACTGCGCAATCCACACATCCCTATTATGCGGTATTGCCTTTACAAAACGGCGTTTTACTGATATAATCATCCATGTTTTCGGGAGAGATTCTCTTCCAACTGAGAGCCTATCGGTCAATGAGCAACACGCCGCTTGCTTGGCTCTTAATCTATCTGATGAAAAACACGTTCCTCACAAAGCGAGGTGTTACCATTGCCCTCTCAAAAAAAGATGTCCATCGAAGCACGCCGAGCCAGACGCAAGCAGCGCCGCAAAACGCCGTGGAGTGATTTAGAACTGCTGGTGTTTGCTGTTGCTGTGGCAATTTTTCTTGGTATGTCCGGCCATGCGCTCGCCATCGGGTTGGACGCATACAACGGAGCGCAACAAAACAGAAAGGATGCCGCCGCCAATCATCAGGAATACATCACGTTTTTCCGTGACGTGGTTTCTCATATGGCCATGGACGACGAAAAATCCCCCAAGGATGAACAAGGTGATTGGGAGGTTGATTTGACCCAGTATGAGCAGACCGAAGGCTACGCTGGTCAGCTCTATGCGCTGCGAGAGCTGTTTGATGGACAGATTGAAACCATCCTCCGTTATTATGAACACACCGTTTGCACCGTCAACGGAGAGGAAAAGACCGTTGGTGAAGCGCTGCCGGAGGAGGCCATTCCTGAGCGTCTGCTCCAGTTGGCCTGCGACAATCACGAGGCATTGGATTTTGTGGCAGACTACCCCAAAAATCACGCAAACGCTGGTTCTATTTCGCCTGAGCAGCGTGAAAGCACCACAAAAGTGCCGCTCTATATTCAATGGGACGAAAGCTGGGGGTATGAAGCTTACGGAGACGGATTGATTTCCTATTCGGGATGCGCTCCCAGCAGCATGGCAATGGCCGTTACTTACCTGACCGAGCAGACAGTCACACCGCTCGATGTCTGTCATTATGCCGACGGAGAAGGTTTTTATGTCAATGGCATCGGAACAGATTGGAGCTTTATTGCCCAAGGTGCCCAGCACTACGGAATGTCAGCGGAGCCTCTGGATCACGTTGAGGAAGCCCTGCTCGCCAAAGAGCTGGAGGCAGGCCATCTCATCATTTGCACCATGGCTCCGGGTGATTTTACCCAGACCGGCCACTTTATTCTCCTCACAGGCTATCAAGACGGTCAATTTTTTGTGAACGATCCGAACAGCCTCATTCGCAGTCAGCAGACGTGGACCTTTCAACGCTTAAAAGGACAGTTTCGTCAGCTTTGGGCGTTGTCTGCCGATTGACCGACAGGCTCTCAGCAGAGCATAGCAGGACAAAAAAACGTCAAAACATCCAAAAATAACGGTTACTGTTTGGACACTTTTTGTCACAAAAAAGAATTGATTCCTTTCTGTGGAGTGCTTTATAATATATCCGTTCTTTTAATCGGTTATTAACCCATTGAAACAATAATGAGGAGGAGCTCTTTCATGGCTGTCAAAGTGAAAGTTGGCGGAATTTGCTATCTGGAAGATGTCGATGTCATTAACCGTGTGAAACCTGATTTTGCAGGAGTTGACCTTTGCAAACGCTATCGGCACGGTGTCACCACCGAAATGGCAAAGCAGATCAGAGAGCGATTAGATTCCAGTATTCCTTTGGTCGGTATGTTTGTCAATGATTCTTTTATGGACGTTTTGGTGGCTCTGCGTCAAGGTTATATCGACATTGCGCAGCTTCAGGGCACCGAGTCCGAAGAGTACATCCACGATTTGAAAATCATGAGCCGCAAGCCGGTTATCAAGTCCTTTGAAATCGCCTCTCCCTCGGAGATGCCGGAGAGCCTGGAGACCTGCGCCGATCATGTTTTGCTGTGCTGCCCGCCAGATTCTGGAAAGCTGCTGGATTGGGACAAGGCGCAGACCTATGAGCGCCCCTTTATCCTTTCTGGAACCTTAACCCCCGACAATCTGGAGCTTGCCATCAAAACCGCTCATCCTTGGGGTGTCAATCTCGTCAACGGAGTGGAAACTCCCGACCGCCACAAGGCCTATGATAAGCTGATGCGTGCGATGGAGATTGCCCGAGCTGCTGAATCATTGTAATCAAAAGAAACACAGAGCTGCTTCCCTCGAAATGAAGGAGGCAGCTCTGTTTTGTTGTGTCAGATGGTCGGGAACTGCTGTGGAACGCTCATGGGATTCCCCTCTGTCTCTCATGTCTCCAAAGGCAAAGAGAGGGTATCATCCTCCAAGACAGAAACGGCGCTGCCCTCGTCCAAATTCAGGCGGCGGAGCAGCTCATCTTCCACTCTGAGCAGGCGTTTTTCGCCCGTTTCGTCCCGCAGCAGGACGAGAACCATGTCAGGCTGATCGTCTGGACGTTCTTCACATCCATAATCATCCTCAAAAATTCGATCAATGATGTACATGCGAATCGTTACTTTGCGGCGATGAGTTCCATTTCCATCTTTGCACCAGCGGGGAGCTTTGCCACCTGAACGCAGGAGCGGGCGGGCGGGTTAGAGGGAAACTTGGTGCCATAGATGCCATTGACGGTGGCAAAATCAGCCAGGTCAGTGAGGAAAACTGTGGTCTTGACGACATTTGCAAATGTCATACCTGCGGCTTCCAGAACGGATTCCAGGTTGGCCAGAATCTGATGCGCCTGCTCCTCGATGGTGTCGCCTGCCATCTTGCCGGTCGCCGGATTCAGGCCAATCTGACCGGAGGTATAGAGGGTGTCACCCACCAAAACAGCGTGGGAATAGGGGCCGAGTGCGGCGGGAGCGTTGGAAGCGGTGATGATGGTTGCCATATGAGAGAACTCCTTTGAAAAAATGATAGAAGTATCATAACACACTTTTTCCCATTCGTAAACCGTTTTAGCGATGTGCCAGCAGCGGAAAATAAGCATCAAGTGCCACGCCGAGGCCGCCGAAAAACAGCAACGGTGCTTGCCATTTTGTGGAGAGTGTGATATAGTAGAACAAAGTTTTCATTTTGGAGGCAGCTTATGGTTATTCTTGGCATCGACCCTGGTGTGGGAACCATCGGATTTGGTGTCATTGAGGCAGAACGGGGACAAAACCGCTTGATTCAGTACGGCGTTATCACCACGCCGCCGGGAACCCCTTTGGATCAGAGACTGGTACAGATTTATGAGGATATGAAAAAGCTGCTGACTTTGTTTCGTCCCGACGAGGTCGCCATTGAAGAGCTGTTCTTCAGCAAAAATATCACCACCGGTATCTCGGTCGCTCATGGGCGAGGTGTCATTTTGCTGGCGGCGGCGGAAAGTGGACTTCCCATCTACGAATACACGCCCATGCAGGTGAAGCAAAGCGTGGCCGGTTATGGCAAAGCAGAGAAAAAACAAGTGATGCTGATGACCCAGCGCCTGCTCAACCTGAAACAGATTCCTCGTCCCGACGATGCCGCTGACGCTTTGGCTCTTGCCATCTGCCACGGGCGAGCGGCTACCAGCCTCATCAATACCGACCGCAAGTTTGACAAAAATCGGTATGATACCCGCTAACCATTCTTCATCATCTCGGAGAGCGTTTTTTATGTTCTATTATTTAAACGGCACGGTCGCCCACATTGCCCCCTATCTGGCGGTGATTGACTGCAACGGCGTGGGCTATGCCTGCAAGACCACCAATTACACCCTAAGCACCATCAAAAAAGGGGGAAAAGCCAAGCTATACACCGTTTTCAACGTCAGGCAAGACGGAATGGATCTCTTTGGTTTTTCCACTCAAGAGGAGCTGAACCTCTTCAACCTGCTGACCTCTGTCTCTGGTGTCGGCCCAAAAGCGGCTCTTTCCATTCTCTCTACCTCTCAGCCCTCTTCTTTGGCGTTGAGCATCATTACGGAAGACGTGAAGGCCTTGACCGCCGCCCAAGGCGTTGGCAAAAAAATTGCCCAGCGCATTGTTTTGGAGCTGAAAGACAAGCTGGCAAAGGAACAAAACGTTGATTTCTCCGTTGGTCCGGTCAACACCACGCCCGGCAGCACCCTGATTCCAGAGGACAAAATTTCTGAGGCATCCGCAGCCCTGGCGGTGCTGGGATACAGCCAGAGCGAAATCAATGTGGCGCTCAAGGGCATCGACACCGCTTCGATTTCCGTGGAAGAGGTCATCAAGCAGGCTCTGAAACGCATGATGAAGGGAGGATAACCTTCAATGGCAATTGACTTTGGACATTCCCCGGAGGACTACGCCGCCGAATCCCTGGTGACACCGATTTCTACCCGGGCGGATGACAACGAATATTCCCTCCGTCCCCAGCGTCTGACGGAGTATATTGGCCAGCAAAAGGCCAAAGGCAATCTGGACGTGTTCATTCAGGCCGCTAAAATGAGAAATGAGCCGCTGGATCACGTTTTGCTTTATGGCCCTCCTGGTTTGGGCAAAACCACCCTTGCCGGCATCATCGCCAACGAAATGGGAGTCAACATCCGAGTCACCTCCGGCCCGGCCATCGAGAAGCCGGGAGACCTGGCGGCGCTGCTCACCAACCTGTCGGAAAATGACATTCTCTTCGTGGACGAAATTCACCGGATGAATCGAGCCGTGGAAGAAATTCTTTACCCCGCCATGGAAGATTATGTGATTGACATCATCATTGGAAAAGGGCCTTCCGCCAATTCCATTCGCTTGGATTTGCCACGCTTTACCCTCATCGGTGCCACCACTCGTGCCGGTTCCCTCTCTGCGCCGCTGCGTGACCGCTTTGGTGTGAATCTTCGCTTAGAGCTTTACACACCCGAAGAATTGTCCTTCATCGTCAAGCGTTCCGCCGGTATTTTGGGCGTACCCATTGAGGAAACCGGTGCCATGGAGATTGCTACCCGGAGCCGTGGAACCCCTCGTATTGCTAACCGAATGCTCCGCCGGGTTCGAGATTTTGCGCAGGTTCGTGCGGGCGGTGTGATTACTCGGAATGTGGCAGATGAAGCCCTCACCGCTTTGGAGGTGGATTATCTGGGTCTGGATAACATCGACCGCCGGATGCTCCGTGCCATCATTGAGTTTTACAACGGCGGCCCTGTGGGTCTGGACACGCTGGCAGCAACCATCAATGAGGACACCGTAACGCTGGAGGATATGTATGAACCCTATCTTCTTCAGCACGGATTTTTGACTCGCACGCCCCGTGGACGCTGCGTGACCGCCCGAGCCTACGAGCATTTGCACATTCCTTATCCTGGCCAGCAGCAGAGCTTGTTCTAAGAGGCTGTTTCGTAACCCAGACGCACGCCGCTCACTCGGCTCTTTTCCGCCATATCACTGCGAAATTTTTTGAAAGCCGTCAGGATTCCTGCAAAATTTCACAGCAGGGAATAGAGGTGCGAGCAAAGCTCGTTTCTTGCACTCGGTCGGAAATGTGCCACTGGCACCTTTCTGATTCGACCTCACTGACGAAAAATATCCTTTGTTATCGGCATACGCCGGGATACGAAACAGCCTCTAAGAAACAAAAATCAAAGCTATGTGTATTTTTGTTGAAATCCTACAGAAAACGAGCAGATTTTTAGAAAAGCTCTTGACATATTTCTAAAAAATGATATACTTGATGGAGAATTAACGGAATATGAAATATTCGGCCTACACAGATGAAATGCTTTGCAGCCTCGCTTTTCAAGGCGTTGCGCAGGCAGAAGAAGCTCTGGTGCTCCGGTATGCTCGCCTGGTTCGTTCCTGTTCCCGCCCCCTGTTCCTCATGGGCGGCGACAGTGAAGACCTCATGCAGGAAGGAATGCTGGGGCTCATCAACGCCATCCGGGATTATGCTCCTGAGCGTGGTACTGCTTTTCGCACATTTGCTGAAACCTGTGTCAGGAACCGAATGATCTCCGCCGTTCGTTCCGCATCAGGAAAACATCACACACCATTAAACGATTCTGTCCCGATTGAAGCTCCTCTCTTTGATGAGAGCAGTCAGTGCGGCTTGTCTGAAACCGATCCCGAGGTGATTGTTATCTCCCGGGAGACCTTGCAGGAACGCATGGATTTGCTCCGCAACCGCCTGTCCAGATTTGAGGCAAAGGTGCTTGGGCTGTTCCTCGACGGCCTTTCCTATTCAGAGATTGCAGACCAGACCGGTCGTCCGTTGAAGTCGATTGATAATGCGGTGCAGCGGATCCGTCGGAAGCTGGTGGATTTAAAACCGAGCCTAACCACTCATTCAGATGGGAAGGGCTAGGCTTTGAACTGCGGTGTTTCCTTTTCCCCATGAGCGATTTCAGCAGACGCTGAACGCAATATAGCCGTCAGGCGAACTTATTGAAAAAAGAGAGGGTATAAACATGTTTGAAGATAAGACTCTGATTTGCAAGGACTGCGGTAAGGAATTCGTGTTCACCGCTGGCGAGCAGCAGTTCTACGCTGACCACGGTTTCCAGAATCAGCCCCTGCGCTGCAAGAGCTGCCGTGATGCTCGCAAAGCAAAGGCAAGCGGTGGTGAGGCTCCCGCACCTCGTCCTGCTCGTCAGTTCTTTACCGCTACCTGTGCACGCTGCGGCGGTGAGGCTCGTGTTCCTTTTGAGCCCCAGAGCGACCGTCCTGTCTATTGCAGCAACTGCTTCGCAGAGATTCGTGCCAGCCGCTGATTCTTTCAGACCATTTATGAGGGATGTCCTTCGGGGCATCCCTTTTTTGCGTTCTTCTAGGGGTTGTTTCGCATCCCGGTTTGATTTTGTTCGTGAAGAGTGAAAAAAATGGGGCTCGGTGTTTTCCGAACCCCTGTTTTTATTTTATTTGTGCATATTTCGTGCAGCTTCTACAACGTGCTTAACAAGGACGGAGGTCGTCACAGTGCCTACGCCGCCAGGAACCGGGGTAATGGCATCGACCACCGCTTCCGCCTCAGCAAATTTCACATCGCCGCAAAGCTTGCCCTCTTCGTTGACATGGATACCAACATCCACCACAGTCTGTCCCGCTCTCAGGCAGGAAGCGTCCACAGCGCCCATACGCCCCATGGCAATCACCACTACATCAGCCTCCCGGCAGACAGCGGGCAGGTCACGGGTGCGGGAGTGACACATGGTGACGGTAGCGTTGCGCCGATCCAGCATCATGGCGGCAGGCTTGCCCACCACCAGGCTCCGTCCCACCACGGTGACACGCTTACCGGAAAGGGGAACCTTATAATAATCCAGAATTTCCACGCAAGCCTGAGCGGTACAGGGCGGGAACCCGGTTTCCACATTGGTGAACACACCGGCCAGGCTCTGGTCTGTAATGCCGTCCACATCCTTTTCCGGCTTCAAAGCGGCACGGATGGTTTGGTCATCCATCCACTTGGGCAGCGGACGAAACAGCAGACAGCCGTGCAATCCATCGTCCTTGTTAATCTCATCAATCACGGCGAGAAGAGCCTCCTGCGTGGCATCGGCAGGAAGAAGGAACTTCTTCACGGCAACGCCGATTTTCTCACAGCGCTTGGTTACTCCCCGCTCATAGGAAATATCATCTTCCCGCTCGCCCACACGGACAATGGCCAGGGTTGGGAAAATGTTCTCCGCTTTGAGGGCTTCACAGAGAGCAACGGTTTGTTCGTTCATGGCGGCAACAACAGGCGCACCCTTTAAGATGGTAGACATGGGCAATCAGACCTTTCAAATATCATTCAAATGGAACAGCAGGGAAAAATCAACTGAGTTTTGCGGTGACAGCCTCAAAGACGATATCGGCACGGGGGCAATATTCCTCCAGCATCCGCAGCGCCTTCTCATTGAGGGCAAGGGCAAGCCCCCGGTCTTTCATGGATTTCGTGTTGATGAACACATTCAGGCTGGCGGCCTGCAAAGCAGCTTTGCAGAACACAGCGCCGCACCCTGCGTCGGAGACGGCCATCACACTTCCCTTTTCGGAGTACTCCTCAATCAGCTCCAGCGCCTCGCAGCACTGCTCCATAATCTCCATGGGAACGTCACAAGCCTCCTTGAGCACTTTGGCCATGACCTCCTCCCGGTAGGCCACTTCTTCGGGGGTGGACTTGGGCAGGCTGTACGCCTTGGAGAGTGGCTCAAATACCTCAGCGTCCTTTGTGACCAGTGCTTCCAGCGCCAGGCGAATTTCCTGTGCTCTGGCGTTCAGCGCTTGAATTTCTTCCTCTACGACGGCATATTTCTTTTTGCCGACGGTCAGGCTGCCCACCATATTGCCCAGAGCGGTACCAACAGCGCCCACCAAAGCGGATGCGCCTCCCCCACCGGGAACAGCTGATTGGGAGGCCAGCTCGGCCAGGAAGGTTTCACAGGTCTTTTCTGTCATCTTTTCCATGGGTGTTTCCTCTTTCCTGTTGTATTTTATCACACTTTTATCATCAAAACGTCCGTTTTTCCGTCACATATCCGTCCAAACGAACGTCAAACTCATCTACGGCGGCATGTTCCACCCGCTGGCACTCAAAGGCAACGCCGAGCTTCACGGCGTGGACACACTTCACCAGAAAACGGTCATAATATCCTTTTCCCATTCCCACCCGGCGACAGGAGGCATCAAAGGCCGTACAGGGAACCAAAATGAGCTCGATTTGTTCGGGACGAAGAAGGTCGGAACGCTCTAAAATGGGGGTACGGATGCCATATTCTCCAATGTACCAGCTGGATTCGTCCCAAGGCCGTGCGGCTATCATCTCATATTGCTCCAAACAGACGGGGTAGCAGATTTTTTTCTCAGGATGCCGCTGTGCCAAAGCATCCAAGCTGGCCTCTGCGCCAAAGGCAGCATAAAGGAGAACGGTTTCCGCCTTCTGAAAAACCGCTAACGCTTCCACCCGGCGGCAAATGGCCTCACTGTAGGCTTGTCTTTGTTGCTTGGAAAGCCCCTTCCGGGCGTTTTTTCCAAAAGCACGCTGCCTTTGTTTTTCTGCGGAAATCATCTGTGCGTCCACCAGCGAAACACACCCTTCATCGTTTTTACAAATATAATAACAAAGAAATAAAAAAATGCAAGCCGTTTGTCATATCTTCTATTGAGAAAACCAAAAAAATCTGTTACTATGGACAGGCATTGAAAAAAATACCCTTTTTCAGGAGGTAATCCACCATGTATCAGGATATGCAGAACTCCATCGGCCTGATTGAAGCTGTTGACCCCGAGGTCGCAGCCGCTATGGACCGTGAGCTGACCCGCCAGAGAGAAAACATTGAGCTGATTGCCAGCGAGAACATTGTCTCTCCCGCCGTTATGGCCGCTATGGGCAGCGTTCTGACCAACAAATACGCCGAGGGTTTGCCCGGTAAGCGCTATTATGGCGGCTGTGTCTATGTGGACCAGGTTGAGAACATCGCCATTGAGCGTGCCTGCAAGCTGTTCGGTGCCAAGTATGCCAATGTTCAGCCTCATTCTGGCGCACAGGCCAATCTGGCTGTTTACTTCGCTCTGCTGAATGTGGGAGACACTGTGATGGGCATGGATCTGTCTCAGGGCGGCCACCTGACCCACGGCTCTCCCGTGAATATGTCCGGCAAAAATTACAACTTTGTTTCCTACGGTGTCAACGACGACGGCGTGATTGACTACAAGGCTTTTGAGCTGGCCGTCAAGAAGGTGCGTCCCAAGCTGATTGTGGCGGGCGCTTCCGCTTATCCCCGTGCCATTGACTTTGAGAAAATGGCTGAAATCGCTCACGGCTACGGCGCTTACCTGATGGTCGATATGGCTCACATTGCCGGTCTGGTAGCAGGCGGTGTGCATCAGAGCCCCGTGCCCTATGCTGACGTTGTGACCACCACCACCCACAAGACCCTGCGTGGCCCTCGTGGCGGCCTGATTCTGACCAATAACGCTGTTCTGGCTAAACGCATCAACTCCGCCGTTTTCCCCGGCACCCAGGGCGGCCCTCTGGAGCACGTCATCGCCGCAAAGGCTGTCTGCTTCGGCGAGGCGCTGAAGCCTGAGTTCAAGCAGTACGCCGAGAACATCGTGACCAACGCAAAGGCAATGGCTGACGGTCTGATGGCTCGTGGCGTGAAGCTGGTCTCCGGCGGCACTGACAACCACCTGATGCTGGTGGATCTGCGTGAGGAAGCTGTCACCGGCAAGGAGCTGGAAGCCCGTCTGGACAGTGTTCACATCACCGCCAACAAGAACACCGTTCCCGGCGAGACCCGCAGCCCCTTTGTCACCTCCGGTGTCCGTCTGGGCACGCCCGCCGCTACCACCCGTGGCATGGGCGTGGAAGAGATGAAAATCATTGCCGACTGCATCGCCGACTGCATTTACTGCTACGACGAGAAGAAGGACGAAATCTCCAACCGTGTTCTGGAGCTGACCAAGAAATTCCCGCTCTATGAGTAATTTCCCACTCCAGCCGTCATTGGTTGGATGAAACAAGCGATGAAACAAGCAAAGCTGTCACTTCAACGAGGTGGCAGCTTTTTTGTTTGGATTTTGTTGTATGGCAGGGCGATTAGGAGGGATGCTTGGTCAGGACTTCGTTCATGCTGCCCATGCGGTATCCCTTGAGGTCGAGGGACACATAGGAAAAGCCCAGCGCTTTGAGCTGGTCGTAAACCGCTATGCGCAGCGTGTCGCCCAGCATACGCACGAAATCATTGGGCATCAACTCAATGCGGGCAAGGCTGCCGTGAACCCGGACTCGCATCTGACGGAAGCCAAGACCCATCAAATATTCCTCCGCCTGCTCCACCATGCTGAGTTTTTCCGCCGTGATGGTCTCGCCGTAGACAAACCGGGAGGCGAGACAGGCATAGGAGGGTTTATTCCAAGTGGGAAGCCCCAGTTCCTTGGAAAGAAGGCGGATTTCTTCCTTATAAAGTCCCGCATCCTTGAGCGGGCTTTTTACGCCCAATTCCCGGATGGCTCGCATACCGGGGCGGTAATCTCCCAAATCGTCCATGTTGGAGCCTTCGCAAACAGCAGAAAGGCCGTTTTTCTGTGCCACGGCAAGGAGCTGACTGAAAATGTGCTTTTTACAGATATAACACCGGTCAGGGGGATTGCTGCGAAAGTCCTCCAGCTCCAGCTCATCGGTCAAGCAAACAATCTGTCGAACCCCCAGCGCCTGACAGAGCGTTTCCGCTTCCTTCCGTTCAAACTTGGGAAAAGAGCGGGAAACCGCTGTTACAGCCACTGCGTGCTCGCCCAACGCCTCTTTTGCGGCGGCAATGAGAAAGGCGGAATCCACACCGCCGGAAAAGGCAATGGCAACGCTGCCCAGGGAGCGGAGATTTTCTTTTAATTGCTGGTATTTTTGATGAAGAATATCCATAGTTTACCTCAAAACAGGGGGGACATTTTCTTTTTAGAGAAACCTTTCGATAAAACAATGACCTCTGACAGTGTAAAGCCAGAGGTCAGGGAATGCGTTTTTATTTCTGCTGCTCCAGGAAGGGACGGGAGAACTTCCGGTTGAAGAAGTCCACCAGAGGGCCCATGAAAAAGGCGGTGATAATCGTGCCCACGCCGGGGAGCACGCCATCCTTGCCGCCCAGCAGCACGCAGGCCGTGCCAATCATCACACAAATCAGGTCGCAGAAGATGCGGCAGAACTTGAAGGGAACCTTGTCCTGACGGTTAGAGATGACAATGGGGATGGCATCATAGACCGACACGCCCAGGTCAGAAGTCATGTAGAGGGAGGAAGCAAAGCACATGACCACCACGCCAATGATGAGAAACGCCACACGAGTGGCCAAACCGGGAGCGGGACAGAGGGCGTTGATGGTGCTCTGGGAGAAGTCCACCACATAACCGGTGAGGAACAGGTTAATAAAGGTGGCAATACCGATGTAATGCTTATCCAGGAAAAAGTCAACGACCAGCATCACCAGGCTGATAATGGTATAATAGGTTCCGTAGGACAGGGCGTGACCGAACTTCGCCCAGCTTCCCATGGCGAAGCACTGGAAAGGGTCTACCCCAAAGAGGGAGCACTTAAAAAATCCCACGGCAATGGCACACAGAAACACGCCAAAGACGGTCATAACCAAACGGGGCTTCCACTTTTCCGATAATTTCATGGAGCAAATACCTCTCTCTTGATTGCGTAGGAACGTGGAGCTCACTCCGCCAGACGCTCCGCAACCTTAAACAATTCGCCTGCGCCGACGGTCAGAATCAGGTCTCCGGGCTTGGCCAACTCACGCAGACGTGCTTCCACGTCGTCCAGAGTGGGGCAATATTCACCGTGCGGCAGACGGTCAGTGATATCCTTAGAGGAAACACCAAGGGTATCGGTCTCACGAGCGGCGTAGATATCGGCCAGAATGGTGATATCAGCGTTCCCCAGCTCTTCCACAAACTCGGGGAAGAATGCCTTGGTGCGGGTGTAGGTATGGGGCTGGAAGGCACAAATCACACGGCGATAGCCCAGGGTCTTGGCGGTCTCCAACAGCATATGGATTTCACCGGGATGGTGGGCGTAGTCGTCATAGATGCGTGCGCCATTGAGGGTGCCCTTGAACTCAAAGCGACGTTCTGCGCCGTGGAACTGATTCAGACCCTGAGAAATGGCGGTGGGCGTGATGCCCATGGAAAGAGCGGCAGCGGCAACGGCCAGGGCGTTCTTGACGTTGTGCAGACCGGGGACGCTCAGTTCAATGCGGCAGACCTTCTTGTGGTTGTTCATCAGGTCAAAGCTGGGAATCCCCAGCGTCCATTCCAGATTCTCACAGTAGACATCGGCATAGCTGCCCATACCGAAGGTCATCATGGGACGATCCAGGTCATCCAGAGTGTCCATGGTGTTGCGGTCGTCGGCGTTGGCAATGACCATACCGCTCTGGGGAACCAAGCTGGCGAAGGCCCGGAAGGAGTGCTCCACGTCGGCCAAATCCTTGAAGAAGTCCAGATGGTCAGCCTCGATGTCCAGAATGACAGCGGTGGTGGGACGGAAGGAGAGGAAGGAGTTGCAATACTCACAGCTTTCCAGAATGATGGTGTCACCCTCGCCTACACGATAGCCGCAGCCCAACAGGGGCAGATTGCCGCCAATCATGATGGTAGGATCCAGGCCAGCCGCCATCGCCACATGCGCAGCCATAGAGGTGGAAGTGGTCTTGCCGTGGGTGCCGGAAATGCACAGAGCGTGCTTGTAGTCCTGCATAATGGCACCCCAAGCCTGTGCCCGCTCAAAGACCGGGATATCCTTCTCCCGAGCGGCAACAATCTCGGGGTTGTCGTCATGAACGGCGGCAGTACGAATCACAACCTCAGCGTTTTCAACGTTTTCAGGGTGATGACCCATGAACACATGAACGCCTTCTTTTTTCAGATGGAGCACGTTTGCGCTCTCTTTAAAGTCGCTGCCGGTAATCACGCAGCCAGCACCACGGAGCACCTCAGCCAAGGGGAACATGGAAACACCGCCAATACCCACCAAATGAATGCAGCGGCCAGGCGTTAAAAGAGCTTTCAAATCATTTATGGTCACGGAAAAGACCTCCAAAAAACAGTGTGGGGATTGAAGAGCGAAGGGAGAAATGAAAAAAGCGCAAAATCTTTTTTACAGAATGAAACCCGAGAGACATGGTTTTGCACTCTTCAAACTCTTAATGATTATAGTGCATTTCTTCCAGCTTGGCAAGGGGAATCCCCGCTGGAATGATAATTTTTCCAAAGAAAAACAGTCAGGCTCTTGTGAAAATTTTTCCCGCATGATAAAATGGTTCGATCAAAACGATAGAGGTGGAAAGGTTATGAAACAGCAGAGAAAGTATCCCTCCGTTCAGATTACGCCCAAGGGGGAACGAGCCATCAAGGGCGGGCATCCCTGGGTCTACGCCGGAGAGATCAAGGCCGTGGACGGAGCACCTGAAAACGGCGATTTGGTGGATGTTTTCGCCGGAACCGCCTATATGGGAACCGGTTTCTATAACGCCAACAGCAAAATTACGGTTCGGCTGCTCAGTCGAAACGCCAACGACCAATTTAACGCCGCTTTCTGGCGCAGAAGAGTGGAATATGCCATCCGCTACCGCCAAACGGTTATGCCTGGCGCTGATTTCTTCTGCTGCCGTCTGATTCACGGGGAAGCGGATCAGATGCCCGGCTTGACGGTGGATCGCTATAACGATCTGTTGTCTGTTCAGATTGCAAGCCTGGGCATGGAAAAAGTCCGTGATGTGGTGCTGAACGCTTTGGCCGAGGCGATGGCGGACATCGGGCAGCCCATCCGTGGTATCTTCCTACGCAATGATCTATCCATTCGGGAACTGGAAGGCATGGAGCAGGAAAAGGGCTGGTATCCCCTCCCCGGTCTGCCCACCCCTGACAGCGCCGTGACAGAAATCATCGAAAATGGTGTCCACTATCTGGTGGATGTGGAAAACGGCCAGAAAACGGGCTTCTTCTTGGATCAAAAATACAACCGTTTGGCCGCCGCACGCATCGCAAAGGGTCGCCGGGTGCTGGACTGCTTTACTCACACCGGTTCCTTCGGCCTCAACGCCGCTTTAGCCGGTGCGGAACACGTTCACAGCGTGGATATTTCCGCTTCTGCCATTGAAATGGCACGGAAAAACGCCCAGCTCACCGGCGTGGACAACATTGACTTTGAGGTGGCTGACGTGTTTGAGCTGCTGACCAAGCTGTCCAACGAGAAAAGCCACGAGTATGACTATATCATTCTGGATCCTCCCGCTTTCACCAAGAGCCGTAGCACCGTTCGAGATGCAGCCCGTGGCTATAAGGAAATCAACCGTAAGGCCATGACGCTGCTGCCCAGAGGTGGTTATCTGGCTACCTGCTCCTGTTCCCACTTCATGACCGACGAACTGTTCCAGAATATGCTCCGCTCCGCCGCCCATGACGCTGCTGTCTCTCTGCGGCAGATCGAACAGAGGCAGCAGGCTCCTGACCATCCCATTCTCTGGAATGTGCCGGAAACCAGCTATTTGAAGTTCTACCTCTTCCAGGTGGTTTAATGCCCCTTTTTGTTCTCTCAGCGATTTTTTCGACCTTTTGACAAGATGAGCTGAGAGAACAATTTTTCTTGAAATTTTTTCAAAAAATCGAAAAAAACGCTTGACAATTTGGGAGTGCCTGACTATAATATCATTTGTTGAGGCGAGCTACGGACGATTAGCTCAGTTGGCTAGAGCATCCGCTTGACGTGCGGAAGGTCATAGGTTCGAGTCCTATATCGTCCACCATTCGCTTCAACATCCTGAAACAGCATATGGACGATTAGCTCAGTTGGCTAGAGCATCCGCTTGACGTGCGGAAGGTCATAGGT
>JAKSQD010000036.1 GCA_024404315.1 Oscillospiraceae bacterium
GCCAGGCTCTCCTTGAGCTGGGCAATCTCCTTCTGAGCCTTTTCCAGATTGTCACGCTCACGCTGAATGACGTTTTCGGGAGCCTTGGCGGTGAACTTCTCGTTGGAGAGCTTCTTCACAATGCCGTCGGCGTACTTCTGCTTCTTTTCCAGCGCCTTGGTCAGACGCTTTCGCTCTGCGGCCACGTCCACCAGCTCTGCCATGGGGATAAACAGCTTGGCATCAGCGGTGACAACAGAGACCAGACCTTCCACAGAAGCAGGAGCCTCAGCAGTGATGGTCACTTCGGTGGTGGAAGCCAGGCGCTGGAAGAAGGGAACACCCTTGGCGAAGATATCAGCCTCTGCCGTGACCACGTTCAGCTCGGCCTTCTTGGAGGGGGGAACGTTCATATCAGCACGGCGGGCACGGATGGCCTTGATGGCATCCATGACCTTCTCCATAGCGGCCTCGTCCTCGGGGAAGTCGAAGGCATCGGAGGCGGTGGGCCAATCCTGGAGCATCAGGTAATCACCCTCATGAGGCAGCGCCTGCCAAATCTCTTCGGTGATGAAGGGCATGAAGGGGTGCAGCAGCTTGAGGATGTTGGTCAGGACGTAGCAGAGCACCTGCTGTGCCTGGGTCTTGGCGGCCTCGTCGCCACCGGAGAGACGAGCCTTGGTCAGCTCAATATACCAGTCGCAGAAGTCATCCCACAGGAAGTCATAGACCTTCTGAGCGGCAATGCCCACCTCGAACTTCTCGATGTTGGCAGTCACCTCACGGATGGTGTGATTCATCTTGGAGAGAATCCACTTATCCTCCATCTCCAAGGCGGCGGGCAGCTCGTTCTTTTCAATGGTCAGGTTCATGAGCAGGAAACGGCTTGCGTTCCAAATCTTGTTGCAGAAGTTGCGCATGGCCTCGACCTTCTCCTCACTGTAACGCATGTCGTTACCGGGAGTGGAGCCCATGACCAGCATCAGACGCAGAGCGTCAGCGCCGTACTTGTTGATAACCTCCAGCGGATCAATGCCGTTGCCCAGGGACTTGGACATCTTACGCCCCAGGCTGTCACGGACGATGCCATGAATCACAACGGTGTCAAAGGGAGCCTTTCCGGTGTAAGCCAGGCCAGAGAAGATCATGCGGGAAACCCAGAAGCCGATGATATCGTAACCAGTGACCAGGGTATTGGTGGGATAGAAATACTTGTAGTCCTCAGCGTCCTCATTGGGCCAGCCCAGGGTAGAGAAGGGCCACAGAGCGGAGGAGAACCAGGTATCCAGGGTGTCGGGGTCCTGGGTCAGCTTGGTGCTGCCGCACTTGCCACAGGCGCAGGGTGCTTCCTTGGCAACATTGGTCTCGCCGCAGTCCTCGCAGTACCAGGCAGGAATCTGATGACCCCACCACAGCTGACGGGAAATGCACCAGTCACGGGTATTATTCATCCAGTTGAGGTAGTTTCTGGTGAAGCGTTCGGGGACATACTGGATGGTACCATCCTCGACAGCCTCGATAGCGGGCTTTGCCAGCTCTTCCATCTTGACAAACCACTGCTTGGAAACCATAGGCTCGATGGTGGTATGGCAGCGGTAGCAGGTTCCAACCTCGTGCTGGAGCGGCTCCACTTCCTTTAGAGCGCCGCAGGCCTCCAAATCGGCCAGGATAGCCTTGCGAGCCTCCATGGTGGTCATACCGGCGTACTTGCCGCAGTCCAGAACCTCGGGCTCATTCTTGGTTGCTTTGCCGGAAGCAAAGAGCTCATCAGCAGTGGCCTTATCCTCAGCGCCGGTCATATGGCCATCATAGGTGAAGCAGCGGACAATGGGCAGGTTATGGCGCAGACCCACTTCCCAGTCGTTGGGGTCATGGGCAGGGGTAATCTTGACGACACCGGTTCCCTTTTCCATGTCGGCGTGCTCGTCGCAGACGATGGGGATTTCCTTATTCAGCAGGGGCAGGATGACATGGCAGCCATGGAGGTGTGTATAGCGGGGGTCCTCGCCGTTGATGGCGACAGCGGTATCACCCAGCATAGTCTCGGGACGGGTGGTGGCCAGCTCCAGATACTCGCCGGTCTCCTTGACCTGATAGAGCAGATGCCAGAAGTTGCCGTTCTGGGTCTCATGCTCCACCTCAGCGTCAGAGATAGAGGTGATGCAGTTGGGACACCAGTTGACCATGCGGTTTCCACGATAAATGGTCTTGTCGTTATAAAGGCGGACGAACACTTCCTTCACTGCATCGGAGCAGCCGTCGTCCATGGTGAAGCGCTCACGCTCCCAGTCGCAGGAGGAGCCCAGCGTGCGCAGCTGCTTGACGATGCGGCCACCATACTTGCGCTTCCATGCCCAAGCACGCTCCAGGAACTTCTCACGACCCAAATCGTCCTTGGTCAAGCCGTCCTTGGCCATATCTTCCACGACCTTGGCTTCCGTTGCAATGGAGGCGTGGTCAGTGCCGGGAACCCACAGAGCGGCATAGCCCTGCATCCGCTTGAAGCGGATGAGGATATCCTGGAGGGTGTTATCCATGGCGTGGCCCATGTGGAGCTGGCCGGTGACGTTGGGAGGAGGCATAACGATGGTGTAGGGCTTCTTGTCGGGGTCAGCAATGCCACGGAAACAGCCGTGGGACTCCCAGTCCTGATAAATTCGGGTCTCGACCTCTCTGGGGTCATAGACCTTAGACAATTCTTTTGCCATAATGTTGATTCACTCCTTAAAAGGTAAAAAAGAAACGCCCTGAACATTCCGTTCAGGACGAAAAGGGCGCATTTTCCGTGGTACCACCTGAATTTCCACCTCGAAAGCCGCTGTGGACACTCAAACCCGATAACGGTGGGTACCGCCGCCTCCTACCGCCGACGGACGTTGAGAGACGAAGCTCCGGGACGACTTCTGCATGGCTTCCATACGATCTTGCACCAACCGACCGCTCTCTGGATGGAAGAAAACACATACTACTTCCCATCAAGGCTTTTTTCAGCGGATATTATACCGTTTTCACTTTCTACTGTCAAGCACCTTTTTGCAAGGAAATAAAAAGAAGAATCACCTCTGACCCGTCAAAAATGAACAAATTACCCTGCTTTTTCCTTTGCGATGTACGGAAAGCCCCTCACAGGAGCTTTCCTCGCCGTCAAGCGGCGGAATTGGGTCTGGAAACCCGGTTGTCTCCGCCGGTTACGGCTCCGGTGGCATCTCGAACCGCATCGGTTGCGTCATCCACCGCATTGGCTGCACCATCGGCAATGTCGTCCATCACGTTTCCGGCCTCGTCCACAGCGTTCTGAACGCCATCCGCCACGCTGTCACGACGGTTATTGTTTACGGTGTTGTTGTTGACCACTCCATCGGTTCTGTCATCGTTGTCCATGGCGTTTTGATTCATCGTTCCATTGCTGTTGGAGGTGTTGGGACGGGTTCCAGTGGTGCCGTTGGTGGTGCTGTTGTTGTTGATGGTATCGTTGGTGCCATCCTGTCCGTTTTCATTGGTCATACCGTACTCATCGGCGGTATAATCCCAAGAACTGTCCATATCAGGATAGGTGGTTTGGTTGTTGACGGTGTTGTTTCGGTTCCGTCCGGTGCATCCGGTCAGCGCCAGCACAAAAACCATCATAACGGACAAAAGAAGTAACGTCTTTTTCATTTTGGTTCCTCCTGTTGGAATTTTGGGGACAGCATCAGTATGACCCAAAACGCTTTTTTTATTCCGAGCTGCCAGAACTGGAAAAAGAATTTACTCATTTTTTCGTTTCCACATCTTGTATTTTTCGTTTATCTGCTCTATAATAACTCTCGATTGCAAAAAATCCGGTTGGATGACCCAAGCCGGAATCTATGGAGGGATAACTGTCACATGAGCGATCAGAAAAAAAACAACGCACTGGAGCAGAGTCTGAAGGAACTGTCCGGTAAGCAGCGTGCTCAGGCCGCTGCCGAGCAGAAGACCGCCCGCAAGTGGAAGATCTACGGCATCGCAACCATCGTTGTGGTGGCGCTGATTGCCGCTCTGCTGTTCTGGGATTCTGGCGTGATTCAGCGTAGCGCCACCGCTGTGACCGTAGGCGAAAACAAGTATTCCGCCGCTGAGGTGGACTACTACTATTACAGCATCTACGACAATATGTATGCCTACGCCAGCTACTACGGACTGGATACCAACAAGAGCCTCAAGGAGCAGGAATTCACCGAAGGCACCACCTGGTATCAGTACATCTGCGACAACGCCAAAAGCTCCCTGACCAACGTAGCCACCCTGGCTCAGGAGGCAAAGGCCGCCGGTTATGAGATGTCCGACGAAAGCAAGGCCAAAGTTGAGGACGAAATCCAGAAAACCAAGGATTCCGCCAAGGAAAACGGCGTGTCCTATTCCTACTACCTCAAGCGCATGTTTGGCCGTCTGATGACCCCTTCTATTTATCAGAAGGTGCTCAACGAGTACGAATACGCCTACGCCTTTGAGGACGACAAAACCACTTCCTTTGAGGTCTCTGACGCTGACATTCAGTCCTACTACAACGAGAATAAGGACACCATCGACACTTACGACTTTGTTTGCTACAGAGTGAACGCTCTGCCCGAGGACACCGATGCCGACGGCAACGACATCACCCCGACCAAGGACGACTACACCAAGGCCGCCAAAGCCGCTCAGGAGACCGCTGACCAACTCAAGGCCGCTCTGACTGCGGGCGATACCGCCAAGGCGGAACAGCTGGCGGATGAGGCCGACACTGTTACCAACCTTTCTATGCTGTCCTCTTCCAGCTTCTCCAACTATGTGTTTGGTGACTGGATGACCGACCCCGCCCGCAAGGCAGGTGACACCACCGTTCAGGAAGAAACCACCCAGGTCGCCCTAACCGAAGGCGCTGAGGCCGACACCGAAGTGGTTAGCAACTACTTTGTCACCCTCTTTAACAACCGTGCGCTGGATGAGTACTATGCCGGTAATATGCACACCATCCTGGTCAAGGCCACCAACTCCGACGACACCACCAACTATGGCAGCGCTCTGGCCAAGGCCGAGGAATTAAAGCAGAAGTTTGAGGCCAACGGCGCAACCGAGGAAGCGTTCCTCGCCCTGACCGAGGAGGAAGACTCCGAGGCTGAGGAAAATGCGGATTCCTCCGTGGAGGCAGAGAACACCGACGACATCACCACCACTGCCCACTTCTACGAGAACACCAACAAGGGCATCCTCTCCGACGCTCTGGAGGACTGGATGTTTGACAACCGCAAGCCCGGTGACGTGGGCATTGTTGAGGACACCCAGGCCAATGGCTATCAGCTGGTTTACTTTGTGGGCTATGACGACGAGTATTCCTGGTACAAGGCCGCTCGCTCCTCCATTCAGTCCGACCTTTATGGTGATTGGATGGATGAGGTTTCCAAGAATTACGAAGCAAAAGAGACCTCTTTCTTCTCTTACGTTGGCTAAAAGCTTATTGTAACCAATCAGAAAGCCGGGCTGGAAAGATATCGTGTGATTCCTTCCAAACCCGGCTTTGTTTTTCCCTCATCGGCGGAACCGATGAGGGATTTTTTTGTGCTCATTGCAGAGCAACGGTCTGTTATTAAATTTCGGTGATGTCAATGGGTCTCAGGCGCTCACTGTGTCCCTGCTGGCGGGCGGTCAGAATAGCGTGAGCAGTGTCAATGCTGGTCAGGCAAAGCACGGAATGCTCCACCGCCATACGGCGGATTTTCACGCCGTCGCCGTCCTGCTGCTTGCTCCGAGCCGGGGTGTTCACAATGAGATCCACCGTGCCGGACTGAATCATATCCGCCATATTGGGCGATTCCTGCTCCATTTTGTTGACCATTTTAACGCTGATTCCCACCTTTTCCAGGCAGGCGCAGGTTCCCTTGGTGGCATACAGCTCCATCCCCAGCTCTTCCAGCGTCCGGGCAACTCCAATGATTTCTCCCTTGTCCTCGTCCTTCACGGTGAGAATCACACGGTTGCCACGCTTGGGCACCTTCATATTGGCACCCTTGAAGGCTTTCATCAGCGCCTGGGGGAAGGTTTCCGCAATGCCGAGGCATTCGCCGGTGGATTTCATCTCAGGTCCCAGGTTGATATCCACGTCTGTCAGCTTCTCAAAGGAGAAAACCGGCATTTTGACAGCGTAATAATCCGCTTCGGGATAAATCCCGGTGCCATAGCCCAAATCCTTGAGCTTTTCTCCCAGCATCACCTTGGTGGCCAGGTCAATGATGGGCACGTTGGTGACTTTGGAGATATAAGGAATGGTACGGGAGGAACGGGGATTTGCCTCAATGATATAAACCGTGTCGTTATAGATAATAAACTGCACGTTGATGAGACCAATAACCCCCAAATGCTTGGCCAGGTTCCGGGTGTGGCGAAGAATGGTCTGCTTGTGCTTCTCTTCGATGTGGAGGGGGGGATAGACCGCAATGGAGTCACCGGAATGGACACCTGCACGCTCGACGTGCTCCATCACGCCGGGAATGAGGATCTCTTCTCCATCATACACGCCGTCCACCTCGACCTCACGTCCCATCAGGTACTGATCGACCAAAATGGGGTGCTCCTGAACGGTTTGGTTGATGATCTTCATATACTCCACAATGTCCTGATCCTTATAGGCAATTTCCATGCCCTGTCCGCCCAGAACGTAGGAGGGACGAACCAGAACCGGATAGCCAACCGTGTTGGCTGCTTCCAGCGCCTCTTCGGTGGTGTAGACCGTGCGCCCCTCGGCACGGGGAATTTCACAAAGGCGCAGAATTTCGTCAAAGCGCTCGCGATCCTCTGCGGCATCCACGCCGTCCGCCGACGTGCCCAAAATGGGAACGCCCATATCCGACAGAGCCTTTGTCAGCTTGATGGCGGTCTGTCCGCCGAACTGAACCACAGCGCCCCAAGGGTGCTCCAGCTCCACAATGTGCTCCACGTCCTCGGCGGTCAGCGGCTCAAAATAGAGGCGGTCGGCAATATCAAAGTCCGTGGAAACGGTCTCGGGGTTGTTATTGATGATGATGGTTTCAAAACCAAGGCGTTTGAGCGCCCAGACCGAATGAACAGAGCAATAGTCAAACTCGATGCCCTGACCGATGCGGATGGGGCCGGAGCCCAGAACCAGCACCTTTTTGCGTCCGTCAAAGACAATCTGCGCTTCGTTTTCCACATCATAAGTGGAGTAATAATACGGCGTGGCGGCGTCGAACTCTGCGGCGCAGGTATCCACCATCTTATAGGTGGGATAAATGCCATAGCGCTTGCGGAGGTCTCGGATTTCTTCTCTGGTGCTGCCTGCCAGCTGCGCAATCAAAGCGTCAGAGAAGCCCAACTCTTTGGCGTAGCGCAGGCGGATACGATTGGGAACGCCCTTTTCTTTCAGTTCCTTTTCCAAATCAACGATGATTTGCAGCTCATCCAGGAACCAAATGTCAATCTTGGTGATGGCATGGATTTCCTCGGCAGAGATTCCACGGCGCAGCGCCTCGGTGCAGACGTAGATGCGCTCATCGTCCACCACAGAGAGCTTTTTGTGAATCTCCTCTGTAGACAGCGCCTTTAACTTGGGCAGCTGGAGGGAGTCAATGTGCTGTTCCAGCGAACGAACCGCCTTCATCAGCGCAGAAGCAAAGGAATTGCCAATGGCCATTACCTCGCCGGTGGCCTTCATCTGCGTGCCCAGCTGTCGGGAAGCGGCGGTAAATTTATCAAAGGGCAGACGGGGAATTTTCAGCACGCAGTAATCCAGCGTCGGCTCAAAACAAGCCGTCGTTTTGCCGGTGACGGCGTTGGGAATCTCATCCAGCGTGTAGCCCAGAGCGATTTTTGCGGCGACCTTGGCAATGGGATAGCCGGTGGCCTTGGAAGCCAGAGCGGAGGAACGGGACACACGGGGATTGACCTCAATCACCGCATACTCAAAGGAATCAGGATTCAGCGCAAACTGGCAGTTACAGCCGCCTTCAATTTCCAGAGCAGAAATGATGTCCAAAGCGGCGGTGCGGAGCATCTGATATTCCTTGTTGGCCAAGGTCTGGGTGGGTGCGATGACGATGGAATCTCCGGTGTGAACGCCCACGGGATCCAGATTCTCCATGCCGCAGATGGTGATGACGTTGCCTGCGCTGTCACGCATGACCTCAAACTCAATCTCCTTCCAGCCGGAGATGCACCGCTCAATCAGGCACTCATGGACACGGGAGAGCGCCAGGCCACGGTCACAGATTTCCCGCAGCATGTCCTCATTGTCGGCGATGCCGCCGCCGGTTCCGCCCAGGGTATAGGCAGGACGGACAATGACGGGATAGCCAATCTTCTGAGCGAAGTCCACAGCGTCTTCCACAGCGTGAACCACCAGAGAGGTGACGCAGGGCTGATGGATGCTCTCCATGGTGTCCTTAAAGCCCTGTCGGTCTTCCGCACGGTGGATGGATTCCGCAGAGGTACCCAGCAGACGAACACCATATTGCTCCAGCGTTCCATCCTCCCACAGGTTCATAGCCAGGTTCAAACCAACCTGACCACCCAGCGTGGGAAGAACGGCATCAGGACGCTCTTTTTCAATGACCTCCCGCAGGGTGAAGACGTTCAGGGGCTCAATATAAACATGATCGGCAATGTCTTTGTCCGTCATGATGGTGGCGGGGTTGGAATTGACCAGAATGACCTCCACGCCCTCCTCTTTCAGGGAACGGCAAGCCTGGGTTCCGGCGTAGTCAAATTCTGCTGCCTGACCGATGATGATGGGGCCGGAGCCGATGACAAGAACCTTCTTAATGCTGGTATCCTTGGGCATGTTCAGCACTCTCCTTCCTTATGACGGCGGATCATATCCAAAAATTCATCAAACAGGTAATCCGTATCCACCGGGCCGGGAGAGGCCTCCGGGTGAAACTGAACGGTGAAGATGTTCTTGTTTTTGTAGCGGAGTCCTTCAATTGAGCCGTCATTGACGTTGATGTGGCTAATCTCATGAATGGCCGGGTCAATGCTCTGCGCCATGACCACATAACCGTGGTTCTGGCTGGTGATGAAGCAGCGGTTCCGCTTGAGGTCCTTAACCGGATGGTTGGCTCCTCGATGACCAAAGCGCATCTTTCGAGTTTTGGCTCCGGTGGCGCAGGCCATGAGCTGATGACCCAAGCAAATGGCAAAGATGGGAAGGTCGCTGTCATACAGCTTTTTGACCTCCCGGATGATGTCGGCGCAATCGGCAGGGTCGCCCGGTCCGTTGGAGAGCATCACGCCGTCAAAGCCGCCGTTCAAAATCTCCTCTGCGGGGGTGTGCGCCGGAAAGAGGGTGATATCACAGCCTCGGTGATTGAGACAGTGAATCATGTTCCACTTCTGGCCGAAATCGAGCATAGCGACCCGATAACCGCTGCCCGGATAGTGCTCCGGCTGGGCAATGGTGACACGCTCCACCGTGTTGGAGACCCGGTAAGCCCGGAGCATGTCCATGCACTCCTGAATGTTAAAGCTCTCGGCGCAGGTAATCATAGCGTTCATCACGCCCTGCTTGCGGAGGATGCGGGTGATGGCTCGTGTATCCACGGACTGAATGCCCACGATATCGTGCCGTTTCATGTAATGATCCAACGTTTCCTGACAGCGGAAATTGCTGCCCCGGTCGGCCAGATGGCGAACAATCAACGCTTCCGCCCAGGGCTGGCGGCTCTCGTCGTCCTCCTCGTTGACACCGTAATTGCCAATGAGGGGGTAGGTCATGACCACGCCCTGGCCGGCATAAGAGGGATCTGTGAGAATTTCCTGATACCCTACCATGGATGTATTGAACACCATCTCAAAAATGGTATCTCTGGGACTGCCAATACTTTCTCCCATAAAGGTTTGGCCATTCTCCAGAATCAAAATCGCCTTCATAAGTGACATTCCGCCTTTCTTTTGCAGCTTTTTTGTGTCTTTTTGGCACAAAGAAAAAAAGACTCCTCCCCAGCCGCTCCGTTGCAGCTGCGAAAAAGTCCTCATTGACCCATTTTTCAGTTTCTGATGTATTATGTCACAGATATTCCCCTTTTGCAAGACACAAACAGAGAAATTTCATTTTTTTCTTTTACGGCAAAAGCAAAGGGAATGATTTTCCCCCGCTTTGGGCAGAATGACAACAAAAGGCGGGGGCATTCCCTCATTTTTCCGTTCCACAGGAGGCGAGCTCGTGGCAATCTGTATCATTCGAACCATCATTCTCTATCTTCTCATCATCGTGGCGGTGCGGCTCATGGGCAAAAAGCAGGTGGGCGAGCTGGAACCCACTGAGCTGGTGCTTGCCATGCTCATTTCCGACCTGGCCGCCGTCCCCATGCAGGATTTTGGCATTCCCCTCCTCTATGGGGCGCTTCCCATTTGCGTCCTTTCCGCTTTGACCATGTTTCTTTCGGTTCTCATGCTCAAAAACGTCCGCTTTCGGGAATTGATTTGCGGGCGACCCAGCGTTATCATGGAACACGGAAAGCTGCTGGAAAAAGAGCTGGAGCGGAACCGCTTCACCACGGACGAGCTGATGGAAGAGCTGCGTATGCAGGGAATCACCGACCTTTCCAGCGTGAAATATGCCATTTTGGAAAATTCCGGTCAGGTGAGCATCATTCTTTATGAAAAAGACAGCCCCGTGACCCCGGAGCAGATGAAGCTATCTGTTCAGGAAACGGGTCTGCCCCATGTGGTCATCAGTGACGGTCGTCTGATTCGAAAGTCACTGCGCCACATCCACCGTGATGAATCCTGGCTGAACAGCCAGCTTCGGAAGGCGGGAGCCAGCCACATTCAGGAGGTGTTCCTACTGACGGCGGATGAGCACGGAAGGGTGTTCTGTCAGCTCAAGCAAAGGGAGGATGCAACATGAAACAGCTTTGGATTTCCGGTCTCTTTCTGGCAACACTTTTCAGCGCCACCCTTTACAACGCCTGGAGGGTGGATCACATCATTGTTTCCATTGTGGATCTACTGACTCAGGCGGAGGAGGCCGCTCGTGTGGAGGAATGGGAGCAGGTGGAATGCTTCACCACAGCGGCCAAAGCAGAATGGGACGCTGCGGAGGATTATTTCTCCGTGGTGCTGGTTCATGCAGAAACAGACGAGGTTTCCACCGGCTTTGAGCAGGTCATGGGCTTTTTGGAATACCAAGACGGGCCGGAGTATGACAGCTCCAACGGAGCCTTGATTGCCAAGGTGCAACACCTATCCGATGTGGAAGAGGTCAGCTGGAAGAATATCCTCTAATATTTCCGGTTCGGGCGGCGCTCTCCTGTGTCCTGTGATGAAGAACCCTTCTTCTCTCCACAAGCAAATTATTAAAATTTAACGAAATTCTCTCCGGGTGTTCCATTTTACCGAAACCTGTGTTAGAATGAACCTGCGCTACGCACTTGATTTATAATAGAAAGTAAGGAATCATCCTGTGAAACTTATTACATTTGCTGTTCCGTGCTACAATTCCGCAGCTTATATGGCTCACTGCGTGGAAACGCTGCTGGCTGCTGGCAAGGAGGCCGAGATCATTCTGGTGGACGACGGCTCCAAAGACGAAACCCCCGCCATCGCTGACCAATTCGCCGCCGAATACCCGGATATCATCAAGGTCATTCACCAGCCCAACGGCGGCCACGGCGAGGGTGTCAACCAGGGCATCCGCAACGCCACCGGCCTTTATTACAAGGTGGTAGACTCTGACGACTGGCTGGATACCGATGCCCTCAAGCGTGTCATGAACCAGCTCCGGGAGTTTTCCAGCTGGCCGAAGCCCGTTGACCTGGTGGTCTGCAACTATGTCTATGAGCATGTGGAGGACAACACCCAGAACATCGTCCGTTACAACCATGTGTTCCCTGAAAACAAGGTCTTTGGCTGGGAAGCAATGGGACACTGGAACCCCTCCAAATACCTGCTGATGCACTCTGTCATCTACCGCACCCAGCTGCTGCGTGACAGCGGCATTGAGCTGCCCAAGCACACCTTCTATGTAGACAATATCTTCGTCTATCAGCCCCTGCCCTTGGTCAAGACCATCTATTATATGAATCTGGATCTGTATCGTTATTTCATTGGCCGCAGTGACCAGAGCGTCAACGAAGCCGTTATGATTCGCCGTGTGGATCAACAGGTTCGTGTGACCCGTCATATGATTGACAAGGTGGATTTGGATCCCGTCAAGGAGCAGAATCCCAAGCTCTTCCACTATATGACCCGCTATCTCTCCATGATGATGCTGATTTCCTCCATCTTCCTGTTGCTCTCCGGCACGGACGAGAACCTGGAGAAAAAGCGGGAGCTGTGGGCTTACCTCAAGGAAAAAGACCCCAAGCTGTACCGCCGCATGAAATACCGCAGCCTTTCCGCCATCTCTAACTTCCCCGGTTATCAGGGCAGAAAGCTGACCATCCGTCTGTATAAGCTCTCCCAGAAGATTTATAAGTTTAACTAAGGCAATACCGCATAATAGGGATGTGCGGATTGCGCAGTAATTTTGCTTCCAAATTTGTTGGGAAAGCCGCAGGAATACTGACGTATTTCAAGGGTTTAACGGCAAATTTGGGAGTAAAGGGACAAGCAAGACGCACATTCGACTATTGTGTGGTGTTGCCTTAACTCACACGCACGCAAAGTTGTTTTTTCCTATGAAGCTGATGGTCTTTGACGTGGGCGGCACTGAAATCAAATACTCCGTGATGGACGAAACGCTTCACCGCTGGGATTGCGGCAGCATCCCCACCCCCACGACCACACTGGACGATTTTCTCTCCGCCCTCTCCGCCCTTTACCAGCCCCACAGGGATGAGGTTTCAGGCATCACCATGAGCCTCCCGGGGTTCATTGATGTCGAGCGGGGGCAGGTCAACGGCGGCGGTGCTTTGACTTATAATTGGCAGCAACCCGTGGGGCCGCTGCTGGCTGAGAAATGCGGCTGTCCCGTCTACTTGGCCAACGACGGCAAATGCGCTGCCATGGCGGAGCTTTGGCAAGGCTCCTTGAAGGGCTGCCAAAACGCCAGCGTGTTTCTCATCGGCACTGGCGTGGGCGGCGGATTGATTGTAGACGGAAAAATCCTCAACGGCTCCCACTTCACCGCCGGTGAATACAGCTTTATCAACGTCAATACCCACGACTGGGAAAACCTAAACGACACCATGGCTCTGCGTTGCAGCATCATCGGCCTCTTGGCTCGCTATCGAGAGGAAGCCCGCCTTCCCGACGATTTCCCCATAGACGGAAGAGCTCTCTTCCGCCTGGTGCTGGACGGCGACAAGGCCGCAAAACGAGCGCTGGACATCTTCTGCAAAGACGTTGCCATTCAAATTTACAACCTCACAGTTTTGCTGGATTTGGAACGGGTGGCCATCGGCGGCGGCATCAGCAAACAGCCCATTCTGATTGAGACCATTCAGAAAAAGCTGGACGAAATTTACACCTGTAGCCCTGCACGCATGACGGATGGCTCTTTTCCCAAAACGCAGGTTGTTCCCTGCCATTTCAGCAGCGAGGCCAACCAGGTGGGCGCTTTTTATCACGCTCAACGCAAAGCACAAAATGATACATAAACGAATGCTCTGAGAGACTGTTTGTTTCTTGAAGATACAAACCTGATACACCCCTAAGAGTCCAACAACCTCCAAGCGGTTGTTTCGCTCAACCTTATCACCAAACCTGCGCCCTGCGCTGTGGTTGGAACGACTGAAGAAGGATGATTATTATGAAAAACAATTACGAAAGCCCTCTCTCCTCCCGTTATGCCAGCAAGAAGATGCAGTACATCTTCTCCCCGGATAAAAAGTTCTCCACCTGGCGCAGACTTTGGGTTGCTCTGGCTCGTGCTGAGATGAAACTGGGTCTGCCCGTTTCCGCTGAACAGGTGGCAGAGCTGGAAGCCCACGTCAGCCCTGCGTGCATCGACTATGAGGCCGCCGCCGCTTACGAAAAGCAGCTGCGCCACGATGTCATGGCACACATTCACGCTTATGGCGATCAGTGCCCCACGGCAATGCCCATCATCCATCTGGGCGCTACCTCCTGCTATGTCGGCGACAACACCGACGTTATCTTGATGAAGGAAGCTCTGGAGTTAATCCGAGATGAGCTGGTTCGTGTCATTGCTAACCTGGCCAAGTTCGCCGACCAGTACAAGGCCACCCCCACTCTGGGCTTCACACATTACCAGGCCGCCCAGCTCACCACCGTGGGCAAGCGTGCCACGCTGTGGATGAACGAGCTGGTAATGGATCTCCACGAGGTGGAATACCGCATCGCTGACCTGAAGCTGCTGGGCAGTAAGGGCACCACCGGCACGCAGGCTTCCTTCCTGGAGCTGTTCGAGGGCGACCACGAGAAGGTCAAGGAGGCAGAACGCCTCATCGCTGAGGAAATGGGCTTTGATGCCGTTGTCCCTGTTTCCGGCCAGACCTACAGCCGTAAGACTGACACCTTTGTGGTCAACACCCTGGCAGGCATCGCCGCCTCTGCCTCCAAGTTCGCCACTGACCTGCGTCTGCTGGCTCACATGAAGGAAATTGAAGAGCCCTTCGAGAAGAAGCAGATTGGCTCTTCCGCTATGCCCTACAAGCGCAACCCCATGCGTTCTGAGCGTATTTGCGCCCTGGGTCGTTACATCATGGCGGACGTTCTGAACCCCTCCATCACCTCCGCTACCCAGTGGTTCGAGCGCACGCTGGACGACTCCGCCAACAAGCGTCTTTCTGTCCCCGAGGCATTCCTGGCCTGTGATGCCATTCTGCGCATCTATCAGAACATCACGGACGGCATCGTCGTGCATGAGAAGGTCATTGAGAAGCATATTCTGGAAGAGCTGCCCTTCATGGCCTCTGAGAACATCATGATGGATGCCGTAAAGCGTGGCGGCAACCGTCAGGAGCTGCATGAGCAAATTCGTCTGCACTCCCTGGAGGCTGGCCGCAACGTGAAGGATCTGGGTCTGACCAACAACCTGATTGACCTGATCGCCGAGGATCCCATGTTCGGCATGACCCGTGAGGAGCTGACCGCCCATCTGGAGCCCAGCCGCTACATTGGCCGCTGCCCCGAGCAGGTCGCCGAGTTCCTGGAGGGCGAGATTCAGCCCATCCTGACCAAGTACGCCGCCGCCCTGGATGGTTCCAAGGTAGAGCTGTCTGTGTAATACTCCCTGACACCTGACCAGCCTATGAGGAAAGCAGCAAAACTCGTTTCCCTCATAGGTTGGTATTCATTCTATTTGAGCGTATTTTCCAAGTGCCCGTCCTTTTTCGTTTTGTGTCCCTGCACGCCGTCTGCCACGCCCTGCGTATGACGTGATGTGCATCGAAAAAAGGGGTGTTTTTCATGAAAAATCAAAAATTGCAGGACTATTTAACCATTGGTCTGACCGCCTTTCTGGTCATTGCGGCAAGCCTGCTCACCGCCTTTCTTCTCTTCCACTTCCACAACGTGAGCCTGTTAATCGGAGAGGTTGTCAGGATTCTGATGCCCTTTATCATTGGCTGCGTGATTGCTTACCTGCTGGCTCCCATCTATAACTTTCTGCTGCGGAATCTGGATTCCTGGCTGCGAAAGAAAAAGTGTCCCCCTGATTTCGCTCACAGTCTGTCGGTTGGGCTTTCTGTGCTGATTTCCATTGTGGGCGCTATCACCCTGGTCAGCGGCTTGGTGGCTCTGGTGGTTCCTAGCTTCGCTTCCAGCCTGAACATGATTGTCAACTCTTCGCAGATTTACGTCTACCGGGCTTCCGCATGGACGGAAAAGTTTTTCCAGGATAATCCCCAGATTTATGAGCTGATTAACGACTATCTGAACACCACTTCCTTGGAGCTGCAAACCTGGCTGCGCCAAAACATCCTGCCCAGCCTGCAAAACCTCAGCGGGACGGTGGGCAACGGTGTGAGCAATATTTTTGAATCGCTCTTCTCCGGCCTGGTGGTGGTGATTCAGGTTGCCAAAAACGTGGCCATTGGATTCATCGTGGCGGTCTATCTTCTGCTGGGCAAGTCCAGCATGATTGCCCACACCAAGCAGTTTATCTACAGCGTTTTTAAGCTCCCCACCGCCAACCGCATTATTGGTCAGTTCCGCTTTGTTCATCAGGTGTTCGGCGGCTTCATCCGTGGCAAGCTGCTGGATTCCCTGATGGTGGGCATCATCTGTTTCATCGGCACTTCTCTTTTGAACATTCCCTACGCTATGCTGGTCAGCGTGATTGTGGGCGTGACCAACATCATTCCCTTTTTTGGCCCCTTCATCGGTGCCATTCCCTGCGGTATTTTGGTGCTGTTGAACAGCCCCATCAAGTGCGTCACCTTCCTGATTTTCGTGGTGGCCGTGCAGCAGTTTGACGGTAACATCCTCGGCCCCAAGATTCTGGGCGACACCACCGGCCTTTCCTCCTTTTGGGTGCTGTTTTCCATCATCCTGTTCGGCGGTCTGTTCGGCGTGGTGGGTATGATTATCGGCGTTCCCGTGTTTGCGGTTTTGGTGGCTCTCTTCAACAGCTTTGTTTCCGACAACCTGGAAAAGAAGGGGCTCTCCTCCGATGTGGATGATTATCGAAATCTGCGTCAGGTGGATGAGAAAAACGGAGAGAAGGTTTATTCCAAGCTCCCCGACCCCACCATCAAGCTGGATGATTAACCAGACGTGAATTTCTGCTCCATATCTGCTCCATAAAGGAAGCGTGGAACACCTTCTCAACCGAGCGCCCATCGGTCAATCAGCGGCACACCGCTGACTTGTTTATTTTCCATTCACCGTCACAACGGAGACTATTTTCATGCAAGAAACAACTATCAAAGAAGAAAAAATCAACCGTGCCATTCTGGTGGGTCTGAACGCCCGGAGTTTGCCCGACGAGGACAACTCCTCCGACATCACCATGGAGGAGCTGGAGGATCTTCTGGAAACCGCTGGCGGCGAAACCGTGGGCGTAGTGCTCCAGAACAAGGACACCCCCGACGCTCGCACGTTTATCGGTGAGGGCAAGGTGCAGGAGGTCAAGGAGGTGGCTGCCGCCGCCGAAGCCGACCTGATTATTTTTGATAACGAGCTGTCCCCCGCCCAAGTTCGGGTACTGACCGAGGACATCGGCGTGCAGGTCATGGATCGTGCCGCCCTGATTCTGGATATCTTCGCCAAGCGTGCCCGCACCGCCGAAGGACGCTTACAGGTGGAGCTGGCACAGTATAAGTATCTGCTCCCCCGTCTGACCGGTATGTGGACGCATCTGGTGCGCCAGACCGCAGGCGGCGGAAAATCCCCCATCGGAACCCGTGGCCCCGGCGAAACCCAGCTGGAAACCGACCGTCGCCACATCCGCCGGAAAATTCAAAAGCTGGAAGACGACCTGAAAGAGGTGCGCCGTGTCCGTGCTGTCCAGCGTGACCGCCGCCAGAAAAACGAGATTCCGGTGGTGGCCATCGTGGGCTACACCAACGCCGGAAAATCCACCCTTTTGAACCGCTTGACGGATTCCGACATCCCCGCCAACAACCGCTTATTTGACACGCTGGACACCACCACCCGGATGTTGGAGATTTCCGACACCTGCACGGTGCTGATTTCTGACACCGTTGGTTTTATCCGCAAGCTGCCCCATCATCTGGTGGAGGCATTCAAGGCCACGTTGGAAGAGCTGCGTTACGCTGACCTGCTGCTGCACGTCATTGACTACTCCAACCCCGAATGGCGCACGCAAGCCGAAGTGGTGGATAAGCTGATTCGAGAGCTGGGCGCAGAGCAAACCCCCTGCATCCGGGTGTTCAACAAATGCGACCGTTACAGCCCCGAAATTCGTCCTCACGGCGAGAACATCGCCTGTATCTCCGCCAAAACCGGCGAGGGCATGGAGGAGCTGCTGGCCGCCATTGCCAAACGCCTGGACACCGGCGCTCAAAGAGTGACCCTCCATATTCCCTACGACGACGGCGGCATGGTTGATCTGCTGTATCAGCAGGCCAAGGTGGAAAGCGTGGAATATGAGGAAAGCATCATCGTCACGGCGGTGTGTACCCCCAAAACCTTGGGTCAGGTGGAAAAATACCTCCCCATGGAGCTGAGAGGAATGGGGCAGCTCCCCGAAGGATTGGAAGCGCTCCCCAACGCCTTGACCTTTGACCTGCCGGTCTGTGACACTCCTCTGCGGGAGCTGCTGGCTCCTGTCAAGGTGGAAAAGTACGTCTGGTACTGCAAAGCCGCTGAGTGTTACGCCGGAGACAACTTCCTCTTTGACGAGGACTGCGTGCTCACCGGTGACGAGCTGATGGAGCGCCTGACCTGGCCGCATGAGGTGGTCAGCGCCGATTTGAAAGCCTTCCAAAGCCACGCCCATGCCTGCGCCGTGGAGGACTGGGGCACCTTCGCTCAAAAAAACTGCCGTGTGTCTCTGGTGGTCAAGGGTGGCGAAGTCCATTATTGTTCTCAGAGCCGCAAGGCCGCACGACGGATGCGGGACTATGCGGAAGAACGCTTTGGGTTTGTCCGTGACTTGACCCGCCGAGAGCTGCTCATCAACAATGGAGGCGATATCCTCGCCTGATGGACATCGTGCTGCCCTGAGCCCCGCCGGGATTTTGCCCCGGCTCCTGCTCAAGAGGGACTTTGGAACGTACTCCTTCCAAATCCTCCAAACTTTTACGTTTTTTCCAGAGAAAGAGAGAGAAAATTTTATGAATCTGCTATTTTACGGTCTGTTGTTCCTGAACCTGAACCTGACGCTGAACATCGGCAACAATGTCATCAATTTGCTTCCCGCTTTTATCGGTATGATCCTGCTGGCCAAAGGCATGAACCGCCTCAGAGCGCAAAGCCGTTATTTTGCCAACTCCAGCAGTATGGCTCTGATGTTCAGCTTTTACGCTGCGGCTGTGTGGCTGATGGACTTCTTCGGCGTTACCCCCTCCCTGGCCCAGCAGATCTCCTTGGGCATCGGCATCGCCCAGACTGCTATGGTTGTGTATCTGACTTATATCCTCACCATCGGCATGAAAGAACTGGAAAAGGTAGTCCATGCCGATCTGAATGCTGACAGCCTCAAGCTGTTCTGGTATTTTTCTCTGGTGCTGAACATCGGCACTTATATCGGTATTTGGGTTCCTATCATCGCTCTGCTGTGTCTCATCATGAACTTTTTCATTTCCATTGTGTACGTTGTCACCTTCTATAAGGGTGCCAAAAACTACAATCAGGCAGTCTACGGTGCTGCTGTGATTAACGTGAAGGAATAACAGAGGCTGACTTCGGGAGGAATGACTGTGACGGAATATTATATCCCCACCGCAGCCGGTGATGCGGAATATGTAGAAAAACGCTCCCGCTTTCTGGGCAAGGTTCGGCATGTGGAAACCGAAGAGGAAGCCCGTGCCTTTATCGAACGCATGAAAAAGCAATACCACGACGCACGGCACAACTGCTGGTGTTACATCCTGCGGGAAGGCCCTGTGCGCTACAGTGACGACGGAGAGCCCCAGGGAACCGCCGGTCAGCCCATGCTGAACGTGTTCCAGAAGGAAGAAGTCACCGACGTGGTGTGTGTGGTCACTCGCTACTTCGGCGGGGTACTGCTGGGGGCAGGCGGTCTCTGCCGTGCCTACACCAAAGCGGCAAAGGATTCCCTGGATGCTGCTGGTATCTCCGTCGTGCGGCGCTGGGTAGAGGTTTCTGTGCCTTGCAGCTACAGCTTGTTTGCTCGGGTCTCCCAGGAAATCCCCGCCTTTGACGGCGTAGTGACCGACACGGAGTATGGGGCGGATGTCACCATTCGAGCTTTGCTCCCCGAAGGGACGGAAGATTCCTTTGCGGCACGAATTTTAGACCTTTCCGCTGGTACGATTGCTGTCACCGTCACCGGCGAAGCACGAAAGGCGGTTTCACTGTAAAAAGGAGAGCAGAACCATGAGCCTCAAACCTTATCTTTATCGAGCCAAGTACTATGAAACAGACCAAATGGCCATTGTCCATCATTCCAACTACATCCGCTGGTTTGAGGATGCCCGCATTGACTGGATGCGTCAAATCGGTCTGGATTTCCGTGAAATTGAACAGCGTGGAATTGTCGTTCCCGTGGTGAGTGTCTCCTGCCAGTACAAGAGCATGACCCATTTTAATGAGGATGTAGCCATTTACGCTACCTTGACCCAGTTCAACGGAATCCGCTTTGCTTTCTCCTATGAGGTTCGTGACGTGGCCACCGGAGCGCTCCGTGCCACCGGAACCAGTGAGCACTGCTTCCTCAAGGGCGAGCGCATTGTGAACCTCAAGCGGGTCGAACCGGAAATTTACCGCCTGTTTGAGCCATATGTGGCCAAAAATCAATAAAATCCCTATTAAAAAAACAAAAACCGAGTCTGATGGAGAAACGCTTCTCTTTCAGACTCGGTTTGATTGTTAAAAAGGGGGGTATTTCTCTGAGCCGGAAGGGATTATTCTTCCTGTTCTCTGCCGCTGAGGGAGTAAGCCACGTTGATGGCGTGGTCAGCGCAGCGCTCCATATCGGTCACAAAGTCGGAATAGACCACGCCGCCGTAAGGCTCGCAGGCCTTGGTCATCAGGCGCTCCACATGGCGGGCGATGCAGTATTCTTCCAGCTCGTCCACGTTCTGCTCCAGCTTGGCCACCTTGTCCAGGTTGGCATAATCATCAGAAGCGAAAACCTCAATGGACATATTGACACTTTCCAAAGTGGCCTCTGCCATCTTCTTCAGGTCGGCCAGGCCAGCCTCAGAGATGGAGCCCTTGCGCTCGTGAATCTTGACCATGTACTCGGTCAGGTTGACGGCATGGTCACTGATGCGCTCCAGGTCAGCAACGTCCAGCAGCATCTTGGTCAGCTTGTTGCGGTCACGGGTGTTCAGACGGTAGGAACGCAGCTGAACCAGCGCTTCCGTGATGTTATGATCCAGGAAGTCCACGGTATCCTCGCCATCGGCGACCATCTGCACCTTCTCATAATCGTTCTCAAAGAAGCACTCGGTAGCGGTACGGAGGTTTTCCAGCGCAAAATGAGCCATGCGGATAATCTCCAGCTTGGCATTGGCCAGCGCCACGGCTGCGGGAATATCGCCGAAGTTGTTGATGTAGATGAGGCGCTGATCCTCGGATTTTCTGGTCTCCTCGGGCAGGACGGGAATGACCTTCTGAGAGAGATTGACAATCAGGCCGGCGATGGGGAATTCCACCACGACCGCCACGATGGCAAAAATGGTGTGGGTATTTGCAATCTGACGACCGATGTCGTCGGGAGAGAGCATCTTGATGAGCTCCAGAATCTGGGGAACAATCGTAATCAGCGTGCCCAGAATGACAGCACGGATGACGTTAAAGACCAGGTTCAAGCAGGCGGTGCGCTTGCCGTTGCGGTTTGCGGTCAGAGAAGCCAGCAGGTTGGGGGTAACGGAGCCAACCGCAGCGCCGATGACCAGATAAACGGCGGTGTGATAATCTACGATGCCCTGCACTGCAAACGCCTGGAAGATAACGATGGAGGAAGAGGAGCTTTGCAGCAGAGCGGTAAAGGCCACGCCGAAGAGAACGGCCAGCAGGGGATTATGGAGGCCAGCCAGCAGGTTGATAAAGCCCTGCGTCTGAGCCAGAGGAGCAATAGCGGCTTTCATAAAGGCAATGCCCTGGAAGAGCATACCAAAGCCCAAAATGATAGAGCCGATGTCACGGACGAGCGTCTTCTTGATGAAGAGGAAGAGCACAGCGCCCACGAACAAAATCAAGGGGGCATAGCTGCTGAGGTTAAACGCAGTCAACTGCGCTGTGACAGTGGTACCAATGTTTGCACCCATGATAACGCCGATGGCCTGCATCAACGTCATGAGACCGGAGTTGACAAAGCCAATGACCATCATGTCAGTGGCGGAGGAGCTCTGGATCATCAGTGTTACCAGAACACCAACGCCCACCGCCATAAAGCGGTTACTGGTGGCCTTTTCGAGGATGACACGAAGATTCTCACCAGCCGCATTTCTCAGGCCGGAGGACATCAGTGACATACCATACAGGAACATACCCACTCCGCCCAACAGAGAGAAGAATTCGAGCAGGGTCATTTTGATCGATCACCTTTCCTTTTTTTGTTTCCTTTTCGGAGCTCCTGAAAGGGTTTCGGGTATTTTCCAGAAAGCTCACTAAGCTTACTATAGCATAAAAGACTTTTTCATGCAAGCACCGTGATTGGAGACAGACGCCAAAGGAGAAAGAAACAAAATGACTTTTTTAAAATATTCTCTGCTTATAATGCGACAAAAAAAGTATTTTTCGAAGTTTTATCTGTCATTTCCCTTCAAAGTAAAGTTTATGTAAAATTAGAAGGAAGGGTCGGTTCTTTTCCGCAAAAAAAGGAGCCTCCGTGCTTGGAAGCTCCTGAACGGTCATTTTTTCACATAGACTCGGGGAACACGGGGCGCAATGCCGCACATCAGCTCATAGGTGATGGTTCCCATGGTGTCGGCCATCTCTTGCAGGCTGCCCTCTGCGCCGAAGATGGTCACTTCGTCCCCCACTTTCACGCCGGGGAAGTCGGTCACGTCCATCATACACATATCCATGCAGACTCGGCCAATCTGAGGAACGTTCTGTTCCTTCCAGAGGAAGGTCTGCTTGCTGGAGAGAAGGCGAGGCAGTCCGTCCGCATATCCGATGGTCACGGCAGCAATAACGCTGTCCCGCTGCAAGGTATAGGTGCGTCCGTAGCTGATGCAAGTCCCCTTGGGCAGACGCTTGACGGAAGCCACACGGCTCTTGACGCTCATAACCGGCTTCACGTCAATCATACCGTCACAGGCGTGATCGGGGGAATAACCATAGAGCAAGATACCGGGGCGCACCATGTCATAATGAGCCTGGGGATAGTTCAGCGTAGCAGCGCCAGCGCAGCAATGGCAGAGGCGGAAGGTACAGCCACGGCGTTCCAGCTCCTGAAGAATGGCGTTGTAGCGCCGAATCTGCATTTCGGAGTACTCCGGGCAGGTGTCGGCATCGGCAAAGTGCTGGAACAGTCCCTCGACATCCAAGCCGGGCAGGTGATACATGGCTTCCAACTGGTCAGCAGCGGGGGGAATCTCCTCCTCTCGACAGAGAACCCCCAGTCGGCTCATACCGGTATCGGCCTTCAAATGGCAGCGCAGTTTTGCGCCCAGCGCTACGGCGGCATCAGAAAAGGCTTTCGCCAGCTCCAAATCATAGACGGTTTGAGTGATGTTCAGGCGGATTAAAGTTTCTGTCTCATCCGGGGCGGTATATCCCAAAATGATGATGGGCATGGTCACGCCGCCCTCACGCAGCTCCTCCGCCTCAGCGATGCAGGCAACCGCCAAATAATCCGCCCCCAACGCTTCCAGCTCTTTGGCGATGGGAAGCGCTCCGTGGCCATAGGCGTTGGCCTTGACCAGTCCCACAAACCTGCTGTGGGGCGCTCTGGCACGAAGCTGATGGTAGTTATGAGCGAGAGCGTCCAAATCAATCTCCGCCCAACTGCGTCTGGTTTCTTTGTTCATAAAAAATCGCTTCTTTCCTAGGTACAGGCATTCATATGGTGAACAGATTCCAATCAGAGAAGGCCATGGTGAGCACTCTGGTGCCGTTTTCGGCCAGCTCCGCCTGGAGGAGCACCATTTGCTCATCCAGCGTACAGTTGACGGTGACGGAGGGATCAGACGGACTCTGAAAGACAGCGGAAAGAATTCCTTCCTTGCTGAGGCTGCATTCCTTTAATTCCCCGGAGGTGAGAGCGGTCAAAACAGCGGGAAAAGCATCCGCTGGTGACAATCCGCTCGCCGTCAAGGGGCCGGTTTCCAGTGAAATGCCGTCGTATTCCAGCCTGGTTTCGCCATCAGACCACTTTAAGACCGTTCCGGCGATGTTCTCCGGGGTGAGCACTGTCATGGAACCGCTGGCGGCGTTTCCCGCAAGCTCCGCCTGATAGCAGTACACTCGGTCGCCGTAATCCGCTGTGAGTTCCGCAGTAGCCGTCACCGATTGCATAGCCTCATATTGCTCTCTGACGTTCCGCACCTGTCGCTCGGGCGCACTGGTGCTGTCGCAGGAACAGAGCGTGAGCAGGGCGCAGAACAAAACCGCCATTATCCTTTGTACACCGTATTTCAGGTGCATAGAAACCTCCAAACAGAGTGAAGAATGGGGAAACCGAACCGTTCTTTCCGCTCGGTTTTTCTCTTATTCCAATGGCCGCAGGACATCCGCCAGCTTGTCAATCAGGTCAGAGGGTGTCATGGCACGCTGTCCCAGCGCTTCCGCACAGAGATCACCTGCTCTGCCATGAATCCACACTGCTGCCGCCGCTGCATAGACCGGGGCGATTCCTTGCGCCATGAGGGAGACCACCAAACCGCCCAGCACGTCTCCGCTGCCGCCCTTCGCCATGCCAGCGTTTCCGGTTGTATTTTCAAAGAGGCTGCCTTGGTCGTCGGCAATGACCGTGCGGTGTCCCTTTAAGACCAAAACACAGCCATGCTCCTTGGCAAACGCCGCCGCCTGCCGCCGCCGTTCGGCTTGCTCTTTGGAAGGCCAAACGCCAGCCAGCCGACGAAACTCTCCATCATGTGGGGTCAGCACGGTGGGAGCGTTTCGATGGTTCAGCAGAAGTATATGGCGGCTCAGGGAATTTAGACCATCCGCATCCACCACAAGCGGCTTTTCGCAACGGGACACCACATTCCAGACCACAGCGTCCACGCCATCAGACTGCCCCAGGCCGGGGCCGATGAGTCCGGCATCACAGCCCTCCAAGCGGTTCAAGACCGCATCCACACCCAAAGCGGAGAGTTTTCCCGCTTCATCGGCCAAGGGAGCGGGCATGGCTTCGTCGCACTTGACGGCGATGATGGGATACACGCAGCGGGGAACCTGTAAAAACACCAGCCCAGTGCCGCCCCGGACAGCCGCCCGGGATGCCAAAACGGGAGCGCCGGTGAATCCCTCACATCCGGCGATGATATCCACCTTGCCAAAGGTTCCTTTGTGTCCGTCCTCGGGTCGAACAGGAAGCCAGCCCTTGACCAGCTCCTGCTGTAAAGCAATCGGTTCCATCAGAAACGAACCCACCACTGACCCAGATAACGCTTGTTGTTGGTTCCGCTGTTGAGCAGGCTACATGCCACGCCGATGAGTCCCACGGCCAGGCAAAGCAGCTCCACAATGGACATAATCCACGCCATATCCGCACTGGGCGCAGCACCGTTTTCTCCCCAGAAGGCAACAATCATCCAGTTAAAGATGGTGCTGGTAATGACCAACGTGCCAAACATCAGCCATTGCTTTTTGGCGGCCAATCTGCCTTTTTTCCAGCTTTCCACCACGTCACGGGAAATCTTATGATCGGTTCCATCCCCGATGTCACGAACCTGTATCACTCGGCGGATATCACGAACCGGCCAATACCAAAAGACCAACAGAGCAAGAATGATATGAAGCATAAAAAATACCGTCCCTTTTACATACTGGCTCAAGTATACCCCCACAAAATACAGTTGTCCAGTAGATTTCCGCAAAGAAGGGCGTTTTATTGTGACCTTCTTCTCTGTTTCTCCCTGCAAAGCAAAAGAGCATCGTTCCTGGAATTGCTTTTCCAAAGAAAGATGCTCTTAGAGGCTGTTTCGTAACCCAGACGCACGCCGCTAACTTGGCTCTTTTCCGCC
>JAKSQD010000037.1 GCA_024404315.1 Oscillospiraceae bacterium
AAAGATCCATCAATAGAAAGTGATAAACGAGCTTGCAAGGAGTGATAACCCTGCAAACTCGTTTTTGAAGAGAAAAAATATTATATTTTGGTTCGTTGTGCGCTCGATGATGTGTTCACTTAGCCATTTCCTGCAACTTTTTCAGGCGATGATTCAAACAGGACTTGGTGACAGGAGGAGTACACAGCTCCGCCAGCTGCACCAGAGACAGCTCTGGGTGTTCACAGCGGAGACGGGCGGTTTCTTGCAGCTTTTCCGGCAATTTTTCCAGCTCACCGGATTTTTCCAGCTTGCGGATGGCGTCGATGTGCGCTTGAGCGGCCTGAACCGCCTTTTCCACGTTGGCCACGTCGCAATTATACTGCCGGTTCACGTCGTTGAGCACGTTTTTCTTTTGCCGGGCGGCGGTGACACGCTTGGAAGCCTGATAAGCGCCGATGGTGGTCAGAAAACGAGAAATAGCCTCGTTTTGCTTAAAATAAGTGATATAGTTGGATTTCCGAGTGGTCTCTCTGGGGGAGAGGTTCAGCTCGGGAATCAGCGCCTGCAACTCCCGATGAACATGGAGATGACTGGTGGAAAGCTCCAAATGGTAGCCCTTCACGGGGTCGGTGACGCTTCCGCCCGCCAGAAAAGCACCTCGGCAAAAGGCAATCCGACAGCAATGGTCTTCCAGTACACCATAATTGATGTGGTGGGTCATCAGACCCATGCGGTTATAGCCGAAGCGATCCAAAATTTTACCAATGCTCTCCCGGTTGGTGATTTGAAAGGAGAGCTTTCCCAGGGCGGGAGACTGGAGATCAGGCGCTTCGTCAAATTCCACGCCGAAGGCACTTCGGAACAACTGGGGCAGGCGTGCTCCGAACGCCCGGGAAAGCGTGGTGATGCGGATGCCGAAAGGAGAGAAGTGATTGCAGAAGAGCAACACGCCGTAGGCTTCTGCTTGTGTGCAGCAGGGGCGATCCAAAGGCTGCTGGCACAGCTCTACTTTTACATCTGAAGAATAAGACATCTCTTTTTTTCTTAGGAAGGGGTGGATGGGAAGAGAGAAGGGGGTTCAACCACCGCCGGTGACTTACGGGAAGAGCTTCTTGATTTCCAGTTCCAGGGGAATGCCGGTCTTTTCCAGCACGATATCATGGATCTGATCGGTCAGGGAGAGCACATCTGCGCAGGTTGCGCCGCCCACATTGACCACGAAACCGGCGTGTTTGGGGCTGACCTGAGCGCCGCCCACGGTAAAGCCCTTCAAACCGCACTGGTCGATGAGCGCAGCGGCGAAGCCGCCCACGGGACGTTTAAAGGTGCTGCCAGCGCTGGGGTATTCCAGAGGCTGTTTGTCCCGGCGCTTCTGGTTCAGCTCGTTCATACGGGCACGGATGGCCTCGGGGTCGCCGGGAGCCAACTGCAACACGCCGCCGGTGATAATCTTATTTCCCTTGGCAAAGGCGCTGGTACGGTAGCCAAAGCCCTGAGCCTCGCCGCAGAGCGTGCCGGTTTCTCCCTCGGGCGTGACGTAAGAGGTCTCAATCAGAACATCTTTCAGCTCGCCGCCATAAGCGCCGGCGTTCATCACAGCGCCGCCACCCAGCGTGCCGGGAATGCCGGAGGCAAATTCCAGACCGGTGAGGCCGTGATTCAGGGCAAAAGCGGCCAGCTTGGCCAGGGTGACACCTGCGCCGCAGTGAATCCGGTTGCCTTCCATCAGCTCCAGCGTGTCCAGACCACCCAGCAGGCAGAGGGCGCAGAGCTCCAAAGGCTCGTCAGAGCAGAGCAGATTGCTGCCGTTGCCCAGGGGATAGACGGGAACCTCCAGCTCACGGGCGGCGTTCAGGGCAAATACCACCTGTTCCACGTTGTGGGGAACGGCCAGCAAGCGCACTTCGCCGCCGATGCGGAAGGTGGTGTGGCGGCTCATGGGCTCATGAGCGGAAACAGTCAGGCCGGCTTCGGTCAGCCGTGCGGAATATTCATCAAAACGGTCCATATGACCCTCCTATATCAGTCAAAAGTCAAACTCACTGCTGATTGTTCTTGTACTTGTGGTAGATGCTGACCAGACCGTCCAAAATCAGGCTGCTGTCCACCACGTCAATAAAATGGGTATTGGTGGCAATCAGACGAGCCAGACCACCGGTGGCAACCACTTTCACCGTGCCCTCGGGCTCGCCCAGCTCCTCTTTGCTGCGAGAGATCAGATACTCCATGGTACCGATGTAGCCGCAAAGTGTACCGGCTTGAATCTGCTCCACGGTGCGCATACCCAGCACTTGCTGAGGCACGGCCAGTTCCACCTGGGGCAGCTTGGCGGTTTTCTGGAACAGGGCGTTGATGGAGATTTGGATGCCCGCCAGAATGGAGCCGCCCTGATAAACGCCGTTATGATCCATCACATCCACCTTGGTGGCGGTGCCGAAGTCCAACACAATCAGGGGAGCGCCGTATTTTTCCAGAGCGCCTACGCAGGCCACCGCACGGTCAGCGCCGTGCTGGAAGCGGTAATCGGAGTTGTTGGCGTATTCCAAACCGGAAGGGACATTCTGCCCCACCACGATGGGGATACAGTTGAAGTACTTAATCATGGCGTTGGTCAGGGTGTGCATCACACCGGGAACCACGGAGCAGACAATCACGTCTTCCACCTTGTTTGCGTCCCAGCCGAAGCGCTGGAAATAAGTCCAGGCACGCAGGCCGATTTCGTCCGAGGTGAAGCTGTCACCCGTGGTCATGCGGAACGTGTTCAGCAAACGATTGTTTTCATAAACGCCAAAGACGATGTTGGAGTTACCAACGTCAATAACCAGCAGCATAGCTTATGCCTCCTCAAAAACAGGACGAATGATAAAGCGGAAGGTGCCTTTTTCCAGCATCAGGATGGCGTAAGTCGGATTCATACCCATGCCGCAGCTGCCGGGGTTGCAAAGATGGATGCCCATTTTTTGAGAATGGTGGGACTGGTGCGTGTGGCCGAACAGTGCCACCTGAGCTTTTTCCTCTTTGGCACGCCAGGCCAGCGCCCCAAGACCGGACTTCACGCCATACTCGTGGCCGTGACAGAGAAAGACACGAACCCCCTCAATTGTGAAGGCGACTTCGCTCCGGGCTTTGCTGCGCCAGTCGCAGTTGCCGACCACACGGGTGATGGTGAGTTCGGGATAGGCCCATTGCAGCTCCTCGGCATCCCGGATATGATCGCCCAGATGGAACACAGCGTTGGGGTGTTCCCGCTCGATTACGTCCACCATGTTTGCGATGTCACCATGAGAGTCAGAAAAGACAACGATCTTCAAAACAGTCACTTCCTGTTCAAAATTGCATATGATAGGGATAAGCGTCCTCGAAAGGAGGACAAAAAAGGAGGTTTCTTTATGGCAAAGAACCAGAATCCGCTCCAGTCGAAGGAAGCGGCGGCGCTGCTCCGGGATCCGGTGCGGCTGAAGGAGCTGCTCAGTTCCCCGGAGACGAAAAAGCTGATGGGGCTGTTGAGTCAGCAGAAGGGCAGCTTGGATTACGCAGCCCAGCAGGCAAAAAAGGGAGATTTCAGCGGCTTGAATGAGATGGTCAGCCAGCTCATCAGCACCAAGGAAGGGGCAGAGCTGGCTCAACAGATGACGAAAAAGGTCAAATAAGCCAAAAGCGGTGGAAAAAAGGGGGTGCGGAGTGTGGAGGATTTCGAGGAAAAACTGAACAGCATTCTCTCCTCACCGGAGGCGATGGGGCAGATTATGGCGCTGGCCAATTCTCTCTCAGGGGAGGGGATGAGCAGCGGCTCCACAGAGGAGACCGAAGACACCGCCCCGCCACCGGAACCGCCGCAGACAGAAGAAGCCCCATTCTCCCTGTTTGGCGGCATGGATCCCGCTCTGCTGCAAAAGGCAATGACACTGTTTCGAACCTACAACAACGGCAACAACGAAAAAACAGCACTGCTGCGAGCCATGAGGCCCTTCGTCCGAGAGGAACGGCGGGCAAAGCTTGACAAAATCATCCAAGTGTCTCGTTTTTCCGGCATCCTTTTGGCGGCGCTGGAGGAATTCCGGGGTGGGAGTCATGTATGACCGCTATATTCCCGCCGAGGGCTGGTACAGTGTGGACACGGAGCCAGCGTGGGGAGAGAGTGCTCCCCGCAACCGTTCGGACGGCTTGCTGGGCAGCCTTTTCCAACAGTTTGGGCTGGGCGGAAATTCCCCGGAACCATCCAGACCGCTCTTTCCGGGGATTCCCCTGCTGGAGCGTCTGGATTCCGGGGATATCCTGCTTCTACTGGTGTTGTATTACTTATATCAAGAATCAAAGGACGAGGAGTGGCTGATACTGTTAGCGCTTGTCGTCCTTATGGGATGATTCGCTCTTTTTTTTCAGGAACACCTTAGCGGCCACCACGCCAGCGGCTCCCAAGGCCACCAAAACCACCAGGGCTTTGCCCAAGCCGGTGGTGGTGATGGCAACAGAGGTCACACCCAGAATAGCGGAGGCGATGTAGAGCACGGCCACCGTCTGCTTTTTGGAGAAGCCCATATCCATCAGGCGGTAATGGACGTGTTTCCGGTCGGCCTTCATGGGGCTTTCGCCGTGGCTGACCCGGAGAATGACGGCATAACACACGTCAAAGATAGGCAGACCCAGCATGATAAAGGGAATGACAAAGGAAATGATGGCGTAGAACTTAAACAGACCCTGTATACTGGCCACCGCCAGAATATAGCCGATGAAGGTGGAGCCGGTGTCGCCCATAAAGATCTTCGCCGGGGAAATGTTATAGGGGAGGAAGCCGATGCAGCCTCCAGCCAGAGCGCCGGTCATGATGGCCACGCTGGGATTGGAATAGGCCAAGGCGATGACCACCAGGCTGATGGCGGAAATGGTGGAGATACCGGCGGCCAGTCCGTCCAGACCGTCAATGAGGTTGACGGCATTGGTGATGAGGGTAATCCAGATGATGGAAACCGGGATGGACAACAGACCCAAGTTAAAATGCCCGGGGTCGGCGCTCATGGAAAGGCGGCTGAAAAAGGTGATTTCATTGCCGCCAAACACGGCGATTGACGCACAAACGAGCTGAACCAACAGCTTATGGGAGGCTTTCAGGTCGTGGATGTCATCCATGATGCCCAAAAAGACAATGATGGTTGCACCAATCATCATAGAGGCCACCTTCCGCCCCATGGGGACAAACATCACTGCGCTGAAAAAGAAGCCCAGGTAGATGGCCAGGCCGCCCATACGGGGGGTCGGGGTGGTGTGAACATGGCGCTCGCTGTCAGTGCCCTTTTTGCCGGGCATATCAATGGCTCCCAGTTTGTTGGCCAGCATCATGGCGACGGGCGTCGTGCCAAAGGAGATGACACCGGCGACGGCTAGTGCGAGGAGGACGAGGAATAGGGTTCCGTAATTGGTAATCATAGCAGAAACTCCTCATGTAGTGCCAGGCAATCAGCGCTGGACAAAACCGACCTTCTTATAAACCTTACGCAGCGTTTTGTTGGCGATAGAAGCGGCCTTGTCTGCGCCGTTGGTGTAAACGGACTGCAAATAGGCTTTGTCGGCCAGCAGGCGGTCAGTCTCCTCCCGGATGGGACGGCACATTTCAATCACGGCATCGCCCACGGCGGTCTTGAAGGTGCCGTAGCCCTGACCGGCAAATTCCTGTTCAATGGCGGCATAGTCACGACCCGTGGCGCAGGAATAAATCTGCATCAGGTTGGAGATGCCGGGCTTGTTCACGGGGTCAAAGCGAACGCTCATTTCACTGTCGGTCACGGCACGCTTAAACTTTCTGGCCAGCACCTCGGGTTTATCCAGCAGGTACACGCAGCCGTTGGGGTCGGTGTCGGACTTGGACATTTTGTTGGTGGGGGTGGACAGGCTCATGATGCGAGCGCCGACCTTGGGGATGTAAGGCTCAGGAATCTTGAACACGTCGCCGTAGATGCCGTTGAAGCGCTCGGCAATGTCACGGGTCAGCTCGCAGTGCTGTTTCTGATCCTCGCCCACGGGAACCATGTCGGCCTGATAGAGCAGGATGTCAGCGGCCATCAGTGCGGGATAGGTGAAGAGACCGGCGTTGATGTTCTCGGCGTGCTGGGCGCTCTTGGCCTTGAACTGGGTCATGCGGCTCAGTTCTCCAAACATCGTGTAGCAGTTGAGCACCCATGCCAGCTGTGCGTGCTGGGGAACGTGGCTCTGGATGAACAGGGTGTTCTTTTCGGGATCCAGACCACAGGCGATGTAGGCAGCCAGCTGAGTGATGGTGCGGCGGCGCAGGTCAGCGGGGGTCTGACGAACGGTGATGGTGTGCATATCTGCCATAAAGTAATAGCAGTCAAACTCGTCGGCACGCTCTGCCCAGTTGCGGATGGCACCCAGGTAGGAACCCAGAGTCAACTCACCGCTGGGCTGAATGCCGGAGAGCATACGTTTTTTTTCTTCCATGATATAACACTACTTTCTTTGCAACGGATGAAAAAAGGACAAACTTACAGTTAGGATGTATTCTAGCATAGAAGGGGGAAAATGGCAAGGGAAAAACCGAATGCTCGTCATCTTTTTAACAATGTTTGACGCTTTTTCGGTCGCCACGGTGGGTTACAACCCGATAGCCCACCCGTTCCATCCGCCGTTTCAGTTCCCGGCGGGCTTCGGCGGCCTCCGAATCGGCGGACAGCTTGTTCTCATAGAGGGTATATTTTTTCCGTGCGGCGGCGGGGGAAAGGTTGGGCATCACCACATTGGCTCCCGCCTTCATGCCCAGCTCCCGACCCGACGGGTGAAGCGTGCCCAAGGCGGTGGTGGCGGGCAGCAGGACGCTGGGGAACATTAGCCGCACCATGGAAAGCAGGCGCAGCGTGAGCGCAAGCCCACCGCAGGGCATCTCACGGAAGGGGGTGTCCCGGTGGGTGAGATAAGGACCAATTCCGATCATATCCGGCTGCAATTGCTGCAAAAAACGGAGGTCTTCCAGCAAATGCTCGGGGGTTTGGTAGGGGGCTCCCACCATGAAACCCGCTCCCACCTGATAGCCCAGCTCTTTCAAGTCGAAGAGGCACTGTTTCCGGTTGGCAAGGGACATTTCAGCGGGATGGAGCTTGCCGTAATGGGTCGGATTGGCACTCTCATGGCGGAGAAGATAACGGTCTGCTCCTGCCTCCCGATAGGCGGCGTAGCTCTCCCAGGATTTTTCTCCCACGGAGAGGGTAACGGCGCAGGAGGGAAACTCCGCTTTGATGTGGCGGATGAGATCGCATAACCGCTGGTCGGTGAAATAGGGGTCTTCTCCTCCTTGCAGGACAAAGGTGCGGTAGCCAAGCGCCCATCCCTGCCGACAGCAGGTGAGAATTTCCTCTTCCGTCAGGCGGTAGCGGTCGGCCTTGGTGTTTCCCCGGCGGATGCCGCAGTAATAGCAGTTGTTCTTGCAGTAGTTGGTAAATTCAATCAGTCCTCGGACATACACGTCGTTTCCATACCATTGGCGGCGGATTGCGTCCGCCTTTTCCGCCAAAAGCGCCTGCGTATCGGGGGATTCGTCCCCAATCAGGCAAAGAAGCTCCTCGTCGGACAAATCCTGCGTCAACGCCAGTTTTTCTACCAATTCCTTCATTTTTTTCACCAGCCTTTGAGAAGTGATTTCATTATACGAGCAAGTGTGACGCAGCGCAAGCAAAAACTTTTCCTCATGGCGGCGGAGAAACGGCATAAACTGGGAAAAGAGAATTGGAGCCAATCCGCCCTTGACAGATTGACCCCCAAAGGAGGGAATATGAAACCAAATCAGAAGCTTTTTTCCGTTATTCTGCTGCTTCCAGCGTTTGTGGGGTTGGTGCTGTGGCCGGAGGAGTCGGCGCAGGCCGTCAAAGAAGGATTGAATCTGTGTGCGGGAGTCATCATTCCGGCGCTGTTTCCCTTTTTGGTGCTTTCTTCCCTCACGGTCTCCCTGGGCTTGGCGCTTTCTCTGGGCAGGCTGCTCGCTCCCGTAACACGGAGGCTGTTCCACATCGGAGCGGCGGGAACGGGAGCGCTGACCTTGGGGCTGATTGGCGGCTATCCCGTGGGAGCCAGAGCAGTGCGCCAGCTCTGGGAGAGTGGTCAGTGCAGCTATGAGGAGAGCGTCCGCCTGTTGACCTTCTGCAACAACTGTGGCCCCTCGTTTCTCCTGGGGGTAGCCGGGGGAACGGTATTCCACAGCGTAAAAACTGGCTGTCTCCTGTGGGCGGCGCATCTTTTAGGAACCATTACGGTAGCTCTTCTGACCCGGGGATATCGTCCTGCAAAGGCTGCTTCCATGCCGGATTGTGCCACGCAATGTCCGGTACAATGCGTTTCCTTTGCCCGAGCGCTGACAGGAGCGGTGCAAAGCGGCCTCCAATCCACTTGGAACATCTGCGCTTATGTGGTGCTGTTCCGGGTGATTCTGCGCTTTTGCAATCAGGTGGGAACGGAAAATCTGTTTCGATTCCTTCCAAACGGAGCGGCCTTGTTTGGCGGCATTCTGGAGCTTTCCACCGGCGTGACTGCCCTTTCCCCCCAGACGTGGGGAGCGGTTCCGCTGGCCTCCTTCCTGTTGGGGTTTGGCGGCTTGGCCGTATGGTGCCAGACAATGGCCATGCTGGATGGCTCCGGCTTGGAGCTTTGGCCTGCCTTTGTGGGGAAGCTCCTCCACGGCGGATGCGCCGCTCTTTGGAGCGTGCTGCTGCTACGGCTCTTTCCCCAGGCGCTGCCAACCGCTGCTTTTGCGGGCACTGTGATGCCCACTGTCTGTCTGTCTTGGCTTCCCTTTGCGGTTGCTGGCGGAAGCTGGGGAATTTTTGGCGTCAGTTTGGCCTATTTCTGGAGAATTAGCACTGGAAAAAGCCGCCAGCATCGTGTATAATGGCATCAGTGAAAATCAGAACGGAGGAAAACTGCCATGCTGTTCCGCAAGGATATTGAAAAATACTGTACCTATTGTGAACATAGCCGACCTTTGAATGAGGAACAGCTGCTGTGTCCCAAAAAGGGAGTGGTAGCGCCAAATGATTGCTGCCGCAAATTCATCTACGATCCCCTAAAACGGGTTCCCCCACAGCGGGCGGTGTTGGATTTTTCCCGCTTTTCTGACGAGGATTTTACCCTCTGAGCGCAGTTCCTTTTGTTTTTTTCAAAATAACAGCTCCCACAGGATGAAACATTTCCCGTGAGAGCTGTTTTTGCTTGCTCAAGATTATTCCGGCATATCTTCCAGACGGCCATGCTTTTCGTAAGTGGTCAGGCGGGCGACGTGGTTTTCCTCGTCCACAAACACCACCTTGGGGCGGTGCGTTTTGGCCTCATCGGGGGTCATCTCGGCGTAAGCCATGATGATGATTTTATCGCCCACGCTGACGCAGCGAGCGGCGGCACCGTTGAGGCAGATCATGCCGCTACCCTGTTCACCGGCGATGGTGTAGGTTTCAAAGCGGCTTCCGTTGTTTACGTCAACAATCTGAACCTTTTCGTATTCCAAAATACCGGCAGCGTTCATCAGGTCTTCGTCCACGGTGATGGAACCCACATAGTCCAAAGCGGCCTGGCGGACGGTGACACGGTGAATTTTGCCTTTCAGCATCGTAATTTCCATAGTTTCCTCGCACTCAGAGAGGACGAGGAAAAGAACGCTCCCTTCCTCGTCCGTTTTTTTGTTACATTCTCACGCTGAAGTTGTCAATCAGACGGGTTTTGCCGATATAAACGGCCATAGCGACCAGAACATCCGCCTTGACCTCTTGAACGGGAGCCATGGTCATGCCGTCCACGGCCTGCACATAGTCGATTTTGGCCAGGGGCTCGGCGTTGATGAGCGCCTTCATAGCCTCCACGACCTTTTCTGCATCGGCCTCGCCGTCGGCAATCATCTGCTTGCCCAGAGAAACGGCCTTGCTCAGGCACAGAGCGGCCTGACGCTCCTCGGCGTTCAGGTAGGTGTTGCGGCTGGACTTTGCCAGACCATCGGCCTCACGGATGATGGGGCAGCCCACAATCTCAATGCCGAAGGACAGGTCACGCACCATGCGGCGGATGATGGCCAGCTGCTGGGCATCCTTCTCACCGAAGAAAGCGCAGTCGGGGAGAACGATGTTGAACAGCTTGGAGACCACGGTGCAAACGCCACGGAAGTGGATGGGACGGGTCTTGCCGCAAAGCTGCTTGGGCATATCGTCCAGAATCTCCACATAGGTGTCCGTCTTGCCGTTGCCGTCGGGGTACATCTCGTCCACATCGGGGTGGAAAATCAGGTCAACGCCCATCTCCTCGCACAGAGCGGTATCACGGGCGAAGTCACGGGGATAAGCTTCCAAATCCTCGTTGGGGCCGAACTGGGTGGGGTTGACAAACACGGAGACCACGGTGCGGTCACAGCGCTGGACGGATTCCTTCATCAAGCTGGCGTGACCCTCGTGCAGATAGCCCATGGTGGGAACCAGACCCACGGTCAGACCCTGCTTGCGCCATGCACGAACCTCGGCACGAACCTCCGCAATGGTAGCAGCAACTTTCATTTTGGATACTCCTTTTCATTGAAAACGGTTCAGCGTGAATACGCTGAGAACATAACGTTTATGGGATAGCGGACTTTTTCGCCGCAGATTAGTATTCGGCATCCAGCTGAGCCAGGAACTCATCCGAGCTGTCGCTCTTCACATAGCTTTCCGAATCGTTGGGGAAGGTACCGGCTTTGACCTCTGCGTCATAGGCTTTGAATGCGTCGGTGAGAATCTGGCCGACCTCTGCGAAACGGCGGACGAACTTGGGCTTGAAGTCGCTCATGCCCATCATGTCCTGCCACACCAGCACCTGACCGTCACAGCCCACGCCGCCGCCGATGCCGATGGTAATCATCTTGGTTTTCTTGGTGATGAGGGCGGCCAGCTTGGGGGGCACGCACTCCAGCACGCACATGAAAGCGCCAGCCTCTTCCACAGCCAGAGCGTCCTCCAGCACACGGCGGGCGTTTGCCTCACCCTTGCCCTGCACCTTGAAGCCGCCGAAGGCGTTGGCGGACTGGGGAGTCATGCCGATGTGGGCGCAGACGGGGATACCGCTTTCCACGATGGCCTTAATCTGGGCGGCGACGGTTTTACCGCCTTCCAGCTTGACGGCGTTTGCGCCGGTTTCCTTCATCAAACGGCCTGCGTTCATCACGGCCTGTTCCACGCTGGCCTGATAGCTCATGAAGGGCATGTCCAGAATGACAAAGGTGTCCTTGCAAGCACGCCCCACGCTGCGGCCATAGACCACCATCTCGTCCATGGTGACGGGAAGGGTGTCGTTGTAGCCCTGCATGGTCATGCCCAGGCTGTCGCCCACCAGCACGGTATTGATACCGGCGGCATCCACCAGGCGACCGGTGGAATAGTCATAACAAGTGACCTGAGAGATTTTTTCTCCTCTTGCCTTCATGTCCAGCAGAGTGAGGATGGTATTTTTCTTAGGCATGGTGTTTCTCCTTTTCAGTCATAAGAAGAGTGGAGGAGGGTTTTCATCTCCTCATAGCTGCGCTCCGGGTGTTTTTCTTCCGCAATGTCCACCAGCTTCTCGGAGAGAAGGGCATAAAGCAGCCGATCCTTTTCGGAAGGCATGGCGGCCAGGTGTTTGTTTACTGTGCCGATGTCGCACCGCTCCACAGGCCCTGTCAGACTTTGAACCGGGCCATCCGCCGCCACATGAGCCATATTGCCCAGCAAAATGGGGCGCAGAGCGGCCAGCGCTCCTTCACGGGTGAAACCACAGGTTTCCATCAGGTTCAGGCTGTGAGCCACCAGTCCAACAATGTGGTTGCTGGCCACGGCTGCCGCTGCGTGATAGAGCACCTTGCTTTGAGCGGAGATGACCTGAACGGGGTTTCCGCAGGCGGTCAGAAGGGCTTTGATCTCTTCCAGCCGCTGGGGATGTCCCTCTACACAGAAAAAAACATCCGTCAGTTCCCGGTAAGAGCGATAGGAATCGCTAACCGCAAACAACGGATGGACTGAATAACCATATGCGCCCACGGAATCCAAGCCGGGAAAGGCCGCTTCCGCAGAGAGAGCACCGCTGCAATGACAAATCATTTTACCTTTGACGGTATCGACAGGCAGGCTTTGATAAACCGCCGTGATGCTTCCGTCGGGAACAGTGAGGAACAGAACGTCGCTTTCTGCCGCCAGCTCTTCGGGAGAGCAGAAGGCTTTGGTTTTGGTAAAGGTTGCTGCGTCCTGTGCGTGGTGGGGGCTGTAGTAGCCGGAAACGGGAATGCCGTGCAGGGTAAAATATTTACCCAGAGTCATGCCCACCTTGCCTGCTCCAATGAATCCAATTTTCATGTGTAGTCACCTCTTTCTGACTGCGCTGGGTCGGTCAACAGGCGGTTTGGTCAGTGGGACTCCCGGGAAGGGGGTGGAAAAGGGATGCCCTCTGCCGTGGCTCTATTGCCGCTGGATGCGTGGTCGGATGAATGCGGGGTGACGTTTCTGTCCAGTCTGGTTCTCGAACCGGGATACCAGCCGTCAGGTAAAGGAAAAATGTCTGTGCGCTTGCCTTGTGTGGTTCCTATTTCGGCGGAGCCGAATACAGTCCATCACGGATAAGGATAGCACTGGGGGCAGGGAAAGTAAAGTAGAAAAGCGGAAAAAATACAGAGAAAATGGGGGCGTTTTTTGGTGGGCAGCCAAACCAGGGCAGAGAGGGGAAATGGGGAAATATATTATCTGAAAGCAGCTTTATTTAAGTATTTTCAAAGGTTATATGGGGAGATTCTTCTTTGTAGATATTGCATAGAAAAAATTGTGAAAATTTTAACAAAATGCCGATTGCATTTTCTTTCAAAAGAGCGTATAATCATTACTGTCAGTTGAAAACGTTTTCATACAGGAGAACCTCTTTTCGGCTGAAGGAACATCCTGTCTGCGAGCTACAGCATCTGGGCAGAGAACTGTAGTTTTTGGGACAATGGATTGCAGAAGGAAGAAGGGACGGGCTTCGTCTGGTGTCGAGGCCCGTTTCATCTCTCTGTCAAGTTTGGAATGACGTGTTCTTCCCCTCCCCTTTTTCAAAGCCGGGCCACTCCAGCGTGGGTGTCCCGGCGCTTTTGTTTTAGAACCGTTTTTAGAGCTGCTCGACCCAAGAGAGGGCTTCCTGTTCGTCCAACGTCATGCGCTGGTCGTCCACAAAGAAGGGAATCCCGATGCGGCCTTCTTTGCGGATTTCCTCAAAGAGGGAAAGGGTGTCCCGAAAACCAAGAAAAGCACGCAAATTGGCTACGTTGGCGGTGATGTCGATAAATTCGTAAGCTACCTTTCGTTCTTCGAAGAGGGCTTTTGCCTCACGGCAGCCGCTGCATATATCAGAACCATAAAATTTCATTTTGAAGAACCTCCTTACAGGCTGATGGATGAAACATGGGGTTGTTGGGGTGGTCAAATGGGTCAAACAGACAAACCATGACAAAGGAAAACGGACGATTCCCACGAAAAAGCAGTCTCCCTGGAAAAGAACGCCCTGAATAAATATGCAGGAAGAAAACAGAAATCATGCAAAAACATGGTTGAGCTTTGGAGCAAAACAACATAGAGCTGCTGTGCTTCCACAAGCTGTGTTTTCTAAATCTGCGGAGGGGTGGGCGTGAGGAACACAATATTTCGTTGTGGGCGATGGATATTCAGAGGAACCGGATGGGAAAAACAGTTGTTTCGGAAATGAAGTTCCACACAGCCTGTGGAATCATAGAAAACAAGGCTGTTTTTCGCTGGAGCACATTCGCTGGGGAGCGCTTGGAAGGAAAAACGAAATGGGAAAGGGCGCTTCAAGATGCCGGGAAAAAGTGTTCGGTGACATCCAGGGTGACGGGGTTGATGATGACCCGTTCCAGCTTCTGAGACAAAGCGTATGATAAGGTATAATGGGTTCCGCCGGAGCTTTTTGCATCATAAAGAGCAATGATGCGCTGGGAGTGTTCCACCATAAAACGGTTGCGGCGAAGCATACAATCCCTGGTGCGCTTTCGCTGAATCAAAATGATGTTTTGGGGGGCGATACAGCGAAGAATTTCCTGATAACGGGTCTTTTGATCCTCGGGCCAGCCCCGGGTCTGATCTTCGCAGGGAATGGCGGCCAGCAGCGTTATGTCAGGGTGCACCTGTTGGCAGGCCAATACAGCCTCCGCAAAGATGAGGTCAGCGCCCAAAGCCATCCCGCAGAAAAAACGACGGTAGCCATGCTGCCAAGCCTGCTCCATTTCCATGGCAAGCAACGCTTTGCAGGCCAAGGCGTTGGGGTGGTTTTCCTGTTCTCCCCAGGGGAGGCGGTTGGGGCGATGCCCGGTAAAACAGCAGGTTTTCGACACATCAAAAGCCATTTGGTTCCCTCATTTCTAATCATACATCAGTTCTATTATAGGGAAAAAGGCAAAAAATGTCAAGATGGGGTGTTTTGTTTGTCATGGTAATTGAATGAGTAACAAAAAGCAATATTTTGAGTAATATTTGAACCCCCTTCGCCTCCTTACAGTCGGCACCTCCCCAACAGGCAATGTCATCAACTTAAGGGAAAACTACACTAATAACCCGTTGAAAACCGACACTTTTTAAAGAATTTGATTTTTAGTAACATCTTAAAAAAGTGACTGTTTTCAATGATTATCAGCACAATTTTCAATCAATTTTTGGGATTCAAAATTTCGCTCAAAATTGTTCGGTTCTTAAGTTTATGACATTGCCCCAACAGGGGAGGCTTTTTTGACCCTTTTTGCCGTTATTTGGTGGGGAAGTTTGGCTCCCCTTTTGGGGAGCTGTCAGCGTTAGCTGACTGAGGGGGTTTTACTAACTCAACTCATTCAATTACCGTATTTTGTTTGCGGAGAAACGCATGAACGGTAAATGACCAAAGTAAAAAGTTTGTGTTTTGTGCGAGAAAAAACAGAATTTACTTGAAGCAGAGGAAAACAACCGGTGAACGATTCCTTGTCCTATTGCATGAAATAAGTCTGTAATAACGTGTATCGTTTCGTGAAATCCGCAGTCACAGAAGGGGACGTTCTGCAAAAAATGTTCATTTGCACACATTTGCATCCTCATCTCTGTTTAAACTGCACAGGGTAAAAATGCAAATGAGTATTTTTATGACATTTGACATGTCGTTTTGTGACAAATGTCAAGTGCAAAAGTAAGCGTACTTTTGTTATACTCTATGTTAGAATGACTGATTCACTCAGTGAAAACGAAAGGAGCGTTCAAATGAACAAAAAACTCGCATTACGGGTCATAGCCCTGTGCATGGCACTGTGTATGGCGCTGTCCATGCTGGTGTCCTGTGCTTCCCCTGCGAATCAAGGGGGAGGGAGTACCTCGGCTTCGATTCCCGGCACTCATCTGAAGGTCAATAACAAGAAGTTCCACACCAACCTGACCGGTTTATCCACCGAGAGCGGCACATGGGAGGTCACTAACGATGGCCTTCACGGCAACGCCGTCGAAATGGGAGACTGCTTCGTCTATTCTGAGACCTCCGCTGAGAATTTCGTCTACTCTGCCGATGTGAAATTCCTCGTTGATGAGGGTGCAGCCTCTTTGGTCTTCAACGCCACCGCAGATTACAGCGAGTGTTATGTTGTCAATTTGGATGCTGGCAGCAAGATGGTGAAGTACTGGCGCTGGAGCAACCTCGGCGATGAACAGCTCATAGATATGAAGGAGGTTCCCGCCACCTCTGATGATGTATACAACCTCAAGGTTGTGGTCATCGGCGGCTGGGTTTCCTACTATGTCAATGATACCCTCGTGGCAAGCTCTGGTGACTATACCCTCCAGCCTGGCAACAAAGGCCAGGATACCTACCTCAAGGGCGGATATCTGGGACTGTTGAACTGGAATGGCGATATGGTGTTCCAAAATGTTGTCGTCACCCCCATCGAGGGAGCGTTTGACCCCACTCTGACCAATCTTTCTGTGTCCTCTTCCGCTGGCACGGTGGAAAAGGCGGCACAGTTCTCCTCCGGCGAGCCGATTTTCCTCCAGTATGTCAAGAATGACGCTTCCACCGTGGATATCAACGCCGATTCCCTCAGCGATCAGGCGGAAATCACCGTCATCGGCCCCGATGGTAAGACCTACGAGGGCGGTAAAAATGTCCCCGTCGATGTCGGCGTAAACTACATTCCGGTCATCAGCACCGTCACCGCTGAGGATGGCACCACTGCATCCTTGACCTATCGAGTCAACGTCCATCGCAGACAGCCTGATGACGTTTACTATAACGAGCCTTATCGTGACCAGTATCACTACTCCGTCAAGGACGGCTGGGCAAACGACCCCAACGGTCTGGTCTATTACAAGGGCACTTATCACTTCTTCTATCAGTTCTATGATGCCAGACGCTGGGGCCCCATGCACTGGGCGCACGCAACCAGTACCGACCTCGTCCACTGGGAGGATCAGCCCATCGCTTTCTATCCCGATACCAACGGTGCGATGTTCTCCGGCTGCATTGTGGCGGACGAGACCAACGCTTCCGGCCTGTTCAGCACCTCTGAGGGCGGCCTCATCGCTTTCATCACCGCCGACGGCAACGGTCAGCGAATCAAGCTGGCTTACTCCGAGGACGAGGGAGTGACATGGACGAAGCTCGACCAGATCATTGCCGACTGGACCCGTGACCCCCTGGGCGTGCGTGACTTCCGTGACCCCAAGGTCTTCCGCTGGGAGGGCAAGTGGTTCATGGTTCTGGCAGGCGGCCCCCTCCGCATTTACTCCTCCGAAAATCTGGTGGACTGGACCTGTGAGTCTACCTATGCTGACCTCCACACGGAATGCCCTGACATGTATCCCATCCAGGCTGATGACGGTCAGATTAAGTGGGTTCTCTCCCGTGGTGGACGCCTCTACAAGATCGGTGATTTTCATGAGGTGGACGGCCATTGGTGTTTCGAGCCAGATGCCGAGTATGCTGATAATGATGGTGTGATGAACTTCGGAAAAGACTCCTACGCCGCCATGACCTTCTACGTTCAGGACTTCGGCACCGCTGAGAATCCCACCCTGCCCGATATCATCGAAATCAACTGGATGAACACCTGGGATAACTACTGCAATGATGTTGCTGACAAGGTTGGTCAGGAGTTCAACGGAACCTTCAATCTGGCTCTGAAAGCGGGTCTCATCAAAGAGGGTGACACCTACCTGCTGACCCAGACCCCCATTGAGAATTATCAAACTCTGCGTGGTGAGGCTATTGTTGACCTCAAGGGCGAAACCATTGGTGCTGAGAATACCGTCCTCGATGATTTCAAGGGCGATTGCTACGAGATTGAATCCACCTTCTATCCCGCTGAGGGTACGACCAAGGTGGGCTTCCAGCTGAGAGTGGGCGGAGAAAAGCACACTGATGTCATTTATGACCTGACTACCGAGACCATCAGCCTTGACCGCAGCAAGTCCGGTACTCTCATCAGTGGTATGTTCCTCCTTGTGAACAGTCAGAATGTCACCCGCAACGCCGACGGAAGCGTCACCCTCCACATTTATGTGGACAAAGCCAGCGTTGAAGTCTTCACCAAGGATGACACGGTTGCCGGTGCAGACCAGATCTTCCCGGAACTTGACAGCCTCGGCGCAAAGGTTATCGTGGAAGGCGATGCAGCTCAGGCGGATATCACCATCTATCCCATGAATTCTATCTGGTAAAAGGTTGCAGTGAGGCAATCGACGCACCTTAATTTGCGGATAGGCTCTAAGGCAACACCGCACAATCGTCGAATGTGCGCCTTGCTTGTCCTTTCACTCCCAAATTTGCCGCAAAACCCTTGAAATACGTCAGTATTCCTGCGGCTTTCCCAACAAATTTGGAAGCAAAATTACTGCGCAATCCGCACATCCCTATTATGCGGTATTGCCCTAAATAACAAAGATAAAGCGGCTCTTCCTCAGAACAATGAGGTTGAGCCGCTGTTTTCTTGTTTTTGTTGTGAGAGATTTCAACCGCACAGGTAGAAATTTTTGCAGTGATAGGGCGGAAAATAAACAAGTCAGCGATGTGCCGCTTATTTACGGATAGGCTCTAAGCTCTTACAGCTGCTGAATGGCAATGGTGAGGCTGGGCATCATCTGTTTTTTCCGGCTGACCACCTTTTGCAGCAGAGCGGAGCTTTCTCCGGCGTCCACATTGAAAGCGTTGGAAACGACCTCGGGGACATTGATCTTCTTCTGGTCGCCCACATACAGTAGCATGGTAGATTCTTTGATGATGTCGGTCAGCATCAGGCACACCATATCCAAATGGGTGCGCTCCAAAATCTGACCCATAAAGGGCAGCATTCGGGTTTTCAGATCCTCCACCATCTCGCTGCCGATGACGGTGATTTGACCCACACCCAGCTGATAGCCTTCCACGGAGAAGGTTTTGAAGTCCTGATAGAAGATTTCTTCCTCGTTTTTGTCGCTGATCTGGCTGCCAGCCTGGAACATCTTGGTTGCGTGCTCCTCGGGGTCAATACCGGCAATCTTGGCCAGCTCACAGGCTGTCATCTGATCCAGGGGCGTGCAGGTGGGGCTTCTGAAGCACAGCGTATCCGACAGAATGGCGGAGCACATAATACCGGCCATGGTGGGAGTAATTTCCACGCCGTTCTCTCGGTACATCATGGCAATGATGGTGCAGGTGCAGCCCAAAGGCTGGTTGCGGAAGTACACGGGGCCGACCGTGGTGATACCGCCAATGCGGTGGTGGTCAATCACCTCAGTGACCTCAGCGGCTTCAATGCCATCCACGGACTGGTCATGCTCGTTGTGGTCCACCAGAACCACCTTCTGCTTTGCCATGTCCAAGAGGTTGCGCTGGGAAATCAGACCCATCAAAGCGCCGTCCTTATCCAGCACGGGGAAGTAGCGCAGGCGCTTTTTGGTCATGGTCTTGCGTGCGTCCTTCACAAAGTCCATCTCGTGGAAAGCAATCATGTCGCCTGCATACATCACATGACGAACGGGCATAGACTGATTGATGAGCCGAGCGGTTTTGTAGGTGCTGTGAGGCGTGACGATGATGTTACAGCCGCTTTGTGCGGCCAGTTTTTTGATGCTTTCAAAGACCTCACTGCCCAGGCAGACAATCATCCAGTTTGCGCCCCGCTCCAAAGCGCTGATCTGAGCGTCGGAGCGGTTGCCCATAATGACCATGGATTTTTCCTGGATATACTGGGTCATGAGCTCGGGGTTGGCTGCGCCGATGGCCACACGCCCCTCAGAGAAAACGGCGTTGGGGTCGCCCACAATCAGGGTACCGTCCAAGGTGTCCAGAATGTTTTGACAGCTGACCCTGGAGGAGGAGAGGGCGGTAGTGGCGTGCTCTTCCATCATGGAGCGGGCAATATCGCCCTGGGTGATGAGACCCACGAACTGTCCGTCTCGATAAACAGGGAGGGTGCGCAGGCTTTCCTCGTTCATCTGTTCCCAGGCTCGTTTCAGGCTGGTTTCTGCGTCAATGCCAGCGGTGTGGCGCATGGAAACATCCCGCATTCTGGGCTCCAGCGTGTCCACATAGCCGGGCTTTTCCACGCCAAAGGTACGCAGGACGTATTTGGTCTCCCGGTTGGTGTGACCGGCTCGCTTGGGGACATAAAGTTCCTTGCCGGCAATTTGGTTTTTCAGGTTTGCGTAGGCGATGGCCGAACAAATGGAGTCCGTATCCGGGTTCTTATGACCGATCACATAAATTTTTTGCTCGCTCAAGTGTCATTCCTCCGTTAGTACACAATCACAATCTCTTCTTCTTGAATGCCATACTCCGCCATGAACGCTGCTTTGTCCTCTGCGTCTCGCAGCAGCATAACCTCATTGAGTTTTCCGGTTTCCACGTCCTGAAAACAAGCAGTCTGTTCTCCGGTGCAGATGCTGGCTCGAATGACAGGGCGTTTTTTGGAGCGGTCAAAGGTCTTGGGGGACTGTTTGGGTTTGTGATTCCAGAACATAAGCAACGCTTCCTTCCTATTTCCTGCTTTCTATTCTATCATTTTTGCAGCAAAGAAACAAGAGGGGAATCAGGAGAAAAGCAAGCTCTGTGTTTCAAAGTGTTTCAACCGATGCAAACCAAATCGAAAATCGTGGAGAGAAGCGAGACAACAAAAAGACCCGAAAAGCGATTTCTCACCTTCCGGGTCTGTATTCATTTCTTTTTAAAAGAGAATGGCGGTGTTTGGGTTCCTGTGGAACCTCAAAAGCGTATTACATCAGCTTGCGGAACATAGTCTTGTAGTCGTCAATGGTAGCGTCCTTGGGGTTGCCGGGGGTGCAGGCATCGGCGGCGGCGGACTGAGCCAGGAACTCCAGATCCTCTTCCTTCAGCTTGTCCAGCTTGGTGGGGATGCCCACGTCAACGGACAACTGACGAACGGCGTCAATGGCAGCCTTGCGGTAGGTGGGCTGATCCATGCCGGTGGTGTCCACGCCCATGGCCTCAGCGATGGCCTTGAACTTCTCGCCGGTGGCCTCCTGGTTGAACTCCATGACGATGGGGAGCATCATAGCGCAGGCAACGCCGTGGGGGGTGTCGTACACAGCGCCCAGGGTGTGCGCCATGGAGTGAGCGATGCCGAGACCGACGTTGGAGAATGCCATGCCGGTGACGAACTGACCCAGAGCCATGCCCTCACGACCCTCAGCCTCGTTTGCTACAGCACCACGCAGGTTCTTAGCAATGAGCGTGATTGCCTCCAGGTTCAGGCAGTCCGCCAGCTCCCATGCGGCCTTGGTGGTGTAACCCTCAATGGCGTGGGTTAGAGCGTCCATACCGGTGGAGGCGGTCAGACCCTTGGGCATGGAGGACATCATATCGGGGTCAACAACGGCAATATTGGGGATGTCGTTGGTGTCCACGCAGACGAACTTACGCTTGCGCTCCACGTCGGTGATGACGTAGTTGATGGTGGCTTCTGCGGCGGTGCCAGCGGTGGTGGGCACGGCGATGGTGAAGACGGTGGGGTTCTTGGTGGGAGCAACGCCCTCCAGAGAGCGAACATCAGCGAACTCGGGGTTGTTGATGATAATACCAATGGCCTTGCCGGTGTCCATAGAGGAGCCGCCGCCGATGGTAATCATGTAGTCAGCGCCGGAAGCCTTGTAAGCCTCCACGCCACACTGAACGTTTTCAATGGTGGGATTGGGCTTGATGTTGGAATAGACCTCATAGGCCATACCGGCCTCATCCAGCAGGTCAGTGACCTTAGCGGTGACACCGAACTTGACCAAATCGGGGTCAGAAGCGATAAAGGCCTTATTCAGACCCTTTGCGGCGATGATGCCAGGGATTTCTTTGATTGCGCCTTTGCCGTGATAGGAAATGGCGTTGAGTACGAAACGATTGACAGCCATAGAATTTTCCTCCAGTGTGTTCCCGCAGTTGACCGTGCGGTTGATTACTTGTAGTATAGCTCACATTTTATACAAATGCAATTGGGAAAATGTAAAAAAATTGTGACTGTTTACTGATAGGCTCTTATTCCATGGAGTGGGCGGCCTCGTCATGGTGCTTGTGTGCTCCGTGGTGGCTGGGTGGGAAGATGGGGCGGGTGAACTGAATGCCGGAGAGCACTTGCAGCAGCCAGAGGAAAAAGCTCAGTGTCAGAATGGGAATCAGGCAGGTGGTCACAATCACCACAGCCAGTGCCTCTACAAAGCGGTTTAAGGTTTCCTCGGCGGTCTTTTTAGCGTTTTCGGCGGCTTCCGTAATGGCGGCGGCGGCGTTCTGCATGGCCTGGTTGACATTTTCTTCCAGATGGTTGATGCCGCTGAGGAGGGCGTTCCAGAAGGATTGCTTCTCTTCGGCGGATTCGGTTTCCTCGGCCAGAGCTTCTTCCTCCGTGATAACGCTCTGGGTGGCCTCTTCCAGCTCCGTGACATCTACGTTTACGATGGAGGAAACCTGATAGGTATTTTCGATGAGATTAGAAATGCCCACGCTGACGGGAACCACCAGGAAAAAAGCGATTCCGGCCAAGGCCAGTTTTATGCCGATGGAGCGTAGACTGATGTTTCGAAACAGGATGCCCAGTCCGGCCAGGGCACAGGCCGCCGGAATCATGAACCGAAACACGCCGTAGCCAATTACCGTCAAAAGGTATTTTTCCAGCAGAACAGCCCCCAAAGAGATGACAAAAAAGCTGTTGAGTTGCGCCAGCTCATTGGCGATGGGGGTGGTAGCGTCGCCGGGAATGGCGGCCACAGCCACGGAAGCGGCGGAGGCTCCGGCGGTCAGCTCCATGATGGTGGAGCGTTTTGCGTCGAGAGATTCTATGGTTTTGGCATGAAAGCCGGGGGCGGAGACAACCTTGGTAATCAGGAACGCAGAGAGCAATCCAATCCCCAGGAGAATCAAAAGCTGAATCCAATCGTTTGTCTTTCTGTGTTTCATCATTGTCCATCCTTTCTGCAAACGGAATGAGGAGACTTGATTTGTACTTGTTCTTATTGTAAAGGGCAGAGGAAGTCCTGTCAACCTTGTATCCGAAGGAAAAAGAAACGGTAGCGCTTTGGTGTGCTTTGTGCTATAATCATCCTGCTAGAAGCATTCGATTTCCAAAAGAAAGGCTGTTTTTATGATTCAGGCAGACAAGCTTTACTTTGCCTATCCGGGCAATGTTCTTTATAACGATATTTCCTTTACCATCGCCGAGGGTTCCCACTGCGTCCTCATCGGCAGCAACGGCACCGGCAAAACCACCCTCATTGACCTGGTGCTGCATCCTGAAAAGTACCTCTTTGACGGCAAGCTCCTCAAGGAGGGCGTAGACCGCTATGGTTACGTCAGCCAGTTCATCCGCCACGAAAAAGACCGAGATATCACTGTTTTTGACTATCTCCGAGAGGATTTTGTCCGCATGGAGGCGGAGCAGGACGCTCTCTGCGCCGAGATGGAGACCGCCGAGGACTTTGATGCTGTGATGGAGCGCTATCAAAAGGCGCTGGACGAGTACGACGCCATCGACGGTTATAACCATGACATCAACATCTATCACCAGCTCAAGCTGGCCGGTTTAAAGGACTTGAAAAACGTCTCTGTGGCACAGGTCAGCGGCGGCGAATACAAGCTGTTGCAGGTCATCCGCCAGATGCTCCTGTTGCCCGGCCTGCTGGTGATGGACGAGCCTGACGTGTTCCTGGATTTTGAAAACCTCCGTGGCCTCCGGGATCTCATCAACCACTACAAAGGAACCCTACTGGTGGTTACGCACAACCGTTATCTGCTCAACCACTGCTTTGACAAGGTGCTGCATCTGGAAAACCAGGAGCTGCGGGAGTATGAAGGCCCCTATATCGACTACCAGTTCCAGCAGACCCAGATGAAAGTCCAGATGCAGGAAGCAAACGCCAAGGACGAGGAGTGGATTCAGCTCCAATTGGAGATTGCTGACCGCCTCCGGGAGCGGGCGGAGATGGTGGATAGCAGTGCCAACGGCCGCAGCCTCCGTGCCCGTGTGTCCTATATCGCCCATTTGCAGGACTGGAAGACGAAAAAGCCCTTCCTGGAGCCTCGGGAACCCAAGATTCACCTTCCCGAGCTGGCGGAGGATGCCTCGCCCGAGACCGTGCTCACGGTGGAGGGATACAGCGTGGCCTTTGAGCAGCTGCTGCTGGCGAATGTCTCCTTCACCATTGCCGCCAATGAGAAAGTCGCACTGGTGGGCGCAAACGGAACCGGAAAAACCACCCTGCTCCGGGATATCTGGAACAATCAAGACGCTTCCATCACCATCCACGACGGCGTGGAAACGGCCTTCCTTTCTCAGCTCTACGGCGAGATGCTGGATGAGGATAAGACCATTTTGGATGAATTTTATGATGCTGGATTTGGCATTCCGGCGGAGATTGAGGAATATCTGGCGGGATATTGCTTCCCCGAGGAGAACATGAAGAAAAAAATCGCCATGCTTTCCGGCGGTGAAAAGAATTTGTTGCAGCTGGCCAAAATCGGAAAAGGTCATGCCAACCTGCTGCTGCTGGATGAGCCGACCAGTCATCTGGATCTGTACGCTCAGGCCGCTTTGGAAAAGGCGGTGCAGGCTTACCATGGCGCTGTGCTGATGGTCTCCCATGATTTCTACAGCGTGGCCAACTGCGTGGATCGTGTCCTGTTGGTGGAAAACGGCGGAATCCGTCCCATGAGCAGCCGTGCGTTCCGCAAAATGATCTACAAAAACCACTTCAATAAGGAATATTTGGAGCTGGAACAGCGGAAAAAGGAACTGGAACTGAAAATCGAATCCCTCTTGAAGCAGAACGATTACAAAACCGCCAAGGAGCTGTGCGAAAAGCTGGAAACGGTGGTTTTGGGAATGCAGGGGTGAGGAGTATGCTGAACATCACCGTCATCTGTGTGGGCAAATTGAAGGAAAAGTTCTATGTTGCAGCGGTCGAGGAGTACAAAAAACGGCTGAAAGGCTGCTGCAAGCTGGAGCTGCTGGAGCTGGCCGAGGAGCGTCTGCCGGAAACTCCCTCTCAGGCTCAAATAGATGCCGCTTTGGAAAAGGAGAGCCGTGCCGTCTTTGCCAAGGTGCCGAAAAACGCCGCTTTGGTGGCTCTGTGCATCGAGGGAAAGCTGATGAGCAGCGAAGAGCTGGCACAGCAGCTCAATTCCTTTGCTGTGGGCGGAGCATCCAGCCTGTGCTTCGTCATCGGGAGCAGCTTTGGTCTCCATCCCTCCGTCAAGCAGGCGGCAAAGCTGAAGCTGTCCATGTCGCCTATGACCTTCCCCCACCATTTGGCTCGGGTCATGGTGCTGGAACAGATTTACCGTGGGTTTAAGATTCTGGAAGGGTCGAGGTATCATAAATAAAGCGTGGGAGGTATTTTCATTCCCACAACACAAACGGAAAAGGAGGAAGCTCCGGCTCCCCTAGCAGGGGAGCTGTCGCCGTAAGGCGACTGAGGGGTGATTCCATCCAATCACAATCTACTTTCTTACTATCAC
>JAKSQD010000038.1 GCA_024404315.1 Oscillospiraceae bacterium
CTCTTAAAAGACGCTCTAAAAAGGGGCGTAAGAAAAGTTGTTTTTCTCACGCCCTCTGTCATTTCTTTATGCGTTATGCTATGCCCGGAGCGGCGGGGTTATGCGGTCAGTCCAGCAGATCCTTGACCCACTCCACAACGCCGGTCAGTCCGGCGGCTTCCTCCGTGTTATGGTAAACAACGGTGTTGTTGGGGTCGGACAGCTCCAGATAAACCTGCTGACCCACCTTGGGCTTCACCAGACCGTATTTATCAGCCACTTGTTTCAGGCTCTCGTTATCGAAAATTTCCTCATCGGCGGCGGCCAGCTTGGAATATTCCCCTTCCAGCTGCACCAGGCTCTTTTCCTGCGCCACAGTAGCGGCGTAGATGCTGTTCAGGCGGACATGGCTGCACAGCACGGCCACGGCCAGCACAGCCACCAGCACAAAACCAGCCACAGCAGAAAGGGAAACCACCTGCTTTTGACGGGCGGGCGCTCTTCTGGAGCGCTCCTGATGGCCGGCTCTCTGCTGACTTTCACTAATTCGGTGAGATTCGGATTGCTGCTCCGGGTCCTGCCAGCGCTCTTGATCTTGTTCGGGCAACGCATAAGCGAGGTTGCTTTCCCGATAACTTCTTCTGTAATCGTCCATTGTTTGGTTCCCTTTCCCGGCCTGTGTCGGGCGCAAATGCCTCACGCAAACCGCAATGTCGATGGTAGATGTGAATTTCTTCTCATTTGTTTCATTTCGTTTATTTGAGCTTCACTGCGATGCGCAGCTTGGCGCTTCTGGCTCTTGGATTCCGCTTCAGCTCCTCAGCGGAAGGGACGATGGGCTTCTTGGGAGACAGTTTGATGTTGGGGGTCTTGCCACAAACGCAAACCGGGAACTCCGGCGGGCAGGTGCAGCCCCTTGCCTCCTCCTGATAGCCATTTTTGACCAGACGATCCTCCAGCGAGTGGAAGGTAATGATACACAGGCGGCCATCCTTCTTCAAACGGGGTATGACGGAAGCAACCACGTCAGAACAGGCCGAAAGCTCATCATTCACGGCAATTCGAATGGCCTGAAAAACACGCTTGGCTGGGTGCTGCTTCTCCCTCAGAGCGGCGGCGGGCATAGCGCTCCGAATGATATCGACCAATTCCAGCGTTGTCTCGATGGGCTGGCTCTCCCGGCGGCGGCAAATGGCGCTGGCCACACGGCTGGCATAGCGTTCTTCTCCATACTTGGAGAAAATCCAGCTCAGGTCACGCTCTGCCCAATCATTGACCACGGTACGGGCGGTCAAGAGCTGCGTCTGATCCATTCTCATGTCCAAAGGAGCATCGTGCATATAGGAAAAGCCGCGGCTGGGGTCGTCCAGCTGAGGGGAAGAAACGCCCAAGTCCAGCAAAACGCCGTCCACCTTGTCAATGCCCAGCTCATCCAGCACCTCGGGAATTGCGGTGAAGTTGTTGTGAACCAGGGTGACACGGTTCATCCAATCCGCCAGGCGGGTTTGGGCGGCATCCAAAGCGGCCTGGTCTCGGTCAATGCAGATCAGGCGACCCGTGGTGAGGCGCTTGGCGATCTCACGGGAGTGACCCGCTCTGCCCAGGGTTCCGTCAATATAAATGCCGTCCGGCTTGATTGCTAACCCCTCGATGCACTCATCCAGCATCACCGGGCAATGGCTCCACTCTTCCATGAGGCTCCCCCCTTTGGGAAAACACGCTGCGATTGGTACCGCTGCGCACCAAAATGACCTGCGTTCCGGCGGCCAAGGCTGATTGCTTGATACCTGCCATAGTTAAGTAACAGTATATCCCATTCCCACGGAATTGGCAAGTATTTTTTTAAGTTTCTTTTATCATTCAGCCGTCTTTCGGCGAAAAAAACGGGCAGAAACGTGACGTTTTCTTGCTTTTCACCCTGTAATGTCCTGAATAACCATCAGGAACGGTAAAACCTGTCACCATCTGTCAATTGGTTACAAATAATAACAAAACCCGGCCACTATCACAGCAACCGGGATAAAAATTGTCAAAAAAGAATCAATCTTCCTGTTCTGCGTCAAACACCTCGGGGCGAACCATTTTCTTCTGGGGCTCCAGCAGCTCCATGAAGCGCTCGTGAGACTCCTGAATCTCGCCCAAAGCCTCGCTCAGTGCCTCCTGGCTGCGGCGCAGAACGTCCTCACAGTACTCATTGGCGGCTCGCTTCAAGGCGTCAGCCCGTCTCTCGGCGTTGGCAATGGTCTGAGCGGCCTCGGCCTCGGCCTGTGCCACCTTCTCGGCGTTGAGCTTCTTGGTGCTCTCAATGATTTCCTCTGCCTTGGCCTTGATGCGGTTTTGCAGCTCGCTGGTGTCGATAATCTTGCGGGCACGCTCCTCGGCCTGGTTCACGGTGTCTGCGGCATAGGTTTCAGCCTTCTGCATGACAGCGGCAGCCTCCTCCTGGGCGGAACGGCGCATTTCCTCTGCTTCCCGCTCGGCCTGATCCAACATCTCGTTGCGGCGATTGATGATGCGTTCGGACTCATCAATCTCAACGGGGAACAGACGGGTCACTTCATCCAGAAGATCCAGAGCCTTATCACGGTCAATGCGGCACATACCACCAAAGCCGCCCTTTGCCTCGTCGATCATGGTATACAGAGAATTGATAAGCTCTCTGACTTTTTCCTTGTTGTTTGCCATAAGACTTCCCTCTTTTCTGTCACGGTAACGGAGGTTGCCGCCCGGACGGTGATAATAATGATAAAAAACAGGCGCTCAGTGCCGTTATTTCTCAAACGGATTCATTCTTTCCCACACGGTACGCTGGATGGCCTTGGGAAGATAACCATCCAGGTTTCTTTGATAGGTGGCCAGCTCCCGAACCACGGTGGAGCTGACACAGGACAGCTCCGGCTTTGCGGGGAAGAACATGGTGTCCACCTCCGGGGCCAGCTTCCGGTTAATATCGGCCATCTGCACCTCTGACTCCAAATCGGCGATGGTGCGGACACCCTTGACGATGACAGAAGCGCCTCTCTTGTGGGCGTAAGCCACCAGCAAGCCGCTGTCAAAATCCACTTCCACATTGTCCACGCCGGTTTCCTCTGCCAGACTGCGGCGGATCATCTCCACCCGCTCTTCCGGGGCAAAGGTTCCCTTTTTCTTGAAGTTGAACATCACGCAGACAATCACCTTGTCAAACTGAGCAGCGGCTCGCTTCACGATGTCCAGATGACCCAGGGTAAAGGGGTCAAAGCTGCCCGCATATACCGCAACTCTCATGTTCAGCCTTCCTTCCGGTAGAGGTTGACCTTGATTTTACCATAGCGGTAATCCTTGCTGCGGACAAAGGGTTCCGGCAGCTGCATCATGGGATGCTCGGTGCGGCTCTCACACACGATTATACCATTTTCCGCCAAAATGTCAATCGAAGCGATTTTTTTCAACGCAGCTTCCAGCAGGCCGCTGTCATAGGGGGGGTCGAGAAAAATCAGATGATATTTTTCACGAATGGTGCTCAGGTAGCCGATGGCATCGGACTGAACTACGGTGGCTCGGTCTTCCACGTCGCAGACCTTAAGGTTTTCCTTCATCAGGCGCACAGCGTCCCGGCGCTGATCCACAAAGGTGCAGTGCGCCGCACCACGGCTGAGGCACTCAATGCCCAGCTGACCGGTGCCGCCGAACAAATCCAGCACACGGCGACCCTCAATGTCAAACTGGATGATGTTAAACATGCCTTCCTTCACCCGGTCATAGGTGGGGCGGGTATCCATGCCCTCCAGCTCGCCCAGGCGGCGGCCTCTTGCCGTTCCGGTAATCACTCTCATAGATGGTATCCTCCAAAAAACTCGTTATTCTTTCAAAGATGGGAAGAAATATTCACTGCTATTCTTCCGGTCGTGGATGTTGTTGTATTGCAGCACAGCGTATTCCCGCAGCGCCTGTGCTTCCTCTCCCTCGGCGTTTTCCAGCTCCTTGAAGCAGCCATCCGCCAGGGAGTAATAGCCAATCTGGTTCACAGCGGGAATCTTCTCGCTCAGATCCAACAGGAACTGTTGATAAGGAGGCAGCTCCAAGCCCGCAGTTTTCAGGGTGTAGGAGGCCAGATAGTTCAGACTGGTGCATTCCAGATACTGCTCGTCAATGTCATAATTGGCCCAGATAAAGAAGGGAACCTGATATTGCAGCTCCTTCTCGTCCATGGTTTCCAGCTCGCCGCCGTGGAGATCCTTGTAAAAGCTCTCGCCGATGTGAGGTTGATGGTCGCCGAAGAAGACAATCACCACGTCATCCTGCACAGCGGAGAAGTAGTGAATCAGGTTTTCCACCGCTTTGTCCGTCTCATGAATTAGGGTGAGATACTGATTGACCCGTTTATAATTCTGCTTGTAGCCCTCCGCCTTGATGGTAGCCTTGAAGTCGTCCCCGCTGTACTCATAGCCGCCGTGGTTCTGCATGGTGACACCATAGATGAACTGCGGGGCATCCTTGCCCTGTTCGTAGCAGTCAATGACCTTTTCGAACATTTCCTGATCGCTGACGAACTCCCGAACCAGGTTTTCTTGTGGAAAATCCTCCTCAAAGAACATCTCGTCAAACCCCAGATAGTCATAAACAATGGGGCGCTTCCAGCCGTTGGCCTTGTAGGGGTGCATGGCGGTGCAGGAATAGCCCAGCTGCTTCAAGGTTGTGACCAGGGAGTAATCCCCCTCCTTGACATCGTTCTGATAAGCGATGGTTCCGAAGGGTGCCCACGCCATAGAGTGGCCGGTGAGGAACTCATATTCGGAATTTGGGGTGTTTCCGCCATAAACCGAAGCAATGGCATAGCCGGAAATGGCGTTCTCCCGGAGGGAGAGGATATAAGGAATGACTTCCTCGTTGGTGTTGAGCACACCGTCCGGGCTGCGGACGGCGATATCCGAAAAGGACTCATCCATGATGGCAATGATGGTGGGTAGCTTTTCCGTTTGCGTGGTGGTGGCGGTTCCGTCCCTCTCGGAGCGGACACGCTCTTCCAGCGCCGTCACAGCGCCTTTGCTATAGCCCTCCGGCTTATCCGGCAGCATTTCCGGGATTCTGAGATAAAAATTGACGATAAAACCATTGATATCCGTACCCTGACGCTTGAAATGCTTGATGATAACATTGCTGCGGTCGGTGCCGTAGTTCATCACGCCAACGGCAATGTAAAAGGCCAGTGCTGCGGCCAGCAGGCGGGGCACAACGGCACAAACAGCATCCAAGCGGGTATATTTTTTCTTTTCGCCGATGACTCGCCCATCCTTGTCCTTGACCGGCACAGTGGGGCGGCTCCATGTGGGCAGCAGCAAAGCAATCCAGAAATAGGCCACCAACAGAATCCAGCTGCGAATCATTTCGGGTTTGATGTGGTACTCATACCCACCCGCCACGTTCATGGCGGTGACAAAAGAGGTAAAATCCGCCGGAATCAATTCGTTCCCTCGGAAGGTATAAATAAAACTGTTGGCGGTGGTGAGCAGCTGCACCGCACTCAAGCCAATGATGGTGGACCAGCGGACGCTTTTCAGCACCACATACAGCGCCAGCACCACCACGCCGCAAATCAATGCGCCGCAAACCAGCCTTGCCCGCCATCCGTCCAGGTCACGGACGCTGGAATTCATCAGCCACTGGCTCAGATAAAACTCCAGCGGCCAGCCAACGGCAGCCCAGACCACGTCCGGGAGAAACTGCATCACACGATACCGCACCCGAACGCTCCACCAGCCGCCCAAGGCCAGCACAGCGCAGGAACCATACAGCAGCTTCTGGGTCAGCTCGGCCTGTGTGCCCAGCCTCCAGGCGGCCACGGCCAGCAGCACACCAATGATACCAACGATACACGAACGACCCTTTCTCAGTTCCAGTTTCATGCTTGATACTCCTTATGATTGCCCATCTTATCCGTGAAAATGGGTAAAAACCGCTTTTGCGGTGGATTTGGGAACCGCTTTGCACAGCTCCTCATAACTGGCCTCTTTGATTTTGGCCAGGCTGCGGAAATACTTCATCAGCGCCTTCCTCCGAGCCTCGCCCACCCCGGGAATCTCCTCCAAGGTGGAAGCTACGGTGTGTTTGGCGTGGCTTTCCCGGTGGAAGGTAATGGCGAAGCGGTGGGTTTCCTCCTGCATCCGTCCGATGAGGGAGAACAGAGCCGGGCTGCTCTGGATACCGATTTCCCGACCATCCGGCGCTACCAGAGCACGGGTGCGGTGACGGTCATCCTTTACCATGCCAAAAACCGGCACGCTCAATCCCATCTGGGCAAGCACTTTCATGGCAATGCCCACCTGACCCAAGCCGCCATCCATCAGCAACACATCCGGCAGGGTAGAAAATTTTTCGTCCTGCTCCAGATACCTCCGAAAGCGGCGGGTCAACACCTGCTCCATAGAGGCGTAGTCGTCGGGATTCATCAATCCATTCAGACGGAAGCGGCGGTAATCCCGTTTCAGCGGTCGTCCGTCCACAAATACCGTCATAGAGGCCACAATATCCGACGAGCCGGTATTGGAAATGTCAAACGCCTCAAAGCGATGAGGCGTTTGGGCAAGCCCCAGCAGACTCCCGAGCAGCTCCATCAGGCGGTTGGCTCGCTCTTCCTTGGTGGTAGCCCGCTCGGCCTCGTCGGCGGCGTTCTTGCCCGCCATGGCGACCAGGCGCACCTTGTCCCCTCGCTGGGGCACGGTGAGTTCCACCTTGTGACCGGCGGCCTCGGTGAGCATCTGCTGCAAAGCGTCTTGATCCTCCAGCTCACAGGGGAGCAAAATCTGCCGGGGAAGTCCGCCTCTTCCGCCGTAATACTGACTGACAAGGGCGGAAACGATGCCGGAAACCTCCTCCTCCACGGGCGTTTCAATGATTTCTGTATCTCGGTCGGCCAACTCTCCTTGGAGGAAGTGCAGCACCACAAAGGAGCTTTTGGCGTCGCCCTGATAAAACCCGACGACATCGGTATCTGCTCCGGCTCCCGCCACCACCTTCTGCCGAGTGCCCAGCAGTTGAATGGCTCGCAAACGGTCTCTCAGCTCGGCGGCGTTCTCAAAGCGCATCTCCTCTGAGGCTCGGTACATCTCCGCTTCCAGCTCCTTTTCCACATCGGCGAACTTGCCATCCAGCAGGCGGATGGCCTGACGAATGCGGATGCCGTACTCGTCCGGGGGCAGCTGACCACCGCACCAGCCGTCACAAAGCCCAATGTGGTGGTTTAGGCAGGGACGCGCCTTTCCAATGTCACGGGGGAAGACCTTTTTGCAGGTGGGAAGGCGCAAGGCGTTGGAGAGGGTTTTGATAATCTCATAGGTGCTGCCCCGGCTTCCATAGGGGCCGAAATAGCGTGCGCCGTCGTTTTCCGCCTTGGATGCCAGCGAAAAGGTGGGATAAGGCTCCTTCACGGAAAGCCGGATGTAAGGATATCCCTTTCCGTCTTTTAAGAGGATGTTATACTTGGGTTTGTGGCGCTTGATGAGGGAATTTTCCAGCACCAACGCCTCAAATTCGCTGTCGGCGAGAATATAATCAAAGTGGTCAATCTGGCTGACCATCGCCCGGGTCTTGCTGGTATGGCTGGCCAAGTCCACGAAATATTGACTGACCCGATTTTTCAGGGCACGGCTTTTTCCCACATAGATGACCGTCCCCTGCTTGTCCATCATGATATAAACCCCGGGCCGCAAGGGCAGGGAGTGTGCTTTTTCCTTCAATTCGTCTTTGGTCATGGCAGTTCCTATCACTCATCCGGGCAGAACGTTCTTTTTTGCGTTCTCATTCAGTATAACGAAAATCCCTATGGGGTTCAAGAGGAAAGAGGTTACAAAATGTTGCTGGAATTTCGCAAAAATACCGTAAAAAAGCATCGCAGTTTGTTACCTCTGCGATGCTTCTGTGTTTGATATGCTTGCTTAACCGTTCAGGACTTCCAGCAGACCGGCAATGGCTTCCTCTTCGTCTTCACCGTCAGCCATGATGGTGATGGTGTTGCCCTGGATAATGCCCATAGAGAGAACCCCCAGCAGGCTCTTGGCATTCACTCGGCAGTCATCCATCTCGACCCAGATGGAGCTTTGAAAATCATTTGCCCTCTGAATAAAGTAGGTTGCAGGACGTGCATGAAGACCCACAGAGTTGCTTACGACAACTTGCTTTTTAATCATGTTAAAACCTCCCCAGGTTTCTCCTGTTGTAAGTGCTTCATATGATAGCAAATTTTGTCTTGTGCCGTCAATGTCATTTTCCACAAAGTTTGCCCTTTCCTGACAGTTAAACTTGCTGTGTCTTGTAAAATTTCCACAAAGTTCAGGGATTTCTCCATCTTCCTTCTGCTTTTGTGAAGGAAATTCTCTGTTTCGCCCCTTTCTTTTTCCTGTTTTCCGGCAAAAGCCTCACAATAGGGATATTATTTTTATCTTACTGTTATATTTGCTCTGTTTTGTACAATTTTCTCCGCTATTCGTTCCTTTTCTTACGGATGAAAACCAAGAGGTTCCTCGCTGACCTCCCCCACCCGATCGTATTCGGCCAGGCCGTATTCGTCGAGCAGAGAGGTGCGAGCAAGGCTCGTTTCTTGCACTCGGTCGGAAACGTGCCACTTGCACCTTTCTGATTGGACCTCACTGACGCAAAATCTCCAGCGAAATCGACGTGCCTTTATTGACCGATAGGCTCTGAAAAGATGATTTTGATGCTTCTATCCTTCCACCAGCTCCCCAAACGCCCAGAATTTACGCTCGGCTCGCATAACGCCCTTGGAAACCGTGCTGGCGCTGCGCCGCAGACAGCGGGCAATCTGCCGGTGCGTCATCCCCTGAATGTAATAACAGGTGAGATATTCCAGCTCCTTCTCTGTCAAATTGGCCTGCATCAACCTTGCTATGGTGCGCTCACCCCCGGTCAGGCGTTCCCCGTCCCGGTAACGCTGCAACAGCATCAGCGCCACCCGAATTTGGTAGCATTTCCGACTTCCTCGGCGGTAAATGGGCTGGTTTGTGTGGTTCATGTTGCTCTCCTTCCTCAGTTCCTCTATGGGTTCCTTCCGTGGCAAACAGGAGGAACACACGGCGGTGCCCTCCTGTTCGTTCCACGCTTCTCCGTCGTACAGCTCTCCGCCGCACACACTGCAATAACAGACCGGGGTTTCCCCCTGCCGATCCAGATTTCTCAAAGCATCCCCTCCAGAAAAAAAGAAAAATTTTTTCAAAATACCCCTTGACAATTCCTTACTCATCTGGTATTCTTAACGAGCTGAATCGAGGTAAGAACTCGTTAATTTGCTGGTTTAGCTCAGTTGGTAGAGCAGCTGATTTGTAATCAGCAGGTCGGGGGTTCGAGTCCGTCAACCAGCTCCAATGAAATAAGGGAGATTACCCAAGTGGCTAAAGGGGGCAGACTGTAAATCTGTTGGCGCAAGCCTACTGTGGTTCGAATCCACAATCTCCCACCAAGGGCAGGTAAGTCCTGCTTACCTGTCCTTCTTCCATTAAAAAATTGAATACGGGAGATTACCCAAGTGGCTAAAGGGGGCAGACTGTAAATCTGTTGGCGCAAGCCTACTGTGGTTCGAATCCACAATCTCCCACCAAAGGACAGACAAGCTTTGACTTGTCTGTTTTTTGTTTTCCTGTCAAACTCAGCCGAGACAGACCCCCGGATGGTCTGTTTCCACTCTCTCGCCCTGTATCGTACATTCGTTCTATTAACATTTGAGATGATATCACCGTTTGTCTCATTTGTCAAGGGGATATGGAGATTTTTTCTTGACACATCCCAAACGCCTGGCTAAAATAAAACCAATCGGTTATACCATCCCTGTTTTTCAGAAAGAAGGTGCAGAATGGAAAAGATAGAAACCCTCGGTGGCCGCCTGAAAGAGCTGATGAAAGAGCGTCACCTGAACTATGAGCGGCTGGGTCTGCTGCTGGACATGAAGCCGCAGTCCCTGAACCGCTACGTTCTGGGGCAGCGAGAACCGAAAGCCCGTGTGGTCATGGAGATGGCGGAGCGGCTGGACGTGGACGAACGCTGGCTCCAAGGCTATGACGTGCCGAAACACCGTTCCAACAGCGCTCTCATCCTGCCCGGACACCAGCAGTTCCCCATTCTGGGCGTGATTCGAGCCGGTATTCCCACGCTGGCCCAGCAGGAAGTCCTGGGTTACATGTCAGCGGATATCAAGCCGGACAATCGTGAATACTTTTATTTGAAGGTGCAGGGCGACAGCATGATAAACGCCGGCATCCAAACCGGAGATTTTGTCCTCATTCGGGTGCAGTCTACCGCCGAGGATGGACAGATCATTGCCTGCATCGTAAACGGCGAGGATGCCACGCTCAAGCGTTATCATCGCCAAGGGGATTGGGTCATTCTCCAGCCGGAAAATCCCGCCTATGCCCCTCGTATTGTCTCTGTAAAGGAATTTGAGCTGGGAAGTGCCCGTATTGTGGGTGTGGCCGTGCGCCTGACCAGAAACCTTTGAGAGACTGTTGTTTTTCCCTTTCCATTTCCGTTTTACACCACAACAAGGAGAGTTTTCTAATGATTCCTGAACGCAAAGACCTGCCCTTGGAAGAAACCTGGGCACTGGAAGACCTGTTCGCCACCGACGAAGCTTATCAAGCCGCTTTTGAGGCCGCAAAAGCCTATCCCGCCAAGGTATCCGCCTATGAAGGCCGCCTGGGGGAAAGCGCCGCCACCCTGCTGGCTTATCTCCGTTTGGATGACGAGATGAGCAATGAGTTTGACGCTATGCTCAACTATGTCTACCGCAGAGGCGACGAGGATACCCGTGTAGCCAAGTACCAGAACATGACCGCTCAGGTGATGAACCTGCTGACCGAACTGAGCGCCGCCGGTTCCTTTGAGACCAACGAGCTGTTGGCCATCTCCGAGGAACGGTTGGAGGCTTTTTACAAAGAAGAGCCTGATTTGGAGCTATACCACCGCCATCTGGACACCATCCGCCGCAAAAAAGACCATATCCTCTCCCCCGCTGAGGAAAAGCTGCTGGCGCTGGCAAGTCAGCTCTCCGACACACCGGAGAACCTGTTCGGTATGCTCAATGACGCTGACCTCACCTTCTCCGATGCCGTGGACGAGAAGGGCGAAAAACACGCCCTGACCCATGGTACCTATATCCCCATGATGCAGTCCCAGGATCGTGCGCTGCGGAAATCCGCCTTTGAGAACCTCTACGGCGTTTACCGTCAGTTCCGCAACACCTCCGCCGCTGCGCTGGCCGGTCAATGCAAAACCCTGTGGTTCTTCGCCAACGCCCGGAAGTACCCCACCACCCTGGCCGCCGCCCTGGACAGCACCGAAGTGCCCGAGAGCGTCTATCACAACCTCATCGAGGCCGTTCATCAGAACTTCCCCGCTATGCACCGTTACGTCTCCCTCCGCAAAAAGCTGATGGGCGTGGACGAGCTGCACTTCTATGACCTCTACGCCCCCATGATGAAGGATGTTGACCTGACGGTGGAGTTTGCCGAGGCCAAGGAGCTGGCCATAAAAGCCCTGGCTCCGCTGGGAGAAGACTACCTCGCCATGCTGAAGGAGGGCTTTGACAACCGCTGGATTGACGTGCGGGAGAACGTGGGCAAGCGCTCCGGCGCTTACTCCGCCGGCCCCAAGGTGCACCCCTTTGTGCTGCTGAATTACCACGACACCCTCAACGACGTGTTCACCCTGGTGCATGAGATGGGGCACTCGCTCCACAGCTACCTTTCCAACAAGACCCAGCCCACCGTCTATTCCAACTACGTCATCTTTGTGGCGGAGGTGGCCTCCACCTGCAACGAAGCGTTGCTGATGGAATACCTCCTCCAGACCACCACCGACAAAGCAAAACGGGCTTACCTCATCAATTACTTCTTGGAGCAGTTCCGCACCACGCTGTACCGTCAGACCATGTTTGCGGAATTTGAGCTGAAAATCAACCAGCTAACCCAGCGGGGCGAGGGACTGACCGCTGATGCCTGCTGTGAGATTTACCGCAAGCTGAACGAGGACTATTTCGGCTCGGATATTGTGGTGGATGACGAAATTGCGCTGGAATGGGCACGCATTCCCCATTTCTACTACAACTATTATGTTTATCAGTACGCCACCGGCTACGCTGCCGCCATTGCTCTCTCTCGCCGCATTTTGAATGAGGGAGAAGAGGCCGTCAAGGATTATCTAGGCTTCCTCTCCGGCGGCTGCTCCAAGTCCCCCATCGACCTGCTCAAGGGCGCAGGCGTGGATATGTCCACCCCCGATCCCGTCAACGATGCCTTGAAGCTCTTTGACGAGCTCATCAGCCAGATGGAGCAGCTGTGTGAAGGCTAACCCTTTCCTCTCCTTCGTTTTTTGACCAAACCCCACGGAAAAATCCGTGAAAAATCATCGTTATTCTCAAAAATATTCGTTGACAAGCTGTTGCGAATCTGTTATATTGATAGAGCCGCATCGAACAGGTTCGGGGAAGGGTTGTCCTGTCCCCGTGGTAATGCACTCTGCGCCTGTGAGAGCGAGTCCGTAATAAAGGAAAGAGGTGCAACTAAAATGACCGCAATTATCGTTACCGGCGGCAAGCAGTACAAGGTGACTGAGGGCGATACTCTGTTCATCGAAAAGCTGCCCACCGAGGAAGGTTCTTCCGTTTGCTTCGACCAGGTTCTGGCTATCATTGATGGCGAGAAGGCTACTTTCGGCGCTCCTGTTGTGGAGGGCGCTTCCGTTGAGGCTACCGTTGTCAAGAACGGCAAGGGCAAGAAGATCCGCATCTTCAAGTATAAGCCTAAGAAGGGTTATCGCAAGCGTCAGGGCCATCGTCAGCCTTACACCAAGGTGACTATCGGCAAGATCAACGTTGGCTGATGACTACTGTCACGTTTTTTATGGAGGAAGACCGGATTTATAGCTTTGAAGTCCGTGGTCATTCCGGTTATGCAGAAGCTGGCGCTGACATTGTTTGCGCCGCCGTTTCCAGCGCCGTCAATCTGGTGAACGCCACCGTGAATGATGTCCTGGGGCTGGCCGCTTCCGTCAAAGTTACCGAGGATGAAGTTTCCTTCCGTTTGCCCGGAGGTCTCTCCGAGACAGACGAAGCTACCTGTCAGAACCTTCTGGCCGGTATGATGGTCTATCTCACCGATCTCCACTGGGAGTATCCCGAGTTTGTCCAAGTCGTGGTGGATGAGCCAGACGACGAGGAGGACGAGGGTTGATTCCCACCCATAACCATTTTTAGACTATTGGAGGTGTAACACCTATGTTGATTTCTATCCAGCAGTTCGCCCACAAGAAGGGCGTCGGCTCCACCCGTAACGGCCGTGACTCTGAGTCCAAGCGTCTCGGCGTCAAGCGTGGTGATGGTCAGTTCGTCCTGGCCGGCAACATCCTGGTCCGTCAGCGTGGTACCAAGATCCATCCCGGCACCAACGTGGGCAAGGGTAAGGACGATACCCTGTTCGCACTGAAGGACGGCACCGTCAAGTTCGAGCGTCTCGGCAAGGACCGCAAGCAGGTCTCCATTGTTGAGGCTGTCGAGCAGTAATTGAATCTCGATTTCCTATCACTCCGAAGGATGAAAATCCTTCGGAGTTTTTCTCTTCCGCCGTGCCACGCCGCCCCGTCGCTTCCTTGAAAAATCGTTTGACACAGCCCGCATTCCATGATAAACTACCGCTGTATATCAGATTTGCACATTGACCGGGAAGAGTAATGCCATCCCGTCCACCAAGCGAGGAGCCGTCGCCGGATGAAAGCGGCTCTGTGGACACGGCACGAAGTGCGCCCGTGAGTGCGGGAGTAATGTCCCCGGTACGGCACCGTTACCCGCCCAACGAGTGATAAAACAGAGTGGAACCGCGCAAAACGCCTCTTGCAGATGATTGCAAGGGTGTTTTTTCTTTTTCCCCCTCGTTCCGCTGACCGCAACAAGGAGAACTTTGCTATGAAATTTTACAACTCTTTGACCCGCCGCAAGGAAGTCTTCACCCCCCGCTTTGACAACAAAGTGAGCATGTACACCTGCGGCCCCACCGTGTACCACTTCGCCCACATCGGCAACCTGCGCTCCTACATCATGGAGGACGTTCTGGAAAAGGCTCTGCGCTATGAGGGCTACGACGTGACCCGAGTCATGAACATCACCGACGTGGGTCATCTGGCCAGCGATGCCGACGAGGGCGAGGATAAGATGCTCAAGGGCGCACGCCGTGAGCACAAAACCGTCATGGAGATTGCCCAGTTCTATACGGACGCTTTCTTTGCCGACTGCGCCAAGCTGAACATCAAAACCCCCGACGTGGTGGAGCCCGCCACCAACTGCATTGATGACTACATCGACATGGTGACGGTTCTGCTGGACAAGGGCTTTGCTTATCAGGCTGGCGGCAACATCTATTTTGACACCACCCAGCTCAAGCGCTACTATGTCTTCAACGACTTCCAGGAGGATGACCTGGCCGTGGGCGTGCGGGAGGACGTGGACGAGGACACCAACAAGCGCTCCAAGGCTGACTTTGTTTTGTGGTTCACCAAGTCCAAGTTTGAGGATCAGGCGCTGAAATGGGATTCTCCCTGGGGCGTGGGCTATCCCGGCTGGCACATTGAGTGCTCCTGCATCAGCAAGAAGCACCTGGGCGAGTATCTGGATCTGCACTGCGGTGGCATTGACAATATGTTCCCCCACCACACCAATGAAATTGCACAAAGCGAAAGTTACCTGGGGCACGAATGGTGCAAGTATTGGTTCCACGTTCACCACCTGAATACCTCCGACGGCAAGATGTCCAAGTCCAAGGGTGAGTTCCTGACCGTCTCCCTGCTGGAGCAAAAGGGCTATGATCCCCTGGTTTACCGTCTGTTCTGCCTCCAGAGCCATTACCGCAAGAGCCTGGTGTTCACCTGGGAGAACCTGGACAACGCCGTGACCGCCTACAACAAGCTGCTGACCCGCATTGCCGCTCTGAACCCCGATACCGGCGCAGAACCCAACAAAGAGGCCGCCAAGCCCTATCAGGAAAAATTCCAGCGCTCTCTGGACAACGACCTGAACACCGCAAACGCCCTTTCCAACATCTATGACGTGCTCAAAGGCAAGAATCTGGACGACGCAACCAAGCTCTTCCTGCTGGGCGATTACGACACCGTTCTTTCTCTGAACCTGCTGGAAGGCGCCGCTAAGATGCGTCAGGCTGCCAAAACCGCCAGCGCTTCCGCTGCCGCTGACTATGTGATTACCGCTCCCGCTGACGCAGCGCCTGAACTGGCCGAAAAAGTTCATGATCTGCTGGCACAGCGTGGTGAAGCTCGTAAAAACAAGAACTGGGCCGAAAGCGACCGTATCCGTGATGAATTAAAAGCTCAGGGTATTGAGCTAAAAGACTTCAAGGGCGGCGTTAGTTGGACAAAAGCCTAAAAAATGTGGCATAAGTCTACACTTCTTTGCATTTTATCATTCTAATTTACGTTCTTTTATCTGTCTATTTGTATTTTTATTTCACAAAATATCCAGTTTTCAGGTTGACATTTCGTTGCTTATTCTATATAATGAATCTGTCAGATTACAAATGGAGCGGAATATGACCGCTTCGTCCTGGCTGCGGCTTACCGCCGCAGTCTATTGAGGTTTTTTGTGCGGATTCGGCATCGGGGAGGGTCGCCGGATCGCATTTCTCTTTTGAGCCTCATTTCACGGGATGGAGTTTTTTCTGCTTCCATGGATTGGAGGCTGCTCATGTTAGCTGAAAACGAACGCAAGATTCGCGCACTTCTGACTGACGATGCCATCGCCGACCAGGTTCTTGCCATCGTCGGAGAAGATGAAGCCATGCGTCATGCTGATCTGGTGCGCCGACAGAGTGAAGGTCTGAAGAATGCCCGGGAACGTGGCGTAAGACTGGGACGTCCCCCAGCCAAGCGCCCCAGAAAGTTCCAGACAGTCTTTACCATGTATCAGTCGGGTGAGATCAGCGCACGCGCCGCATCCCAAATGCTCCACGTTTCTCCTGGTACGTTCAAGCGTTGGACGCAGGAAGAAGAAAAACAGGCAGAATAAGAGCCGATCCATACGTTCTCATTTCCTGTCGAGCAAAAAAAGATCCCCAGCCGTTTCCCTTTGTGGATGGGCTGGGGATCTTCTCTTTTGAAAACAGACAGCAACCAGGGCGGTTAATCGGCGCTGTAAACCGCTTCGCCGTCAATCCACACCTTCCAGATTCGGCTGTCAAAGTCGAAGGGGTGGCCGCTGTAGAGCACCATATCTGCGTCCTTGCCGGGCGCAATGGAGCCAACTCGGTTTGCAATGCCGGCAATCTCCGCCGCCTCAATGGTAATGGCACGCAGCGCCTGCTCCTTATCCAAACCGTGGCGGGCAGCGATGGAAGCCGCAAAGGGCAGGTACTGGACGGGATTTTCAGGGTGGTCGGTGCAGATGGCTACCTTGACCCCCGCCGCCGCCAGCTTGGACGTATTTTCCACCGTCTGACGCATCAGTTCCGGCTTGCTGCGGTCGCCAATGATGGGGCCAGTGATGACACGAACGCCTTCCCGAGCCAGAATATCCGCCACCAGATGGCCTTCTGTGCCGTGGACAACGACATAGTTCAAGCGGAACTCCTTGGCAATGCGAATGGCGGTGGCGATGTCGTCGGCACGATGGGCGTGGAAGTGAGCGGGCAGCGTGCCCTCCACCACGGGAATGAGGGCTTCCAGCCCGGCATCAAAATCGGGAGCGTCTTTTTCCTCGTCCTCCTCGGCGGCCTTTTTCTTGCGGAGGTATTCCTGCGTTTCGGCCAACTTTTCCCGGATGAGGGAGGCGGTGGCCATGCGGGTCATAGGGCTTTCCTTCCGCTCGCTGTAGACGCTTTTGGGATTTTCCCCCAAAGCAAACTTCATGGCAACCGGAGCCAGAACCACCATATCATCAATCCAACGGCCTGCGGTTTTGATGGCGGCAAACTGTCCGCCAATGGCGTTGGCACTGCCGGGGCCGGTCAAAACGGTGGTCACGCCGCCCTCTCTGGCCTCCCGGAAGCAGTTGTCCATCGGATAAAGGCCGTCAATGGCACGCAGCTGAGGGGTCACGGCATCGCTCTCCTCGTTGCAATCGTCCTGGTCATAGGGCAGGCCGTCGGCCAGCAGACCCAGGTGACAATGTGCGTCAATCCATCCGGGGTACAGATGAGCGCCTTTGCCGTCCACATCCCCTTCCCCGGGAGAGGGACAGCGCTCCATAGCGCCCACAGCGGCAATCTTACCGCCCACAATTTCTACATATCCGCTTTCAGAATCAAAGTTATCCATAGAATGGATATTCACATTATAAATCAGCATTTTTTGTCCCTTTTCTACAAAAACAGTGTTTGACAAACGGAAGCGATGGGGGTATGCTAAAGGTGCAGCTCACCCAATCCAATCATTGGGTCCAAACGGGGTGCTGTGCACCTCCAAACATTCTCCCACCTTGGACGCTCTCGCAGAGGGCGTTCTTTTTTGCGTCAATGGGGCTATTATAGCGGATAGCGGGTATGTTTGCAAGAGAAAAAGAGCGTTTTTACTCCGTCACGCCGTTGTTGAGGATGCGCTGGAAGCGATCCAGATACCGCTGATCCAAATGGGCACGGTTTTGATACTTCCCGTCAGAGGTTTTTTCCGCTCCGGCCTGCATGAGGGCAACATCCAATTCCTCCAGCTCCAGATAAGTATCCTCATAGGCTGGGTATGCCTCGTTGGGCGAAGCCTCGCTGAAATCGCAGCACACCTTCCCCATCCATGCCTTATAGTAAAACTCTCCTTTTCTCCGGTAGCCCGCCTCAACCCGTTCTACATCGGCGTAGGAATAACGCTGCCCCAGCGGATGAAGGGGGCTGTAGCGGATAATCTCGTCCTCCATCACCACGTTGACAGAAATCAGGCAGAGATACACCCCCACCATCCAGACGGGGAGCAGAACCTTCCACCACCGTTTGACCAGACCAATAAAGCTCTGACCCACCTCATAATCTGAGTTGCCCGTTCTCCGTCCCAGCACGCCCAAAATCACCAAGATAAGGGGAACCTCTCCCAAGACAATCACGCCCGCCATGCTCCAGCGCTCCGGGGCATAAAAGAGCCACCCCTCCGGGCAAAGAAGCTGCTGCTGTACCCATGACAGACCGGCAAACATCAAAAGGGTCAGAACCACCGCAACAATCAGCACCGGAAAACGCCACAAAGAGCCTTTATTTCTCTTTTTTTGCAGCTCTCGCTCCTCCAACCAAGCAATGATGAAATTGGTCCACAGCACCCCGACAAGCAGCGCCGAAACCAGAGCGCCCCCTGCCGCAAGCAGCATTCCGTCCCACTTCCGGTCAGAAATATTCCAGAACAGGCCCAGAATGGGGCCGGAAAGAACCAGCGTTAGCACCAGCACACCGCCCAGAGAAGGATGCAGGGACTCCTTCCACTCTCGTTCGGCGGTCAGGAATTCTTCATCCTGGAAGGTATCCACCAGGCTGAGGTATTCCTCCTTGATTTTGGAAAACGCTTCCTTCCTGGATAGATCTCGGCTCAACGACCGGCAAAGGGCGACCTTGCGTTCCTGTTCCACCTTCTGCTGTCCATACTCCCCTATTTTCTGTTCCAGCGCCGCACGGATTGCCTCCTCGCCTGCGTCCATGAGTCCGGCAATTTCGCTGATGGAGAAATCCAGATAGCGCAGAAGACGGATAAAGCGAAGCTGTTCCACGTTCTCCTCTGTGAAGTCCCGGTAATCGTTTTCGTTTTTACGGTTGACCTTCAACAACCCCTTGGACTCGTAGAGACGGATGCTCTTTTGAGAGAGACCCGTCAACTTTTCCACATCCTTAATTTTCATGTTCTCGCCCTTCTTTCGGATTGGTTTTCCTTTGGATGGTATGATGATAAACCTTAACCCTGGGGGAAAGTCAATGGTTTTCCGAAAAAAACTTCCAAAACGCAAAAAACATCCGCCCAGGCGGAAGCCGGGACGGACGCTGTGAGAGCGGTTATCTCTGATATTCAAATTGAAGGTCGTACATCACCACGGTATCACCGTCCTGAATGCCCATGGCTTCCAGGTGGTCAAAAAGACCGGCGTTGCGGAGCTGCTTATCAAACCAGTTTCGGCTTTCAAAGTCAGAGAAGGTCGTGCAGGCCACCAGATGCTGGAGCCAGGGTGCTTCCACGAACCAATAGTGATCTTCCACCTCCACGGAAACCTCCTTGCTGGTGTCGATGACAGGCAAACGGGGCACATAGGTGGCTTCAAAGACCTTGACAGGGGGCAGCGAGGCCAGCTCTTCCGCAATCTTCTCCACCAGAGCACGGGTTCCACCGTGGGTGGCCGCCGAGAGGTCAAAGTAGGTATAGCCCAGCTCTTCCACATGGGCTTTCAGGCGCTCTTGATTCTCCGTGTCATAGCAGATATCGGTCTTGTTGCCACAGACAATCATGGGGCGGTCGGCCAGCTCAGGGGAATACTGAACCAGCTCGGCGTTGATGGTGTCGAAATCCTCCACAGGGTCACGACCCTCACTGCCGGAAACGTCCACCAGATGCACCAGCAGACGGCAGCGGTCAATGTGGCGGAGGAAGTCATAGCCCAAGCCCGCACCCTCGCTGGCGCCCTCGATGATGCCGGGAATATCGGCCATCACAAAGCTTACGCCCTCATCCACATAGACCACGCCCAGATTGGGCATGAGGGTAGTGAAGTGGTAATTTGCAATCTTGGGGTGTGCCTTAGAGACCACACTCAACAGGGTGGACTTGCCCACGTTGGGGAAACCAACCAAACCCACGTCCGCCAGCAGCTTCAGCTCCAGAATCACGTCTCGGCTCTCACCGGGAAGACCCGCCTTGGCAAAACGAGGAGCCTGACGGGTGGGAGTGGCAAAGTGCTGATTGCCCCAGCCGCCTCGGCCACCCTTGGCGGCCACAAAGCGCTCTACGCCGGTCATGTCCTGGATGACCTCGCCGGTGGCGGCATCCTTGACCACAGTGCCCATGGGCACCTTGATAACCAGGTCTTTTCCGTCACGACCCGTCTTTTTGGCGCTGGAACCATCCATGCCGTTTTCGGCGGTATATTTTCTTTTATAGCGGAAGTCCATCAGGGTGGACATGCTTTTATCAGGAACGAAAACGACGCTGCCACCTTTTCCGCCGTCGCCGCCGTCCGGGCCGCCGTTGGCAATATATTTTTCACGATGGAAGGCAACGGCACCGTGTCCGCCGTGGCCTGCGATAATGGTAATCCTTGCGGTATCTACAAATGATGCTGCCATAGTTACTCCTTGCTGTATGATGATAAAGGATGGATTCCCTTGGTGTTAGTATCAAAGTGGGTTGTTATCTATTGGAATCACCCCTCAGTCAGCTTCGCTGACAGATCCCCTGTTAGGGGAGCCAAACTTCCCTCTTTTACCTTTGTATGGTGGGAGAGAAAATGCCTCCCCTAACAGGGCACGGCGTAAGCCGTGACGGAGGGGTGAAAAACACACCAACCCACTTTCTTACTATCACCATTCCCTTTTGTTGATTTCTGATTCTGCCTGTTATTTTATCATGGCTGGAATCCTGCTTCAATAGCCAAAACAGCTATTTTTTGCCGGAAAGAAGGGCAAAAAAGAGTACCCCTGCACACTTACAGGAGTACTCTCTGTCTGTTTGGATGGCGGCGGGACTGCCTTAGCAGTACTTCTTGATGCCTTCGGTCTCCAGCTCGGGAACAGCGGACATGGTGACGGTGAATTTAATGTTATTGCTCTCACCGAAAACGTCCATCCAGTTCAGGAACTTCTCGATCTCCATGCTGTCAGTGGTGCCAACGATCTTGCAGAGGTTATCCACGAAGATGTGGGTGATATCGTAGTTACCAGCGTACATGCCGGACAGGAAGCCCTTGAACACGTCGATGGACTTCAGGTCATAATCAGTAGCAGCGACCAGACGGATATCATGATGCAGGTTAAAGGTCAGCTCATGCTTTCTCTCGATGCAGATGACATTACCGTGTTCCGTTTCCACAGAGGCGTTCAGCAGGTCGATCAGCTGCTTGGTCTTGCCAGCACCAGCGGTATCCATGATGACTCTTACCATTGGGAATCACTCCTTAGTTTATTGTTACACACCCGCATTCCAAAAAGGAGGGGGGCTTTTTCATGTACCTACTTTACCATAACTCTCGGCACATTTCAACTAATTCTTGTGGAAATTTTTTATGAACAACAGATTTCTTGCTGGAAAAAACCGCAATCACATCCAGCGTTCCTCCGTCCGTCCATGGGCTGGCAGCGGGTTTTCTCTGCGGGGCAGCTTTGAAGCCGCCTGGTTCGCCGCCGTCCTGATTACAAAGGAGCCGCTGTGGTTCGTTCCGACCTGCTATGACAGGTTTCCCCAAGAAAAAAAGTCGAAAATTTTCACTTGTCTAATTTTACGTTTTCTGTTATGATAGAAACGCACATAAAAGGAGATGGATGCCGTGATAAAAACTGTACTCTTTGACATCGACAATACGCTTTACAGCTACGATAAGGCACACAAGCTCGCTTTTGCCGCTCTTTTGGACTACGCCGAAACCCATCTGGGTGTAACTGCCCAAGCGTTTACCCTCCTCCACCGGGAGACCCAACAACAATTGAAAAGCCGGATGGGAAACGTCTCTACCATCCATAACCGCTTGATTCGTTACCAAAACATGCTGGAAAGCCTGCATCAGCCCATTTATCACGCCCTCACCATGAATGATCTCTACTGGAACACCCTGTTGCAGCACGCTGTCCCCACAGAGGGAGCAGCTCAGACCATGGCAGAGCTCAAGCGCCGGGGAATCACCATCGGCATCGGCACGGACATGACCGCCCGACTCCAGCTGCAAAAGCTGCGAACGCTGGGGCTGGAATCCTACATTGATTTTATGGTATCCAGTGAGGAAGCGCAGACGGAAAAGCCCGACGCCGACCTGTTCTGCCTCTGCGTTCAGAAGGCAGCGTGTCCCCCTGAAGAATGCCTCTTTGTAGGCGACAGTCTGAAAAAGGATGTCCTCGGCCCCCTGTCCGTTGGTATGAAAGCCGCCTGGTTCTCTCCCGACGACCAAAACGCCCCGGAGGACATTATTAAAATCATTCGTTTGACCGATATTTTAACCCTCTTAGGATGAGAAAAGGAGAGGTTTGCTATGAAAAGAGATAGAAAATCTGTTGACGACCGCCAGAGCAAAATTCTCGCCCTCATTCAGGAGCAGGGAGAAGCCAAGGTAGAAGATTTGGCTCATACCTTTGATATTTCTCTGATGACCGTCCGCCGTGACCTGCAATTTTTGGAGGAACAACATCTGATTCGGCGTTTTTACGGCGGTGCCTCTTCCCTGCCCCGCCAGCACAGCATGACCAGAGCGGAAGAAATCGCCATGTATCGGGAGCTTATCTCCAAATACGCCGCCCGTTTCGTGGAGAGCGGGGATTCCCTCTTCATCAACGGCAGTCAAACCGCCCTCAACCTGCTGCAATATGTAGAAAACAAAACCATTTCCGTTTTCACCAACAACGGCTACGCCCTGGGCAAGACCTTCCCGGAGGGGGTTCATGTTCACCTCACCGGCGGTGAAGTGCGAGAAAACGTTATGGTGGGCGATTATGTCATGCGCAATCTGCTGACCATGGAAGCAGACAAAACCTTCATTGGCTGCGCAGCGGTGTACGACAACGGCGAGTTCCGCTATGACATCCCCACCGAAATCGGCATCAACGAATCCATGATTACCCGCACCAAAAAGGCGCTCTACATCCTGGCCGACCACACCAAAATCAAAAGCCGCAGCGCTCACGAAAACCAATACGGAAGCTGCACCTATGAGCGCCCTTGGACGCTCATCACCGACGAAAAGGCCGATCCCGCCGCCATTGAGCGTCTGAGAGAAACCGGCATGAAAGTCGTGCAGATTCACGCCGAGAGAAAAGGGTAAGGGAGCTTTGCTTATTTCTTAGCTTCAATCAAACAAAAAAGCAAAAGCCATTGAACCAATCGGATGCTTTCCAACGGATTCAATGGCTTTTTTGCGGTTATGGGAAGATGAGGGAACAAAAGCGGCAACGGCTTGCCAGCAAACAACGATTGGTCAAATAGCCGCTCTTGTTCCAATCAGCGCTTAATACGCCAGCTTCTCATCCAGCCAGGCCTTCAGCTCGCTGATGGGCACACGAACCTGCTCCATGGTGTCACGGTCACGGATGGTGACAGCGTTGTCCGCCTCGGTCTTGTCGTCGCCCACGGTCTGGAAGTCAACGGTGATGCAATAGGGAGTACCAATCTCATCCTCACGACGATAACGCTTGCCGATGGAGCCGGTGTCGTCATAGTCCACCATGTAGTACTTGGAGAGCATCTCCTGAACCTCCATAGCCTTGGGAGCCAGCTTCTTGCTCAGAGGCAGAACAGCGGCCTTAAAGGGAGCCAGAGCGGGATGGAAGTGCATGACCACACGAACGTCCTCGTTCCCCTTCTTATCCTTGCCCACGACCTCCTCGTCATAGGCCTCAATCAGGAAGGCCAGAACCACACGGTCAGCGCCCAGAGAAGGCTCGATGACATAGGGGATATAACGGGTGTTGTCGGTGGGATCGAAATAGGTCATATCCTTGCCGGAGGTGTTCTGATGCTGGGTCAGGTCGTAGTCAGTACGGTCAGCAACGCCCCACAGCTCGCCCCAGCCGAAGGGGAACAGGTACTCAAAGTCGGTGGTAGCCTTGGAGTAGAAGCACAGCTCCTCGGGGCTGTGGTCACGCAGGCGCAGGTTCTCGTCCTTCACGTTCAGATCCAGCAGCCACTGATGGCAGAAGTTGCGCCAGTAGTTGAACCACTCCAGGTCAGTGCCGGGCTTGCAGAAGAACTCCAGCTCCATCTGCTCAAACTCACGGGTACGGAAGGTGAAGTTACCCGGGGTGATCTCGTTGCGGAAGCTCTTGCCGATCTGAGCCACGCCGAAGGGCATCTTCTTGCGGGTGGTGCGCTGAATGGCGGGGAAGTTGACAAAGATGCCCTGAGCGGTCTCAGGACGCAGATAAACGGTGTTCTTGGCATCCTCGGTCACGCCCTGGAAGGTCTTGAACATCAGGTTGAACTGACGGAT
>JAKSQD010000039.1 GCA_024404315.1 Oscillospiraceae bacterium
CTCTGACGGTATGATTACCGGTGCTCAGGGCGGCCATCCCGACACCGCACAGGGCGCAAAGTGCACCATCGTCATCTGCCCCCTGCTGCAGGGTCGTATCCCCGCCATCTGCACCGATGTTACCACCGTCACCACTCCCGGCGAGTCCATTGACGTTGTTGTCACCGATTACGGCGTAGCCGTCAACCTTGCCCGTCAGGACATTCTGAACGCTCTGAAGGCTGCTGACTGTGTGCCTCTGAAGACCATCGAGGAGCTGCGTGACATCGCTTACTCCATCGTTGGCGAACCTGACCGTGTCAAGTTCGGTGAGCGTGTTGTCGGCATCATCGAGGCTCGTGACGGCACCATCATCGACGTCGTTCGTGAGGTCAAGGACTTCGAGTTCGACGACTGATTTCTTTTGATTTCGCTGAGTTTTTTCTCATTTCCAGTGCCGGATCAGTGAACTCAGTGAAATCAAAGGGTCAAAAACAAAAGAGTACAGTCACAGAATGCTCGTTTTGTGTCTGTACTCTTTAAAAATCAGAAGGGTTTGGAGGTCAAAGATATGAATCATAACATCTATGCCCACATTTTCGGAAGTTATATTCTTGATGCCAAAGCCATTTTCGGCAAGGCAGAGAAAAATGACAAGTCCAATGAAGCCGAGCAGTTTGAAATGATTGCAGATTACATCGAAGAAGCCTGAGAGTAGTGTTTTCTGACTTTACTTCAAATCGGGCAAAATCTTTCTGGAAATCCCACCTTGTGATGTGAACTGAGCAGGGTGGGATTTTTTATAACGCCAATCCCACACTTATGCTGATTATGGAAGGATGTCAAGGCTATGCAAGTGAGACAAGTTGAGCTGCCCGATATGCTGGAGGCACGGGAACGGCGGTATTGGGCACAGCAAGCACTGCTGAAAAAGCACCACAAAACGCTGGTCTGCTTCACCATGAACATTGCCGGCCCCATCAAGAACAACGACGGGATTTTGCGGGGCTTTCGACTGGGACAGCGTATGCTGACGGAACAGCTGGCATCAGTGGGGATTCCGGTCACTTTTCAGGCAGAAATCACCGAGTTCACCGGAAATGAGGCTTTTTATGTGGTGGAGGGTGAGCCGCTGAGGGTCAAGGCGTTGACCTGTGAGATTGAGGACAATGCCCCCGTTGGTCGGCTCTTTGACATGGATGTTCTGGATTGTGACGGAAATCAGGTGAGCCGTAAGGGACTGAGCCTGAGTGAACGGAAATGTCTCATCTGCGGCGGTCCTGCCAAAGCCTGCTCCAGCCGAAGGGTACATACCGTTGCGGAACTACAGGAAAAAACGGCAGATATTCTCCGAACCACCTTCCGAAAAGAGGACAGCGACCGTGTGGCAGAGCTTGCCGTGAGAAGCCTTTTGTATGAGGTCGCCACCACTCCCAAGCCCGGACTGGTGGACAGAAGCAACAGCGGCAGCCATCGGGACATGGATATTTTCACCTTTATGGCAAGCTCTGCGGCACTGCATCCCTACTTTGCAGAGTGTGTCGAAATCGGCATGGACACGGCAGAGCTGGAACCCCATGAAACAATGAAAAGGCTCCGCTGGGCAGGAAAACAGGCAGAATCCGCCATGAATCGTGCCACAAAGGGGGTAAACACCCACAAGGGAGCCATTTTTTCCCTTGGTATTTTGTGCGGAGCATTGGGACGGCTGGAGGTGTCCCTTTGGACTGACACGGATACCGTTCTGAACGAGTGCGCCGCCATGACCGAGGGTCTGACCGCCGCAGACTTTACGGGTGTCACCGAGGAGAACGCAAAAACCGTGGGACAGCGGCTCTTCCTGCGCTATGGCATCACCGGCGTTCGTGGTCAGGCTGAGGAGGGCTTCCCCGCTGTAAAGAACATCGGTCTCCCCACGCTGCAAAAGGGGCTGGACAGGGGACATTCCCTCAACGATGCAGGCTGCAGCGCACTGCTTGCCATTTTGACCCACACCGACGACACCAACCTCATCGCCAGAAGTGACCGTGAGACGCAGCTGCGAGTGACGGGGGAGGTTCGGGAACTGTTGAAGGCTCATGACGGCAGCCTGCCCCTCACCGAGCTGGAACGGCTGGACATGGCGTTCATCCGACAGAACCTTTCCATTGGGGGAAGTGCCGATTTGCTGGCTATGACCTATTTTCTGTATTTTTTGAAGGAGAATGAATGACCATGGCATATTCCATTTCACAGGTAACGGGAAGCATGGCGATGGCACAGGTGGAAGCCCTGCTGAAAAAAGAGGGCATCCAGAGGGACGGAAACCTCGATTACACCTGTGCCATGTACGATGAGGATTATAACGTGATCGCCACGGGCAGCTGCTTCGGAAATACCCTCCGATGCTTCGCCGTGGACAGCTCTCATCAGGGCGAGGGGCTGCTGAATCAGATTATTTCTCATCTCATCGAAGTGCAGTTTGAACGTGGAAATATCCAGCTTTTCCTCTATACCAAGCCGGAATCCGCAAAGTTTTTCGGTGATCTGGGCTTTCACGAGATCGCACGGGTGGAAAACAAGGTGGTGTTTATGGAGAATCGCCGCACAGGTTTCCCCAACTATCTGAAAAATCTCCGCAAGAAAAAGCAGGACGGGGAGAAAATTGCCGCTCTGGTCATGAACGCAAACCCCTTCACGCTGGGACATCAGTACCTTGTGGAAAAGGCGGCGGCAGAAAATGACGTGGTGCATCTCTTCATCGTCAGCGAGGACGCAAGCCTTGTTCCCTTCGCCGTGCGTAAAAAGCTGGTGATGGAGGGCACCAAGCACCTCAAAAATATCGTCTATCACGACAGCGGCCCCTATATCATCTCCTCCGCCACCTTCCCCAGCTATTTTTTAAAGGACGAAGCCAATATCATCGAGAGCCACGCCAAATTAGACCTTGCCGTGTTCCAACGTATCGCCGCCGAGCTTGGCATCAACCGCCGCTATGTGGGAGAGGAGCCTCACAGTCAGGTGACAGGCATCTATAACGAGGTTATGAAGTCGGAGTTGCCCAAAAGCGGCGTGGAATGTGTGGTTGTGCCCCGAAAGGAGATGGGCGGAGCGGTTATCAGTGCCTCTACCGTGCGTCAATGTATCCAGAGAGGGGATTTTGACGCCCTTTCCAGCCTTGTTCCTCAATCAACGCTGAACTATCTTTGCTCAAAAGAAGCAGAAGTGATTGTTAAGAAAATCTGTGCATCTGAAAATGTCGTTCACTATTGACTGGAATGCAGAAGATTCTTTGTAATTTGCAGACGCACTATGCCTTCCGCCAGAACAAAGCTTGTGTAACTTGCTATAGAAATATTAGATGTCTAATTGAAGAAAGGTTAAGAAAGAATAAAGCCCACTTTTCAGCAGGCTCGTGAGGCATCTATCATCAATTCGTGGAAACAATTCTGGAAACGTTTTGGCAAACAAAGGGGTATCAGCAGGGAAAAGACGGTTTCGAACGGGAAGTCGAAAAATGTGAATTTGCAACTTTTTAAACCAGATAACATCGGATAATACAAGTGAAGCACCCTTAACACTCACTCTTACCGGTTGGTAAGGATGAGGTCAGCGGTCCGAATCCGCTTAGCAGCTCCATTAAAGTTCTGAAGTCTTAGGATTTCAGAACTTTTTTGTTACTTCTGGAGCCTTTTGAAAATCGGGGGAACTCCCGTGGGAACATTTGGGAACAAAGCCCTGTGTGAGTGTCGGTGTGAGCGTCAATTCAGTCCTAAAAGTAACATCAGAGATGCAGCCTTTTCAGGAGATTCTTGAAGCATTTGCATCAGTTTCAGCATGGATTCGTTCATGGGAGGCTGGGCAGGTGCTTCTTCTTTTTTCGTCTGTTGGAGAGGGGAGAAGAATAGAAGGTTTGGAAGGGAGAAAAGAATAGGCAGCAATTCCAGCAACAACATTGATGAAGAAGTTAGCAACGGAACGATAGAGGGAGTGTTCAATCTGACAAATATTCTTTAGGAAATCATTCACAGACTCAATTACGGAACGCTTTCGGAGCAAAAGCTTATTCTCAATGCTCTCAAGTGAGAAGTATGCTTGAAAAGTCATGTTTAGTTCCATCTTCCTTTGGTACCCCCAAAGAGGACAATTGTGTATAGCAATATTCCACAAAATTAGCGCTTCTTTTTTTGTGGAATAGCACAGTTGACTTTTAAGGAAGTTGCTTATATAATTCAAATAGTGATTTGTGACTGGTCATGCAGGCAAGACTCACGAAATAGGTCATAGTATAGGGATTTCGTCCCATATTGCGTGCCTTTTGGTGTGTCTGTGTCTGTTTTTTTGTTGTTCAAGAGAGAGGGCTGTTTCATGCGAGTCATCAAGGCGTTAAATCATAATATGGTACTCGCACGGGATGACAGCGGAAGTGAACTGATCTGTCAGGGAAAAGGAATCGGCTTCCAGAAGCGAAGCGGTGACTTGATCGACCAGAATCGGGTGGAACGGTGCTTTTTTCCCGCCAATCAGGACGAAAGCGCTCACTTCCAGCAGCTCTTTTCCGAGATTCCAGACGAGTTTTGGGTCATTGCGGAAAAGGTGGTGGCTTATGGGCGCAAGCGCTATTCCATCCGAGTCTCTCAAAAGGTGATCCTGCCCCTCCTCACCACCTTCTGCGGCATGGATTCCACCTCTTCTACTTACGTTCTGCTGTACGCTTTTGCGGACGCATTCTTCATGTTCCTGCCCATCTTCCTCGGCTCCACCATCGCAAAAAAGATGGGCGGCAGCCCCATGCTGTTCATGGCTGTCGGTGCTGCTCTGTGCTATCCTGACCTTGCTGCTACCCTGTCCGCCGGTGAGGGTACTTTCCTCGGTATGCAGGCTTCCAGCATGTTCGGTATCCCCGTCATCACCGCTTCCTATACCTCTTCCGTCCTGCCCATGCTGCTGATGGCTCCCGTTATGAAGTGGGCGGAGGACTTCGCTGACCGTGTGTCTCCCAACGTGGTTAAGGCTTTCCTGAAGCCCCTGCTGTTCCTCATCATCTGCATCCCCACCTCTCTCTATGTTCTCGGCCCCATCGGCAACGTCATGGGCAACCTGCTGGCGAATGTGTTCAGCGCTGCTTATAACGCTGTGCCCTGGCTCACGGTCGGTGTCCTGTCCGCCGCCATGCCCTTCATCGTCATGACCGGTATGCACTACGCCCTCATCCCCCTGTTCATGAACAACATCGCAACTCTGGGCTGGGACGTTATCGTTCTTGTTACCATGTTCTGCTCCAACCTGGCGCAGGGCGGCGCTGCCTTCGGCGTGGCTCTCAAGACCAAGGACGCTGACCTCAAGTCTGAGGGCATTGCCTGCGGCATCTCCGCTTTCGTTGCTGGCGTTACCGAGCCTGCTCTGTACGGCATCAACCTGCGCTTTATGACCCCCATGATCGGTGCCTGCTCCGCTGCTGGTATCGCTGGTCTGTTCTGTGGTCTGTTTGGCGTTAAGGGTTACACCATGGGTGGTTCTCCCTCCATCCTGTCCCTCATCACCTTTATCGGCGGTGAGAACCCCATGCACGGTGTTATCTTCGGCGCTATCGCTGCTGTCATCATCATGGCGATCTCCATCGCTGTCACCTTCATCCTGTTCAAGGATCCCGAGGTCGAGGCTGACGATGAAGAAGAGGAGGAGTCCGCTCCCGCTGAGGCTCCCAAGCCCCTCGTCAACAAGATTGTTTTGACTGCCCCCCTGACCGGTGAGGTTCAGGCTCTGGCTGATATCCCTGATGCTGTTTTCTCCTCCGGCGCTTTGGGCGAGGGCACTGTGGTCATTCCCACCGTGGGAAAGGTCGTCGCTCCCTGTGACGCTACCGTTTCTGCCACCATGGACACCAAGCACGCTGTCGGTCTCAGCACCGATGACGGCATGGAGCTGCTGATTCACGTCGGTCTGAACACCGTCGAGCTGAACGGCAAGTTCTTTGAGTACAAGGTCAGCGAGGGTGATTCCGTCAAGCGTGGTCAGACTCTGATTGAGTTCGACATCAACGGCATCAAGGCCGCCGGTTATCAGCTCAATACCCCCCTGCTGGTCACGAACGCTGACGAGTATGTTTCCATCAAGACCATGGCCTCCGGCTCCGTCAAGGCTGGCGACGAGCTGTTGAGCATCGTGTAATTCTAGCATCGTGTAATTCTCATGAATTTGTGATATCATCTAACCATCAAATAAACCCTGCCCGGAGTGGTTCTCACCTCCGGGTAGGAGTCCATTTCATGAGGAAGAAACCATCCTGACAGTTTTGTCCTCTTATCATTGTTTTCACGTTTCTGATAAGGCAACACCGCACAATAGTCGAATGTGCGCCTTGCTTGTCCTTTCGCTCCCAAATTTGCCGTAAAACCCTTGAAATACGTCAGTATTCCTGCGGCTTTCCCAACAAATTTGGAAGCAAAATTCCTGCGCAATCCGCACATCCCTATTATGCGGTATTGCCATAAAATCATGAGGTAATTACAATGAGTATTACTGTGAACCTTTATTACACCGGAACAAACGGCTCGGCACGTCGATTTGCTGAAGAGATGGAGTCCTCCGGCGTTGCCGCCGCCATCCGTGCCGAAGAAGGAAATGAGCGCTATGATTACTTTTTCCCTATGAATGACCCGGAAACCGTTCTTCTTATTGACAGCTGGCGTGACCAGAAGGCGCTGGACATTCACCACGATTCCCCCATGATGGGCGAGATCATGAAGCTGAGGGAAAAGTATGACCTACGCATGAAGGTTGAGCGATATCATTCCGATGAGGCTGGTATTCCTCAGCATGACCAGAAGTTTATCCGTACCTGACCCAAATTTGAAGGAGGAGATATAAAAATGTCTGTTTTCCGCAAAGATTTTCTCTGGGGCGGCGCTACCGCCGCTAACCAGTTTGAGGGCGCATGGAACGTGGACGGCAAGGGCGCTTCCGTGCGCTTGACTGCCTGCGGAAAGAGAAAGACCTTTATTTCATGCTGGAATGCGCCGAGACCTGCTATCGGCGGAACCCTGAGCCGTTCTTTGCGGCGGCAGAGCGCATGAGGGGCGGAAGCACCGAGCTGAGGCGGCTGATGCAGGCGCTGTTAGACCCGTCCTTCATGGACGAGGGGAATTATAACGGTCAAAGCGTCTATAAAATCAGCTATTTCACCACCAACAGGGCACAGATGGAGCAAATCAGCGCAATTCTGAACCGCCGGGGCAAGGCGGTCTCCTTTGAGAATATGATGCCCGACGAGGAGATGTGCTCCGGCGAGGTAACGGCTCACGGCACGGATAAAGGAACGGCATTGGATGCCATTTGCCGCTACTTTGGAGCATCCGTCAAAGATGCTGTTGCCTTTGGTGACAGCATGAACGATGCCGAGATGATTGAGGCGGCGGGAATGGGTGTCGCTATGGGCAAGGCTGAACCTCGGCTCAAGGCTGTGGCAGACCGAATCTGTGAGAGCGTGGAGGAGGACGGCGTGGCTCGTGAGATGGAGCGCCTGGGGCTGATCTGAGGTGTAACGGGTGGAAGCAAAATTACTGCGCAATCCGCACATCCCTATTATGCGGTATTGCCCTAAAAATGTTTTGGTAAACAGAGAAAGCTGGTGCTATTTTGTCAAAATAAATCAAAGACGAAAAATCTCTCCGGGAAGTCCCCCTCTCAGTCCTGCGGTTGATACTTTTCTGTGACATATCTGATAAATTTCTGGATATGAGCTTTCAGAACAAAATTTTTGCGGTAAATAAAATAGAGGTTGCGGCTGGAAACATCACTCAGCAGCGGGAACCCGAGAATTCTTTTCTCACACAAATAGTTCTTTGCTGCCATCTCGGAGATGATGGAAACGCCCAGTCCGCCCGCTACCAATTTCTTGATTGCTTCTTGGTCATTGATGCGTGCGACAATGTTCAGGTCACTGTCTGACAAGCCCATGTGCTCCAAAAAGCGGTCTGCTACCTTTTTGCTTCCGCTTCCCTTTTCTCGCATAATGATGGGTTCCCGTAGAAGCTCCCTGACCGATATCTGCTGACGGTGTAAGGCGAGGAAATGTTCATTCACCGGCGTGATGAGAACCATATGGTCACGGCAGAAGGGAACGCATTCGATGGAATCATCCTCAATCTCCATTCCCACCATCCCCACATCAAAGAGCCCCTCTTTCAGCCCGTTCACAATGCCCAGACTGTCGCTTTGGTGAATGGCAAAATAGGTGTCAGGAAAGCGAACCCCGAACTCAGGGAGCACATCCGGCAGAATGTAAGAAGATGGAATGGTGGATGCACCGAGGTGGATGATCTTCTGTGTCTGCTGCTTGCATACCTCACAGATTCTGTCCCTCAGCGTGAGAATGCTGAGGGCATATTCATAGATTTCCTGTCCCAACGGAGTGATTTCAATGCTTTTGGTGGTTCGCAGGATGAGCCGTTTCCCCAGTTCGTCCTCCAATTGGCGGATGTGGGCGCTAATGGTGGGCTGAGACAAAAACAGATGCTCCGCCGCTTTTGTGAAGCTCTGGTGCTGAACCGCTGCCACAAAGGATTGCAGCTGCTTCAATTCCATGAAAAAACTCCTCTCTGTTCCAAACAAGCTCATTTTTTCCAAACAAGCCGTATTTTGCCCTCTGTTTCGGGGCTTGGCTTCAAAAAATTTTCTCTTGTCCATGGATGCTTTGGGTGTTCATGGACGATTTATTATAAATTAAAATATCATTATTTTCAAGTGTAATAAATCGCTTTCACACGGTCATAATAAGGACAAAAAAGGCACAGCCCATTCAAAAACAGGCTGTGCCCAAACGTTTTTTATGGCAATACCGCATAATAGGGATGTGTGTATTGCGCCGTAATTTTGCTTCCAAATTTGTTGGAAAATCCGCAGGAATACCGACGTATTTCAAGGGTTTAACGGCAAATTTGGGAGTAAAAGGACAAGCAAAACGCACATTCGACTATTGTGCGGTGTTGCCTTATGCTTATCTACGCCGTTTCATTCCGCTGAGAGCCGCTCCAATGGCTCCCGCAAAGCGTCCGTCAGGGTGGGAGATAACCTCCTGTCCCAGCTTATCCGCAAGGGAGGCTTTCAGCTCCTCGCATTCGCAGAGTCCGCCGGTCAGACAGAGAAACCCCTCACCGATGCGCATCTTTTTTGCCTGCGCCGCCACCTTGTCAGCGATGGAATCCAGCACCGCATAGGCGATGTTCTCCCGTTTTTCGCCACGACCCACCAGACTGATGATCTCCGTCTCCGCAAAAACGGTACACATGGAGCTGATGGTCACGCCGCCGCCCTTTGCAGACAGCTCGCATAGCCCTGCGGTGTCCGTTTCCAGTGCCCGTGCCATGACCTCCAGAAAACGCCCCGTTCCGGCCGAGCATTTGTCATTCATCAGGAAGTTCTGCACCGTTCCGCCTGCAACCTGAATGATTTTCGTGTCCTGGCCGCCGATGTCAATGATGGTTCCCTCAGAGAACTCGTGCAGCCACATGGCGCCCCTTGCGTGGCAGGTGATTTCCGTAACCTGGCGCTTGGCATAGGGGACAGAAACCCGCCCATAGCCCGTGGCAACACAGGGACAGGCCTCCGGCGAGAAACCATTGGCTTCCAGCAGCTCCTTTAAATTCTGGCTGGCTTCCTTGCTGCTCCAGCCCGTGGGAATGACCTTGCGAAAGAGCAGCGTTCCGTCCTCGCTGAGAACCGCTGTTTTTGCGGTGGTGGAGCCGATGTCAATACCGATGTAGTTCATCCCTTACTCCAGCATTTCAAGGAAGGCGGTGATACGGGTGTTCAGCTGCCCCACATCCTGCTGAGAATAATCGGTTTCCACGGACATATAGGGGATGTTTTTCTCGGTGGTGACATACTTGCGGATGGTGCTGGACTCAATGTTATAGGTGTGGCAGGCTTGGAGGGTCATCTCCACCACGCCGTCCACCTGATATTCGTCAATCAGGCGGCCCATCAGCTCCAAGCGGTTGGGGTTGGGGGTCATGACGGAGCAGCCGATATCCAGATAACGGCGAGCGATGGCCTCGTAGATGTCCTCGGCCTCCTCGTCCACCAATCTGTCCTGAGACTTTGCACCGGAGCAATTCTCAAAGGCAACCACAACGCCGCCGTTGTCCTCCACGGCACGGATGACCTTTTCCGTCACGCCGCCGATGGGACAGCCGGTGATGAGGATACGGGGACGGGAATCCAACATCTTACCGTCAGCGTACTCTTTTTCGATTTTCTCGGTGAGGGCGGCCAGGTCGGCGGGAATCTGCTTGCGGTTGAAGTTGAAGCCCGTTCCATAGAGAACCTTGAACAGGTCGCCGCCCTTGATGGGAGCGGGTTCGTGCTGCATGACGGAATAGAAATTCTTCATGGCTCGGCGGATGTCGTTGTTCAGCTTGACCGCTTCCCGAACCTTTTCTTCTGTGATTTCCACGCCGAACAGTTCTTCCAGATACGCTTTCAGGCGGAGGATTTCATCCTTCCACATGGGCAGCACGGCATCACGCTGAGAGTTGGGCAGCTCCATGATGAAGACGTTTTTAAATTCCCCCATCAGCTCATACATCTTCTTCTTGCCGTCACAGGTGCTTTCTCCCACCACCACATCGGAGAAGTAGAAAAACGGACACTTGTCGGTCTTGGCAAAGCCGTAGCTGGACTTGATGAGGGGGCAGAGGTTCTTGGGCAGGTCTTCCTCGGCGGCGGAAATGGTCTCGTCAGAGGTAGAGCAAAGGCTCACGGTTGCCGCACCAGCCGCCATAGCAATTTCGGTGGGGAAGTAGGTGCAGTAGGAGCCGACCACGGGGATACCCTGTTCCTTAATCTTCTTCACCGTCAAAAAGGAATTTCTTCTCTGCTCCGCAAAGGTTTCAAACACCTCGGGAAGCTCTTGTACCAGATTCATATAGATTCTCCTCAAAATATGTTTTATTCAGCCAGTTCTTTGACTGCTTCGATTGCCGTTTGCACTTCCTCTTCCGTGTTGAACCAAGAGAAGCTGAAGCGCACGGCTCCCTGCTCCACGGTTCCCAAGGCTTGGTGCATCCGGGGGGCGCAGTGAGCACCGGCACGAGTGGCGATGCCGTAGGTTTCTGCCAGTTCATCCGCTGTGATGGCGGAATCCCAGTCGTGAAGGTTCAGCGTGACAATGGCGGTGCGGTTCCAGTCGGAAAAATCGCCGTAAACCGTAACGCCCTCGATGGTTTTCACGCCCTCATAAAACATCCGAGCTAGCGAACATTCTTTGTTTGCAATGGTTTCCAAGCCGACCAGGTTCAGATAGTCCACGGCGGCGGAAAGTCCGGCGATTCCGTGGCTATTGAGCGTTCCGGCCTCCAAACGGGTGGGCATTTCCTCTGGCTGATGCCGCTCATAAGACCAAATGCCGGAGCCGCCCACCTTAAAAGGACGAATCTCTACGCCCTCACGGATACACATTCCGCCGGTGCCTTGAGGCCCCATCAAGCCCTTGTGACCGGTGAAGCAGAGAATGTCAATCCCCAGCGCCTCCATGTCGATGGGGACGGAACCCGCCGTCTGAGAGGCATCCACAATGAGAAGAATCCCCTCATGACGAATCTGGTTCAGGTCGAGCAGATTTCCCGTCAGGTTGGAGGCGTGGGTGCAGACGATTGCTTTCGTGTTGGGCTGAAGGAGGGTCGCAAAATCCTCATAGTTTACCCGTCCAAGTTTATCCGCTTTTACGACACTCAGTTTAATAACTCCCTCGTCCTCCAAACGATACAAGGGACGCAGGACGGAATTATGCTCCAAATCCGTGGTAATCACATGGTCGCCCTTGGAGAGTACGCCATTGATGGCGATGTTCAGCGCCTCGGTGGAATTGGCGGTAAACACCACATGGTCGGGACGCTTGCAGCCGAAGAACTCGGCAATTTTCACCCGGGCATCATACACCATGCGGGAGGCGGTCAGAGACGAGCCGTGAGCCCCTCGGGAGGCATTTCCCGCCGTATTCATGGCAGTTATCACGGCATCTATGACAGTTTGGGGCTTTTTGAGCGTTGTTGCTGCGTTATCCAGATAAATCATGCTCACAGCTCCAAATGATACAGACCGCTCCACGCAAGTCCTGCCTTGGACAGCTCGGCGGTCAGAAGTTCCTCGTCCTGCGGTGCGGCACGCCAAGACAGGCCACAGCCTGCGGTAATCTCTCTGGGGACGGGAATCAGTCTGCCGGGGAGATTGTTGGTCATACAAAACTTTTCCACCGCCATGGCATCCGTAGTCTTAGCAAAGGACAGGATGAGGGCGGGCTTTTTCTGCCGTGCCATCAGGGTTTCACGATGAGGTCAGCCTGGGTCATCTTCTCAGCAATGACATACATATTGGTCACGCCGCCCACGGCCAGCTTCTCGCTGAGGCCGTAGAAGTTCAGACAGGTGCCGCAGGTGAGGATTTCCACGCCCTGAGCCTCCATGGACTTGAGGTCTTCCAGAGAGGCGGAGCCTTGACAGGAGATAGAAGCACCGCCGTTATAAAACAGGATGGTCTTAGGGAGAATGTCCTGCTGACCGAGGGCGTAAATGAAGCCCTTCATGAGCGCTGTGCCCAGCTCATCATTGCCCACGCCCATCTGAGCGGAGGAGATGACGACCACCACGTTTCTGCTCTTTGCGGGGACGGCGCAGAGGACCTCTTCTTCTGCCTCCTCCACGGGAGCGGCATCACCGACGGTCATGGTAACTTTGAATTCGTTTTCGCCCAGCTTTTCGGACTTCACGCCGTAGCCCTTCTGGTTTGCCATTTTGGTGAGGTTCTGCACGGCGATTTCGTTATCCACCAGCGTTTCCACGATGCCGGAACCGTTCAGCTCACGGATGGCGTTTTTGGTCTTGACCACAGGGATGGGGCAGGTATCGCCCATTGCATTGACTTGAATCATAATGTCCTCCAAAAGTTGTTTTTTATATCAATTTTACTTGTTTTTGGCATTTACCACTCGGATTTCTACATCAGATGGTTCCAAAATCTCGCCCACGATGTTTGCGGGAAGTCCGACGTCACGCAGACGCTGCAAAAGCGTTGCTGCTTCCTCCTTGCTCACCGCAATCAGCAAGCCACCGCTGGTCTGGGGGTCAAACAGTACCTCCTGCATGGCAAAGGAAACGCCTTCAAATTGCACGAAAGGCCCTGTGTGGTTGCGGTTGCGCTGTCCGGCAGCGGTGAGAAGAAATTCGTCTGCGTAATCCAGCGCTTCTTTAAAAACAGGAACCTGCTCGGCGTACACCACGCAGGAGTGCTTTCCGTCCATCATTTCGTGGAGATGCCCCAAAAAGCTGAACCCCGTCACATCGGTGCAGGCGTGAATGGTGAAGTCATGGCACACCTCGGCGGCGTATTTGTTCAGCGTGGTCATGGACGCAATGGCGGCGTTCATCGCCTCCTCGGATGCCTCCTGCACACGGTTGGCGGTGCAGATGATGCCCACGCCCAGCCGCTTGGTGAGAATCAGCGCATCCCCCGTCTGTCCCTGGTTGTTGGGATAGATGTTGTCAGGATGTACCGTTCCGGTCACGGAAAGACCATACTTCACGTCGGAATCCGCAATGGAATGGCCGCCCGCCAGAGTACCGCCCGCCTCAATGACCTTCTCGGAGCCGCCCCGCATGATTTCACCTAAGATGTTCAGATCCATCTTCTCAGGGAAGCAGACAATGTTTAACGCTGTTTTCACCGTGCCGCCCATGGCGTAGATGTCGCTGAGGGCATTGGTTGCGGCAATCTTTCCGAAGGTGTAGGGATCCTCTACCATCGGCGGGAAAAAGTCCAAGGTTTGGACAATGGCGAGGTCATCCGTGACCTTGTATACCGCTGCATCGTCCTTGCTGTCGTAGCCGATGAGCAGATTGGGGTCTGCCGGACCTTTGGGAAGGCGCTCCAACACACGGCTCAGAACGCCAGCGCCCAGCTTTGCGGTGCAGCCGCCGCCTTTACAAAATACAATTTTATCTTCCATAGTTACCTCTGCCTTGCGTTCCATTGGAACGACAGGCGTGATCGAATGTCAGCTCTTGTTTGCTCGGTATCTATTATAGGCTTGTTTATTACTGCTTGCAATAGATTCATTTATATAACCTATGAATAGATTGGGCACATGAATCACTATTTCAAATCAAGGAACCCATCACCAGCAGGAAAGAACCCGGCACAATCGGTGGCCGAGCGGAGCGGACAAAAACGCTCTTCCAATAACCCGGAAAAAGGAGTGGGCTTTTTTGTATAGAACAACCAGGATTTGGGGGAAATTTTTGTCGTAGTGTCCATAGGAATCATATGCCGGTTGTGATATTATGAAGCAGAACATTCAAATTTTGTTGATAAGTGATGGAATTTTTTTCATTTGGACACACGATGGGGGAGGACATCGAAATGAAGACAGCTTTCAAACGGAACGGCGTTTACATCCTTGCATGGCTGCTGATTGCGCTGGTTGCCTTTGCTTTCTGCCTGCGAAAACAGGGCATGTTTTTGGATGAAATATACACCTACGGCCTTTCCAACAGCCAGCGAGCCCCGTGGCTCAGTGATGTCAACGGGTGGGAAGGTCAAAGCGTCGTGTTCACGCAGGATGAGCTTTTGGATTATCTGACCGTGACGGAAACAGACGGCTTTGACTATGCTTCGGTGTACTACAACCAAACCCAGGATGTTCACCCGCCCATGTATTACTTCCTGCTGCACACAGCCTCCTCTCTGGCACCGGGCATTTTTTCCAAATGGGTGGGCTTGAGTGTCAACCTGGTGCTGTTTGCCGTCACGCTCGTGTTGTATGAGCGCCTGGCGAGAACCCTCTTCCAAAGCCGAGCCGTCTCCTGGTTGAGCATGGTTTTGTATGGTATCGGCGGCGTGGGACTTTCCACAATGCTGATGATTCGCATGTACATTCTCTTGACGCTGCTCACCATTCTGCTGGCGTATCTCGTAGCCAAGCATCAAAAAACCGGGAACAAATGGCTTTATCCGGCGATTTTCCTCACCATCTTTTCCGGTATGCTGACCCAGTATTACTATGTTTTTTACGCCTTTCTGGTCTGCGCTTTTTACGATTTGTACTTGCTTTTCCACAAGAAATTCGCTCAGTTTTTTGCCTTTTCCTGCTCCGCTCTGGCTGGTGTGCTGTGCATGTTCGGGGCGTTCCCCTGCTGGTATGCGCAGCTCTTCTCCCAGGAGGAGGTCTCCGCCCAAACCACGGTGGATAACTTGCTGAACGTCTCCCAGTATGTCCACAGAATCTTCCTCTTTACCAAGATGTGTGTGGATCGTTCCTATGCCCAGGGGCTGCTGTGCGCCGTGCTGCTGGTGGTGTTGGTGGTGAATTTCCGCCAGATTAAGCGCATCTGTCAGCAAAACCGTGACCTGCTGGAAAGCCTCCTCGTCATTGTTCCGTCGCTGCTGGCCTTTGCTGCCGCTGCCATTCTTTCTCCTTATCAGGATATCCGTTATATTTATAATGTTTATCCCATTATGGCGCTGGCTATGGGCTTTTTGGCTGCTTTCTGCCTGAAACTGGAGGGAGTTTCCCCTCCAAAGGCGGCTGAATGGGGAGGGGTGCTCGTCCTGGTTGTGGTGGCGCTGCTGAATCTGGTCAAAATCAGCCCCTCGTATCTCTACACGCAAAACAAGTCCTATGACGAGCAGTTGGGGCTGTATGCAGATGCTCCCTGCGTTTATGTCAGCGTGGAATACACGCCCTCCATCACCTCCGACCTGCCGGAGCTGCTGCTGTTTGACGACGTTTTGGTGACGGATTCCAACTCGACGGAGGGCGTAGAGCGCTACGTCGCCCAGGAAACCAACCAGGAGAATTTGGTGCTGTTCGTCGCCACCTACCCGGAGCCTTATGGGGAAGATGTCCCCCAACAGTTGGCCGAGGCGTTGGCGTTTGCGCATTATGAGCTGCTGCGTGTGGGCGAGTATTCTGAAACCTATCTCCTGAGCAAATAAGAAGGTGATTGTTGATGACCATTTCAATTATCGTGCCCTGCTACAATGAGGCGGAATCCCTGCCCTATTTTTACGAAGAGATGAAAAAAGTGTCGGCTCAGATGGAGAAGTATTCCTTAGAGCTGCTCTTTGTCAACGATGGATCCAAGGATGGCACGCTGGCGCTGCTCAAAGCCTACGCCCAGAAGGATTCCTGCGTGCGCTATCTCTCCTTTTCCAGAAACTTCGGAAAGGAAGCGGCGATGTACGCCGGCTTCTGTAACGCCCACGGCGACTATGTGGCGGTGATGGACGCTGATATGCAGGATCCCCCCAGTCTGCTGCCCAAGATGGTGGAGATTTTGGAATCCGGGGAGTATGACAGCGTGGCGACCCGCCGTGTCAGCCGAGTGGGAGAGCCTCCCATCCGCAGTTGGTTTGCCCGGCGCTTTTATGAAATCATCAATATGATTTCGGATGCTGATGTGGTGGACGGCGCTCGTGATTTCCGGCTGATGAAGCATGAAATGGTGGATGCCATTGTGTCCATGTCGGAATATAACCGTTTTTCCAAAGGCATTTTTGGGTGGATTGGCTTCCGAACCTACTGGCTTCCCTATGAAAACGTGGAGCGGGTGGCCGGTGAAACCAAGTGGAATCTGTGGAGTCTGATGAAATACGCCGTGGACGGCATCATCAATTTCTCTCAGGTGCCCCTGAGCATTGCGTCCTGGTCCGGCCTGTTTATGACGCTGGTTTCCTTTGTTTTGCTGCTGTTCATCGTCATTCGTAAGCTGTTGTTTGGCGACCCCGTGATGGGTTGGGCCTCTACCATCTGCGCCATTGTCTTCATCGGCGGCATTCAGCTGGCTTGCCTGGGCATTATGGGGCAGTATATCGCCAAAACATACATGGAGGTCAAACGAAGACCCCACTATATCATTGCAGAAACCAACCAAAAGGACGTTAAGTGCGTAAAATGAGCAAGATAAAACAGATGATTTTCAAAAACAAGGCGCTGATTCTTTATTTGGTGTTCGGCGTGCTGACCACGGCGGTCAACGTGGTGGTTTATTTTGCCTGTGACCAGGTGTTTGGGCTGGCCAATACGGTGAGCGTGGCCATTGCCTGGCTGCTGTCGGTGATGTTTGCTTTTGTCACCAATAAGCTGTGGGTCTTTGAGAGCAAGTCCCTTTTCTGGAAAAAGGTGATGTATGAGATGTTCACGTTTTTTCTCTCCCGCCTCTCCACGGGCACTTTGGATTTGCTGATTATGTTCGTTGCGGTGGACTGCTTTAGCCAGAGCAAGCTGCTGTGGAAAATCATTTCCAATGTCATCGTCGTGGTGCTCAACTATGCCTACAGCAAGCTCCTCATCTTTTCGTGAGAGAGGGGAATCCCCTTTTTCTTTCACCATGCAAACGAAAAGAGGGAAATTCCGGCTCCCCTGACAGGGGGTTGCTACACCAATACCAAAGAAAAACAGCAGAAATGGCCGTTTTGTTGGGTCACTTCTGCTGTTTTTTGCTCAAAACGAAAAAACCTCCGGCTTCCCGGGAAGAATGGAAAGCCGGAGGAGAAGCAAGCTGTTTTTGCAGTCTGTTGGAAAAAGGTTGGCAGAGGGAATGGAGAGACAGAAATCAGATACTAGAAGAAAAAGAACAGCTTGCGTTTTTGGTAGAAGAGAAGTTAGGCGATTAGTTCAGGTCGAGGAAGCCCTTGTACTCCATGACGTTCAGAATCGCACGACCCTCGTTGGTGCCTTCCATGATGCGGCGGGCACGCACGGAATCACCGATGTTATAAACATACTGGTCAGGATTGATACCGAAGGTATCCTCCAGTTCCTTCAGCAGAGGATTGTTGGAGCGCATACCCAGGCACATAAAGCCATAGTCAAATTCCAGGTCGGTGATGGTGCCGTCGGGCAGCTTCACGGTGAAGGCGTTCTCCTTGACCTCCTGGAGAGCGGTGCGGGTCAGCTCGACGACATTATGCTTGTCGTGCAGCTCACGCATGGAGCACTTGGTGATGGGGTCGGAGAGCATACCGATACCGGGCAGCATATCCACAATGGTGCACTTTGCGCCACGAGGAGCAAAGTATTCAATGACATCCAGACCCACAGCGCCGCCGCCGATGACGACGACCTTCTTACCCTCGCAGGCCTCGGCGGGGTACTTACCGGCGTTGTAGTTGTTAATCATGTCGAAGATGGAACCCACGTTGCCAGCCTCGATGTTCTCCTTCAAACCCTTGATGGGGGGCAGCAGGGGCACGGAGCCGGTGGCGTTGACGATGATATCAGGGTTGAACTTCTTGATGCCTTCCACGGTGGCCTCGGTGTTCAGGAAGATATAGAGGTTCTTCAGCTTGCGGGCACGGTTTTCCAGGTAGCGGGGGAAGTCCTTCATGCGCTGCTTATCGGGCAGATCGGAGATGAAAGCGGACAGGCCGCCCAGATGGTCGGTTTTCTCCAGCAGGAAGACGTTTGCGCCCACCTCAGCGGCGGTGCAGGCAGCTTCCAGACCGGCAGTACCAGCGCCGATGACGACGACGTTACAGGTCTTCTTGACGTGCAGCTTCTTATAAGCATCGCCCTCGGGCACGGCGGGGTTGACGGTGCAGCGGATGGGACGGTTGACACCGATGCGGTTGCCAGCACAGCCCACGTTGCAGGAGATGCACTTGCGGATCATGTCCTCTTCGCCGAACTTAACCTTGTTGACCCACTGAGGATCTGCAATCAGGCCACGACCCATACCGGCGAAGTCAATGTCACCGCTGGCCAGCTTCTCTTCCACAATCTTGGGGTCACGATAGTTACCGGCGTTGATAACGGGCTTGTTGTACTTCTCCTTGACGGCACGAGCCATATAAGAACGCCAGCCGTCAGGCAGGAAGTTGGAGTCAATCTGATACTGGAGAGAGGGGTTCAGAGCGCAGGAAACATCATAGATGTCCACGAACTCGTCAATATACTGCAAGTACTCCAGGGTATCCTCCAGGGTGTTGCCGCCGGGGACACGCTCCTCAGCGGAGACACGGACGATGATGGGGAACCAGGGGCCGACACGCTTGCGGATTTCCTCCAGCACCATGCGGGGGAAGCGCAGACGGTTCTCCACGGAGCCGCCGAACTCGTCGGTGCGCTTGTTGTAGTAGGGGGAGATGAACTGGCTCATCAGGTAGGAATGGCCGCAGTGAACCTCCACAGCATCAAAGCCGATGTCCTGCACACGCTTGGCGGCGTCGCCGTACTTTTTGACGGTGGTCAAAATCTCTTCCTTGGTCATGGGGCGGGGAGTCTCGCCGCCGACCTTGGTGGGGATATCAGAGGAAGAAACGGGCTGAACGCTGGTTCTTGCGGAAGAAGCGGAAGCGCCCGCATGGTTGATTTGGATCGCCACCATGGAGCCGTAGTGATGCAGCTTCTCCACCAGCTGATAATAGCGGGGCATAAAGCTGTCGTGGTCAATGCGGATCTGGCTGGTGCCGTTGGAGCCGACGGGGTATTCCACGTTGGCGTTTTCCATGATGATGAGACCCACACCGCCCTTGGCTCGCTCAATATAGTAGTTCATATGGCGGTTGCTCATCTCGCCGCTGGTCTCGCCGTAGTTGGTGCCCATGGGGGTCATCACGATACGGTTGGGGAAGGTCGTGCGCTTGACGGTCAGCGGCGCAAAAATGCTGGGATAATCTTTTTTCATGGGTTCTCCTCCTGAATGTTCAGATAGTATGATTTCCTTTTTAAAACTGCTTTCCCAATGATAGAACCATTATAACGCAGAAATAAGGCGATTTCACCTGAAACATGACAAGAAATCTATTGTTAATGTTTATGAACCTATCTAATATAACTATAGATTATATAGAAGAATGGCATTGTTTTAATGATTAAAATTATCTATAATAAGGTGCAGGAACTGCATGAAATTGCAGGAAGAAAAGCAGGGCCGGGCTAAGCGCCGGTCACAAAAGGAAAACAGGAGGAAAAAAACTATGCCGAACGTATCTGGTCATACTGAGTTGGTTGGTCTGATGGCTTACCCCATCCGCCATACCCAGTCCCCCACCACCCATAACTGGGCATACGACAAGCTGGGCTGCGATGTCATCCAGTTAGCCTTTGAGGTCGATAACGACACCCTCAAGGACAGCGTGCAGGCCATCCGCTCCCTGAAGATGCTGGGCTCCAACATCTCTATGCCCAACAAGACCGTTGTCCATCAGTATCTGGACGAGGTTGACCCCGCTGCCCAACTGTGCGGCGCAATTAACACCGTCGTCAATGTCCGTGATGAAAAGGGCGAGGTCTCCGGCTACCTCAAGGGCTACAACACCGACGGCGCTGGCTTCTGGCAGGCAGTGAAGGAAGACGGCATCGACTTTGCAGGCATGAAGATGGTTCTCATCGGCACCGGCGGCGCAGCTACCGCCATTGCTGCTGTCGGCGCAATCGACGGCATTGCCGAAATGCACATCTTCAACATCAAGGATAAGTTCTATGGCCGTGGTGAGGAAATGTGCGAGAAAATCAATGCACAGACCTCCTGCAAGGCTTATATGCACGACCTGGCTGATAAGGATCTGCTCAAGCAGCTGATGGCTGAGGCTGACCTGTTCTGCGATGCCACTGGCGTGGGTATGCACCCCCTGGAGGATCTGAGCAACATCCCCGATCCTTCCTTCTTCCGTCCTGACCTCATCGTCTGCGACACCGTTTATGCTCCCCGTGAGACCGTCATGATGAAGCAGGCTCGTGAGGCTGGCTGCACCAAGGTCTATAACGGCCTGGGCATGATGCTCTTCCAGGCTCTGATTGCCATTGAGAAGTACACCCTCAAGGAGATTACCCCTGAGCTGATTACCTACATGAAGGGTCAGCTGGGCATCTGATTCCTTGCTCCGGCAAGCAACGTGTTTCCCTGAAACCAACAAAGAGAAAGAAAACGAAAGAGGTATCTGTCACATGAAAAAGGATATGAGCAAGTATTATCCTGCTGCGCTCATCATGTACCTGAACTACTTTATTCACGGTGTCGGCTGCTCCGTTCTGGGTCAGGCCGTGATTAAGGAGTCTCTGGCTGCAAGCTGGGGCGTGGAGGCAATGTCCATCACCGCTATTTCCGCCGCTCTGGGTCTGGGTCGTCTGATTGCCCTGCCCTTCGCTGGTCCCCTGTCCGATAAACTGGGTCGTAAGATCTCCACCATGATCGGCGGCCTGTCCTACGCTGTCTATCTGCTGGGTCTGATGTTCGCTTTCAAGGCTGGCACCAACGGCGGCTATCAGATCGCCTATGTCTGCGCTGTCATCGGCGGTATCGCTAACTCCTTCCTGGATACCGGTATCTATCCCGCTCTGGGCGAGATCCTGTCCAACATGCCCGACGTCGCTACCATGGGCGTCAAGTTCTTCATCTCCATCTCTCAGATGCTGCTGCCCTTCTTCCTGGGCATGGCCGTGACCACCACCACCATCGGCAACGGCACTTCCTACACCCCGCTGTTTGTCGTCTGCGGCATTGCTTACCTGGTTCTGGCTATCCTCATCTTCATCGTGCCCCTGCCCGACACCGACGCTGCTGCTGCCGGTAAGAAGGAGGGTCTGCTGGAGTCCCTGAAGCACACCAAGTTCTCCATTGAGTCCATCGCTATGATTTTGGTCGGCTTCACCTGCACCGGCACCTTCCAGCTGTGGCTGAACTGCGCTCAGAACTACGCCCGTGACGTGGTGGGCTGGGAGAATCCCTCCATCATGCAGACCTATTATTCCTTCGCCTGCCTGATCGTTCTGGTCGGCACCGCTTTCCTGACCAAGTTCATCAAGAACGTCCGCTTCATCGTTGTCTATCCCTGCATCTGCCTGGCTGCTATGGTTCTGTGCCTGATCGCTCCTAGCCAGACCATGATGCTGATCGGCGCTGTCTGCGTTGGCGGTTTTGGTTCCGGCGGCCTGCTCCAGATTGCTACCGCAGTCTGCAACATGTGCTTCCCCAAGATTAAGGGCACTGTCACCGCTCTGGTCATGATCGCTTCTTCTCTGTGCAACTACACCCTGCTGACCGCTGCCGCTAAGATGACTCCCTCTGGCGTTATGACCATGAACATCGTCCTGACCGGCGTGGGCATCGCTCTGGGTCTGTTTGTCAACCTGCGTTATGCTACTCTGACCGCTAACGTCCAGGAAAAGTAATTCCTACATGGTTCCATCTTCATCCCCTGCCCACCCGTTGGGTGGGGGATGTTCCCGTTGATTGAAAAGGAGAATCCTTATGATTCCTGTTGTTGTAAAAAATTGCAAAATCGGTGAAGGCAAGACCAAAATCATCGTTCCCATCGTCGCTGCTACGGAGGAAGCAATCCTGGCCGAGGCCGCAACCTTCCACACCATCCCCGTCGATGTCGTGGAGTGGCGCATTGACCTGTATGAGGGTGGCCGTGATGCCGCTAAGGTCATTGAGACCGCTGGCAAGCTCCAGGAAGTTCTGGATGATATTCCCCTGCTGGTGACGTATCGTTCCGCCATGGAGGGCGGCAAGTCTCAGGAGGAGATTGACAACGAGCTGACCCCCGCCGCTTATGGCGACCTGCTGGCTGAGGTCTGCGCCTCCGGCAAGGCTGACCTGGTTGACGTGGAAATCTTCATCGGTGACGAGGCCGTGGAGAAGGTCATCGCCGCCGCTCATGCCAACGGCGTGAAGGTCATCGCCTCCAACCACGATTGGAAGGGCACTCCCACCCAGTCTGATATTGTCTACCGTCTGCGCAAGATGCAGGACGCTGGCGCTGATATCCCCAAGATTGCCGTCACCCCCACCTGCAAGAAGGATGTTATCACCCTCTTGGCCGCTACCGAGGAGATGTCCACCAACTTTGCCACCTGCCCCCTCATCACCATGTCTATGCGTGGCACCGGCGTTATCACCCGTTTGGTGGGCGAGAGCATGGGCTCCGCTATGACCTTTGGCGCTGCTGCGAAGGCTTCCGCTCCCGGTCAGATTGACGTGAACGCTCTGAACGTGGTTCTGAACACCATCCACAACGCTCTGTAATCTTACGAGAAAAAATTACAAACTCCGCCAAAGAACGTCAGCGTTCTGCTCTTCCTTTGGCGGAGTCTTTTTTCGGAATTTGTCGAAATATATCTATCAGTTCCTTTGCTTTTATAGAATACAAATATAAATGCGAATGGAAAACAATTTTTTGGTTGAATGGCGGAGCGCAGTCTTGACCCGTCCATGAGGTATCCTTATGAATCTGTATTACCTTCGATATTTTGTTGTGCTGGCAAAGATGGAGCACTATACCCGTGCCGCAGCCAAATTGAACATCACTCAGCCCAGCCTGAGCCATGCCATTTCGTCCATCGAGAGTGAGTTGGGGGTTGCCCTGTTCGACCGGGTGGGACGAAACGTGGCGCTGACCAAGTACGGCAAGCAGTTTTTGGTGGATGTGGAGCGCTCGCTGGAAATTCTGGATCGGGGTGTGGAGCGCATCCAGCAGGTCGGCTCCGGCTATGAGGATATTGAGCTGGGATTTCTACCCGGTATGGGCGCTACCATGGTTGCCGAGACCGTTTCCGCATTTCAGGCCACCCCAGAGGGAGCAAAATCCCGCTTTCACTTCTACTCTGACACCACCCCCAACCTGTTGAAGGGGCTGGAGGAGCAGAAATATGATTTGGTGCTGTGTGCAAAGACGGACAATGCGCTTCTCTCCTTTTCGCTTGTTTCCCGGGAGCCTTATTATTTGGCCGTTCCAGAGGGACATCCGCTGGCCAGCCGGGATAAAATCAAGCTCAGTGAAACGCTGGAATATCCCCATATTATGTTTTCCAAAAACACAGGAATTCGCCCAGAGGTTGACAAAATTTATGCCCGTTTGGAGAAAAAACCCGTCATTGCTTATGAGATTCAGGAGGATCAGGACATCGCCGGTTTGGTAGCCCATCGCTTTGGCGTTGCGGTGCTCCCGAAAATTAAAGTGCTGGAAAGTTTGCCCGTCAGGCTCATTCCTCTGGAAGAGGAAGAGATTCAGCGGGAACTCTGGGTTGCTACACTGAAAGGGCATTATCTGTCTCCCACCGTCAAAGCCTTTTGTGAGTTTGTCA
>JAKSQD010000004.1 GCA_024404315.1 Oscillospiraceae bacterium
TTTGGAAGCAAAATTCCTGCGCAATCCGCACATCCCTATTATGCGGTATTGCCCTAAGAATGAAGGAGAGATTACGATGGACATGACCACTCGTGAAAAACAGTTTCACATCCACCTCAACAGCGAGCAGGTGGGCGGTGCCCGCTACTGCATCGTGCCTGGCGACCCCGGACGGGTGGAGAGCATCGCCGCCCTGCTGGATGACCCCGTCTTTCTGGCCTCCAACCGGGAATTCACCAGCTGGAAGGGGACGCTCTTGGGCGAGCCGGTGGTGGTCTGTTCCACCGGCATCGGCGGACCCTCTGCGTCCATCGCCGTGGAGGAGCTGGCTCAACTGGGCGTGGACACCTTCCTCCGAACCGGAACCTGCGGTGGCATCCGCCTGGACGTGGAGGCCGGTGATGTGGTGGTCGCTACCGGCTCCATCCGCATGGAGGGAACCAGCAAGGAATACGCCCCGCTGGAATTTCCGGCGGTTCCTGACTTCGACGTGACCTGCGCTCTGGTGGAAGCGGCCTATCAGGTGGGAAAAATCCCCAAAACCGGCGTGGTGCAGAGCAAAGATTCTTTTTATGGGCAGCATTCTCCCCAGACCATGCCGGTTTCCTATGAATTACAGAACAAGTGGGAGGCTTGGAAGCGTCTGGGTACGCTGGCCAGTGAGATGGAATCTGCCGCCCTCTTTGTTGTGGGAGCCGCTCGTGGGCTGCGGACGGGCGCTTGCTTCCATGTGATTTGGAACCAAGAACGAGAAGCCGCCGGACTTCCTCAGACGGAGCTGCTGGACACCGGCGCTTCTATCCGTATAGCGGTGGAGGCGCTGCGCATCCTCATCCAAAAGGATCGAGCCAAGCAGAACCTCTCCCCCAAACGCTTGGAGCTTTGAGCTGTGCCTTTGTAAGTTTTGCACAAATTTACCCCGGATAAGATTTGACATTTCTGTCTTTCTTTGCTAAAATGAGGATAGCATCGTTCGGCAACGGAACCCAAAAGAATACATACAGAGGAGAGAACTACAATGGAAAAATTCCCCAATGTCACTGTCATCAAGGAGAAAGTCGCTCAAGCTCCTACCCCCGTTAAGGTCGCCGGCATCGTGATTGCCTCCATCATCTGCTTGGCCATCGTCACCGCTACCATTGTCTACCTGGTGAATCACTTCCAGGGTGATTGCGCCAACAGCGAGGAACCCGCACCTGACCAGATTGTCCGCTTCAAAGAGAAGAAGGCTGAATAATCCCGTTAGGGATGGCGTTTTTTGTACACAATAAATTTACAGTTCCCTCTGTTGCTAAGTCAGAGGGAATCGGGTATAATGATAACAGAAGAAGCCACCACGCTTTTTCTGTGATGAAGATTCGATTTCAACCAACAGGAGGTACAAACATGAAACGTATTTTTTCCATTTTGCTGGTTTTTGCAATGATGTTTGCTCTGGCATCCTGCGGCGCCAAACCGACTGCCCCCGATCCTACTCCCACGCCCGAGGCCTCTCAGAGTGAGCCGGTGGAAGCGCCCGGCGACACCTCTCAGGCTCCCGCTGAGGGCGATTCTCCCGCTCAACAGCTGCTGACCGTGTTCAAGAATTATATCAACAGCGGCGCTGTTTACGCCTGTGAGTCCGTAGCCGATGAGCTCATCTCTCACGAGGAGATTCTGCCCTTCGCTGGCGCTGTGATGGACGTGGAAGAGGGCTTCCTCAACGGCTTTACGGAGGAAATCACCGGCTTTGAGGAGGGCGCTACCTTCGCCCCCATGATCGGCTCCATCCCCTTCGTGGGCTATATCTTCCAGGTTCCCGAGGGCGAGGATGTCAACGCTTTTATGGACAACCTGAAGGACAAGGCTGACCTGCGCTGGAACATCTGCACCCAGGCAGACGAAATGGTCTGCGATGCCATTGGTAACACCGTGTTCTTCGTCATGGCTCCCGCCACCTTTGACGACGCTCAGTAACAGCCACACAGAATCCCACATGAGGAGAGAGGAGCTTACCGTTCTTTTCTCCTCTTTTTTATCATTCCAAACAACAGACAAGCCCTCGGCGGCGTTGTTTGAAAGGAGGTCATCCTTGTGCTGTTTTCCAGCATTCCATTTTTGTATTATTTTCTCCCGGCAGTGATTTTGCTCTATCTCATCGCGCCCAAGGGACTGAAAAACGCCGTTTTGCTGGCCTTTAGTCTGCTGTTTTACGCATGGGGCGAGAAAAAACTGGTTCTGCTCTTCGCCTTTGCCATTCTGTTTGGCTGGGTGACGGGTCTGATTTTGGAGCGTGTCCGGGGGAGCCGCTGGGCAAAGCCGCTTCTCTTTCTTTCGGTTGCCGCTGACCTGGGGCTGCTGGGATACTTTAAGTATTCCGACTTCTTTCTTTCCAGCGTGAACGGCGCTTTGGGACTGGCTCTCCCTTTGACCGGCGTTGCGTTGCCCATCGGCATCAGCTTTTATACCTTCCAGCTACTCAGTTACAAGATTGACGTTTACCGAGGCAGCGTTCCCGCTCAGAAAAACCCGGTGGATTTCGGCGCTTATGTCTCTATGTTCCCCCAGCTCATCGCCGGCCCCATCGTGCGCTACGCCGACATTGCCGAGCAACTGGCGCACCGTTCCCACACGCTGGAGCGCATCGCCTCCGGCATTCGCCGTTTCCTCATCGGTCTTGGGAAAAAGGTGCTCTTTGCTAACACCTTTGGTGCGCTCTGCGCTCAGTTCCGAGCCACAACGGAGCCTTCCGTTCTGTTTTACTGGCTCTATGCCGTTTCCTTCCTGCTGCAAATTTATTTCGATTTTTCCGGCTACAGCGATATGGCCATTGGATTGGGCAGACTATTCGGATTTGACTTTATGGAGAACTTCCAACATCCCTACATCTCTGCCAGCATTACGGAATTTTGGCGGAGATGGCACATCTCCCTCGGTTCCTGGTTCCGGGATTACGTTTATATTCCTTTGGGCGGCAACCGCAGAGGAAAGAGCCGTCAATTGCTGAACATTTTGGTGGTGTGGATGCTGACCGGTCTCTGGCATGGTGCAGCCTGGAACTTTGTGCTGTGGGGGCTGTTTTACGCCGTTCTGCTGACAACGGAAAAGCTCTGGACAAAACAATGGTTGGATCAGCACAAAGCGGTGGGTCATATTTATGTGCTGTTCACCGTGATGCTGGGCTTTGTGCTGTTCAATGCGGACAGCCTTCCTCAAGCCGCTTCTGACATCGCCGGACTGTTTGCCTTTGGGCGGCTGCCCCTGCTCTCGCAGGAAGCGCTTTATTGTCTGCGCTCCTTCGGCGTGACGCTGCTGCTGGGCATGGTGGGCGCAACCCCCCTTCCTGCTCTGCTGGCCAAGCGGATGGCAGAGCATCCCAAAACAAAAACGGTTGTCCAGATGGTGGAACCGTTCTTTTGGGCGGGCATTCTCCTCCTTTCCACCGCTTATCTGGTGGATGGTTCCTTCAACCCCTTCCTTTATTTCAGGTTTTAAGCTATGAGAAAGAAGTTTCATTCCATTCTGCTGATTGCCGTCACCGCCGTGACCCTCTTCGGCCTCTCCGCTTACAGCCTTTTAAAGGCCCCGGAGACCTACTCGCTCAGTGAGCGGCGGACATTGGCGCAAGCTCCCAAAATGACGGCGGAAACGCTGGAATCCGGGCGGTTTATGTCCGATTTTGAGACGTACACCCTGGATCAGTTCCCCATGAGGGACACCTTCCGTCGTCTGAAGGCGGAAGCCTCCCGGCATCTGTTCCACCAAAAAGATAACCATGGTCTCTATCTGGAACAAGGGTATGTTTCCAAGCTGGAATATCCCATGAATGCGGCCAAGGTGGAGCGCAACGCAAAAAAACTGCGTCAGATTTATCACTCGTTGCTGGCGGATAGCAGCTGCACCCTTTATCAAGCCGTGATTCCCGATAAAAACGCTTTTTTGGCCCCTCTGGGCGACTATCCTTTGATGGATTACGCACACTTCACACAGACATGGACAGGCTATCTCGATTACGCCCAGCCCATTGATCTCTCCGATACGCTGTTCCTCGGCTCTTTCTTCCGCACGGATCAGCACTGGCGGCAGGACGCTTTGTACCCCGTGGCAAATCGTCTGGCGGAGGCAATGGGAATCGAACTGGATTTGACCTTCACAGAACAGCTGCTAGACGCTCCTTTCTACGGCGCTTACTGCGGCCAGGCCGCTTTGAACCTCAAGCCGGATCAGCTGTATTATCTGACCAATGACGTGTTGGACAGCTGCACCGTGACCGGCTATGGAACAGGCAAGGCCAAGGAACGCCCCATGTACGACATGGAAAAAGCCCATGGCCGAGACCCCTATGAGATGTTCCTCTGCGGCAGTGACCCTTTGGTGGTTATTGAAAATCCCAACGCAGAAACTGACAAGGAACTGGTGGTGTTCCGAGACTCCTTTGCCAGCACGCTGGTGCCACTGCTGGTTCCTGGATACGCCAAAATCACCATGGTAGACCTCCGTTATATGAACAGCGCTCTGCTGGGCAGCCTTGTGGACTTCCAAGAACAAGATGTGCTGTTTCTTTACAGCACCTTGGTGCTGAACAACACCATTTCCCAATAATACAACAACAACGCAGGACAAATGAGAAGGTGCTCTCGTTCTGTCCTGCGTTGTTGTTTTGTTGTTTGGTAAAGGCAACACCGCACAATCGTCGAATGTGCGCCTTGCTTGTCCTTTCACTCCCAAATTTGCCGTAAAACCCTTGAAATACGTCAGTATTCCTGCGGCTTTCCCAACAAATTTGGAAGCAAAATTCCTGCGCAATCCGCACATCCCTATTATGCGGTATTGCCTAAACGCACAGCCTGCGGAAAATAGCAGACAAATTTACATCAAATCAGCAGACAAATTTTTGTCGTTGATGAGCCGGTCAGTTTTTATGGCTTCTTCTCCGTCAGAGTGAGCCACCGCTCCTGACAGAGCGCCCGCAGGTCTTCCGGCAGGGTGGTCAAGATGGCGGAGTTCTTGGTGATGGTGGGGTTGGGATACAGAATGGGGTTGGTCTTCCAGCTGTCATCCATCTTTTCAATGGCGGCATCGGACGTGCAGGCGTGGCGGGAGTAAACAGCGTTCTTGGCCAGGCTGTCCAGACTGCACATATAATCCAGGAATTGAGCCGACTCCTCCGGGAAACAGGTCTCAGCAGCGATGCCATAGCCCAGGGTGGTGCGGAAGGTTCCCCCCATGGGCACCATAAAGACCAAAGCGGGGTTTTCGCTCATCATTTCCAGCGCATCGCCAGAATAACAGGGATAAAGCGCCCCCCGATTGTTTTCCATCAGGATAAAAGCGTTTCGGTTGTGATACTCGCTGACCAGGGTCTTTTGCTCGGCAAGCTTATCAAAGGCGGCGTTTAAGTTTTTCTCGTTTATTTGATCCACGGGAAGCCCCATCGCCAGCATCGCAACGGCGGCGCTATCCTGGGGCAGCGAAGGCATGACCACCTGACCATGATAGCTCTCGTCCCAGAGAGCATCCCACTGGGTCAGATGCACCTGCGCCAAGTCCACGTTCACCAGCAGACCCAGATAGCCCCACAGCGTGGTAACGGTATAGGTTCCCTCCGGGTCATAGGGCAAAGCGCAGTATTCCTCATTGATGTTCTTTCGATTGGAAACGCTGACCGTATCCAAATCCAAGAGCATCTTCTTCTCCACCAGCTCGCCCAGCATGATACCATCCGTGAGCACCACGTCATATTCCGCTGGAAGGTATTCGATTTCGTCGTAAAGGACGGGTTCCCCCTTCTTGGCAGCTTTTTCCTCTGCCCGCTGGATGGAAGCGTCATGGGTCATTTGAAAAATTTCCACCAGGCTCTTGCCCGCATAGGGTGATGGCTCGCTTTCCACAATGGCATCAGCGGGATCGGTGCTAATGTCGCCCATCAAGGCTTCCTGCACCTGCTCCTCAGCGGTTTGGGTACTGCTGTCCCCGAAGAGGGTGGTTTCAAACGCCTGTGGAGTGCGGTCGCCCGTGACCAGACAAACCTCAATGCCCGTTTCCTCCGTGAATTGGTCTATGACGGCCTGAGAGAGATAGTTTCCCTCCTGATAGACGGTGAAAACATGGCGGTTAAGATTTTCTTGGTATCTCTTCCATGCAATGATTCCACCAGTGGCAAGCGCTGCCACCAAAACCAGCAGGACAATGGCAATCACAATCTTCTTTTTGGATTTCATAACAAAAACTCCTTCACTTGATGGATAAAGAAAGGGCATTGTAAGGAAACAGCGGTGACGGCTCTCAGAGAGGGGCTTTGACAGGAGCGTTTAAAAGGTAGATGGGACTTTTTTCAACTGGAATTCCGGGAAGTACTCTTCCACAAAGTCGATGTGCTCCACCTGCCAGTGTTTGCCGTTGAGGTATTCCAGCTCACCGGCATCCGTGGTGAACTCAAACTTGAGCCACCAGCTGCACAGAGCCTGACCCTTGCGGTGATAGCGGCGGTTTTCCTGTTCCCGGCCATACTTGCCGTCACCCAGCAGCGGGTGGCCGGTATGTCCCAACTGAGCACGAATCTGATGGGTGCGTCCGGTGATGAGGTCGCATTCCACCAGGGAGAGCTCCCCATTGGTGGTCAGGGTGCGGTATTTGGTAATGGCGGTTCTGGCTCCAGGAACGGGCTTGGTTTTGACGAACACCTGATTTTTGTCAGCATCCTTCAACAGATAGGCTTTCAGAGTTCCGCTTTCCGGTTTCAAGGTTCCCAGCGTGACGCAGAGATAACGCTTGGTGATTTCACGATCCTTGATTTTCTGGTTCATGACCCGGAGGGCTTCTGCGGTCTTGGCCGCAATGACAATGCCGCCGGTGTTGCGGTCGATGCGGTTGCACAAGGCGGGATTGAAAGCGCCCTCCTGATAGGGGCTCCACTCTTTTTTCTGGTAGAGATACGCCTGAATGTGGTTGATGAGGGTATTCACCTTTTCCGTCTCGTCGCCATGGACGACCATGCCGGGAGCCTTGTTGACGAGAAGGATTTGGTCATCCTCATAGACGATATCCAGCTTGGCTTTGAACAGCTGGAGGAAAGAGTTCTCTCTGGTAGGTTGGTCAAAGAACTCATCGTTGATGTAAATTTGCAGCACGTCGCCCAGATTCAGGCGGGTATCACGGGCGGTGGTGCGCTTGCCGTTGATTTTGACACGCTTGAGGCGGATGTATTTCTGCATCAGCGGGCCGGGCAGCAAGGGCAGGTTTTTGGTCATCCAGCGATCCAGGCGCTGACCAGCGTCGTTCTTTCCGATGGTAAATTCTTTCATAAAGCACCTTCAAAGGCAGATTGTTACTGTTTGTTACAGTTGTATTCAGATTGTTACCATGGTATTATAGCACAGCCCAACCAAAAAGGCAAGTTGATTCCTCTGTCGAAAAAAAGAGCCTATCCCGTAGGGACAGACTCTTTTATCAAGCGTGTGATTGTTACGGATTAGAAAGAGGAATCCGCAATCCTTGGATTTCCAAATAATCCAGCTCCGAAAGGATGAGCGGTTGCTCGGCAATGAACTGACAGCTTCCGCCGCTGGGACTGTAATCCGCCATTCCGGTTTGGAAGGGGATGGTACTCCCGTCCTTTTTCACTGCGGTCAGCTCATCCAGCCTCAAATCACTCCAACAGCGGGCAAAGATGTCATCAGGAAGCGCCTCGTGATAGGCGTAGGTGAGATTGACCGTGAGCGGTGAGAGCATCATGTGGGTCAGGGAGGCAGAGGTGCTGACGACAGCTTCCATCTCATCGTTATAGATGGTCACAGGGAAGCTTTGATCGCTCAGTTCCATGCTCACTTCTTCCACCGCAGAAAGGCCGCTCAAATCAATGGGCCATTCTCCCTCAAAAATCGTGTCGATTGGTGCGGTCTGTTTGTTCTCCACTTGCAGCGCCACCACATGGACGGTATTCGGAAGGGTTACTTTTTCGCCGCAGAACTGCCAGTCCTGGGTGCAGATGATTTCGTTTTCTTTGCAATTCTCTTTGGAGAAGCTCTCCTCTACGGGGCCGGGACACCAAACCTGGTCAATGATATGAAGCTGTACGGCGAGCGTGTATTGATAATCCAGTGTTGCTTCGGGTAAAACCTCCCCTTCTGGGAGGGCAATTTTCACCTGAAACAGCAGCCGATATCCGTCAAAAACCGCCGCCATGGGGGTAACGGTAATGCCGTCCCGGGTCACGCCGGAAAAGAGAGGTGGTTCCTCCTCTTCCGATTCGACTGAGAGGGAGGCATCCGGCGCAAAATCGGTGGTTCCCAGTTCCTCCAGCATGGTTTCCTGCTCAGATTCCAATTCTCCGGCGAACCAATTACGGAACAGCTCCGCAATAGAGCGTCCCTGACTGACCGCCAGCGCCGTGGTACCAAGGGAAAGCACCATCGCCGCAGCAACGGCAAGCGCTACGAATTTTCTGAATGGATGGTTCTGTTTCGGGGCGGGCAGACTGTTATGGATGCGCTGGCGCACCATGTTTTTGATTTTTTCGCTATCCACTGCTTCCTCCTGCTCCAATACGACGGTATCATCTTGAATCGTTTGCATCATTTCACTGATTTTCATAGAGAAAACCCTCCCTCCAGCAATTGTTTTTTCAGCTTTTTGCGTCCTCGGGACAAGCGGGATTTCACCGTGGAGAGGTTCATCCCCATTCTTTTCCCAATCTCTGCCACGCTCTGGCAATAATAGTAGTGACGCAGAAAAATTTCCCGATCCGGCTGCCCCATTTCCATGAGCGCAGCTTCGACCATGGTCTTTTGTTCCTTTTCGGTATAGAGACGGTCTGGCTGCTGTTCCTCTGGCAAAAGGACATCCTCTTCCAGCTCGACGGTCTGTCCCAGCTCTCGAAGCTTGTTCAAGGCTTTATGCCGAGCAATGGCACCCAGATAGCCTTTCAGATGTCCCGGCTTCACCTGCTCGGCCTGCTGCCATAAGGCAAAAAACACATCCGCCGTGACCTCCTCCACGTCCTGCATGGTCATGGACGTGCCGATGATTTGTCGGACAATGGACGCAATGTAGGTGGAAGATTCTTCTATCACCTGCTCCAAGGCAGCGGTATCTCCTTGTTTGATTCGCCGGAGCAGCGTTTTTTCCTCCATAAACTCCCTTCTTTCTTTGTTTTGAGATGAGAAAGCTTTCTATTTACTATATCACAGGCAAAGGGAATTTGGTTGCATGTCTCAGCGGCTTTTTTCAGCGCTTGTTTTGTTTCCGCTGATTGTTTATGCTTCCTTCTTGAACGTTATGGGAACTGTATCTATTAAAATCTACCGCAAACCTATGGTACGCAGGCACAAACAGAACCTATCTCACGAAAAGTCATGTAGAAAACACATTCACTCTTGCATTTTTCAGTGGAGTGGACTAAACTGATAACATTGGAAGTGTTGGGAAAATCCCGACAAATGTTTTCATCTGCTGATTGACTGGGAGAGAGACCAAACCATGAAGAATAAAAATTATCCCCTTTATGACACCCTGCCCGCTCTTACCGACCTCCGCCAGATGTTGGAGATCAAGGCCACACAGTGCCCGGAAAAGGTTGCTTTTCGTTACATCCGCAACCGCAAGAACCTGATTGAAAAAACCTACGGCAAGTTCTATGAGGACGTGCGTCACCTGGGCTACTACCTGCTCAAGCGAGGCATCCGTGGCCGCAAAATCGCCATCATCGGTGAGAACTCCTACCGCTGGCTAATTGCCTATTTTGCCACCATCACCACCGGAAACACCGCTGTCCTCATCGCAAAGGACGCTTCCGTCAACGAAGTGGCCACTTTGTTATTCCAGAGCGATTCTGAAATTGTGCTGACCAGCCGTGCCTGCAAGCCCATTATGGACTTCTGCAAGGAGCGTTTCGCCAAGAAGATGCGCTTTGTCACCATGGACGAGATGGAAGAATGGCTCAAGCTGGGCGAAAAGTTCTCCGCTCGTGGCGCAAAGCTCTATGACAACGTGGTCATTGACCCCGATGCCCTGTCCACCATCTTCTTTACCTCCGGTTCCACCGGCTTCTCCAAGGGCGTTATGCTCTCCCAGCGGAACATGGCTTCCAACATCACCAACACCACCCAGCTTTTCATTCTGGAAGGCCCCACCATGGCGGTGCTGCCCTTCCACCACGCTTTTGGTCTGGTGACGAGCGTGTTCAAAGCCTTCCATTACGGCTACCCCGTATTTATCTGCGGCAATCTGGCCAACTTTATGCGTGAGATTCCCATTGCCAAGCCTCAGACGCTCTTCCTGGTGCCTCTGTTCGTGGAGACCTTCTCCAAGACCATTTGGCGCACCGCTGAAAAGTCCGGTCAGGCCAAGACCCTGCGCCGTGGTATGGCCGCCTCTGACGCACTGCTGAAAATCGGCATTGACCGCCGCCGTCAGCTCTTTGACTCCGTTCTCTCCAAGTTCGGCGGCGAGCTGAAGTACATCATCTGCGGCGGCGCTCCTTTAGACCCCCGCTTTGTCAAGGAGTTCCGCAGCCTGGGTGTGGAAGTGCTCAATGGCTACGGTATCACGGAATGTTCCCCCGTTCTGGCCGTCAACCGCAACCACTTCAAGTGTGACGGCAGCGTGGGTCAGATCGTCCCCCATGTGGATTTGAAAATTGACCTGCCCAACGAAAAGGGTCAGGGTGAAATCTGCGTCCGCAGCGAGAGCGTCATGATGGGCTACTACAACGACCCCGACTCCACCGCTCAGGTCATCGACGAGGACGGCTGGTTCCACACCGGCGACATGGGTTATGTGAACAAGGACGGTTTCCTCTTCGTCACAGGCCGCAAGAAAAACCTCATCATCCTCTCCAACGGTGAGAACGTTTCCCCCGAGGAGATTGAACAGTATGTCGAGCGCATCCCCGAGGTGCAGGAGGTTGTGGTTTACGAGGATAACCACAACATTGTGGCCGAAGTCTTCCCCGAGGAAACCGACCTCTCTAAGGAGGAAATCACCCAGGTCATTCAGAAGAAGATTGACAAGATGAACGCTGGTTTGCCCAACCACAAGCACGTCCAGACACTCCGTGTCCGTGATACGGAGTTCGAGAAGACCGCCACCAGAAAGATTAAGCGCTATAAAGCAACCACAAAAAAGGCAGAGGACGAACAGCAGGTGACGGAAACCACCGCACCCGTGACCCCCGAAGAGAAGAAGGCCACCGTCAAGCAGGCCGAACGGGATGTCAAGCAGGCAGAAAAGGCGGCCAAGGCCGAAGCCAAGCAAGCCGACAAGCTCGCCCGTGAAGAGGCAAAGAAAGCCCGGGTGGAGGCCAAGCGTGCCGAGCGCATCGCAAAAAAGGCAGAAAAAGCCGCTAAGAAGAGCAAATAACAAACAACTCATAAAGTCTTAAATGACAACAACCGCTTTCCCGTTTTTCCTTTGTGAGGCCGGGGAGCGGTTGTTTTTCCGTTTGTGGAATGCGCCCGCAAAAGGGGGTTTCATCCTTTTTCTTCCTTCTTCTTCCAATTTTTCCCTTGCAATCGACAAGGCAATCCGCTAAAATAAGAGGTAGTATGATTGTATCTGTCAAAGGATGTGCTTTCCTTGTCTCAAATTGTCTGTATCTCTTATGAACGCTGGGAAGACGGCGCTCAACGAATCAAAAACCTGTTTTCCGAGCTTCCCAACGTTTCGATTCTCTATTTTGAGCCAGCTCAACCCCTCCTTTCCAAGCTCCGCCGTCCCGGTGAGGGCACTGTGGTGGCAAAGGGGATCACGGCCTACACCCTGCCCTGCGCCGTTCCCACCAACGAAGACGCACAGATTCGCCTGGTACAAAGGAGCAAAAAAAACGCCGCTTTCATTCGCCGGGTAATTCAGGAAAACGGCTTTGAAAACCCCGTCTTGTGGCTCCGCTCTCCCGACCAGGTGGAGCTGATGTATGCCCTCCGCTCCGGTGCGGTGGTTTATGACTGTGACCGGGACTGGGCAGAGCTGCCCCCTGAGTGGGAAGAAACGATTGTGAAGGAGGCAGGCTTGGTGCTCTCCGCCGCTCCCATCCTCCACGACCGAATGCGGATTCTCAACGACAACGCCGTACTGCTGCCCAATGGCGTGGATCTTTCTCTGTTTCAACACGCCCATGAGAGGCCGGAAACCTTTCCGGCGGACATCCAGCAGTTCCGCAACGGCAAGCCCATGGTGGGCTTTCTGGGCAGCATCGGTGATTTCACTCAGTTGGCTCCTATTCTCCATACCGCTCAGGTTCATCCTGATTGGAATTTTGTCTTTGTTGGTGAGGTCGCAAAAAACAATCTGAATCTGCGCCGGTGTCGGTCTCTTCCCAACGTTCATTTTCTGGGGGAAAAGGCGCCTGTTTCGCAGGAGTGCTATTTGGCGGCCTTTGACCTGTGTGTCTCCCTCTTAGACGAGCGAGCCCCTGACCCGGTGCTGGTTTCGGAGCAGCTGTATCAGTATCTCGCCTCCGGCAAGCCAATCATTGCCATGTCTGGCCGTTTCTTAGAAGTCAATTACCCCGACACCATCTTCTATGCGCACACGGATGAGGAATTTGCCGCCTCCTGCGAGCTGGCCTTGGAACAGGAGGTACAAAAAGCCGCTTTTCAGCGCATTCTCTATGCCTCCGAAGCAGATTGGAAGCTCCGCCGAGCCCTGCTGCGTCACCTGCTCAAAACCAATGGCCTGATTTGAAAAAGAAAGCCTCTTTCTTGGGCGCTTATGGGCGTTTCCATGAAGGGGCTCCCTTTTTTTCGCCGTCCAGTTGTTCAAGCGTACAAAGTTACGGTATCTCTGCTGTCGATACTTGAAAAAAGAAATGGGTTGGGATAGAATGAGTCCATAACAAGTGTGGGAGGACGGCGGCATGAAGAAGATTCAGCACAGCTACAATGTGGCAGGCAGTTGGAATGATTGTGCCTTCTGTCAGTCTATTCTCCCATCCTCAGCAGGCAGAGCATAATATTCTGCTTGCTTTTTCTTTCCTCTCATATCCCCCGTATACCACTATCAGGAGGTTTTTCCCGTGAAAAAAGTTGCTGTGATTATGGGCTCTGACAGCGATCTGCCCGTCATGCAGGAGGCTGTTGAAAAGCTGAAAAAGTTCGGCATTCCCTTTGAGGTTCGTGTCATTTCCGCCCACCGCACCCCTGACACTGCTGAAAAGTTCGCTTCTTCCGCTGCGGAGAAGGGGTTCGGCGTTATCATCGCTGGCGCAGGCAAGGCTGCACATCTGGGCGGCGTTCTGGCTGCCTTCACCACTCTGCCTGTCATCGGCGTGCCCATCAAGACCTCTATGATGGGTGGTCTGGACAGCCTGCTTTCCATGGTTCAGATGCCCAACGGCATCCCCGTGGCCACCGTGGGCGTGAACGGTGCGGCAAACGCTGGCATTCTGGCCGCCCAGATGCTGTCCTTGGAAGAGCCTTCCCTGGTGGAAAAGCTGGCTGCTTATAAGCAGGAAATGGCCGATTCTGTCGCCGCCAAGGATGCCAAGGTGATGGAACAGTTTCTGTAAGCGTGAGGGCGGAGCAAAGAAAAACGGGTACAGCGTGTCGGTTCCTTGTCTCCATCAAAATCCATTTCTCCCCTCACACAATAATGAAAAATTCCTCCCCCTCTATTTTACTTTCTGTACTGATTTTCCAATATGAAACTCCCGAAAGGAGCATTGAGTTATGAATATCAACAGCAAATCCGCTTCTTACGCCGCCGCCGGTGTAGACGTTACCGCAGGCTACAAGTCCGTTGACATGATTAAGCCTTTGGTCAAGGAGACCAACCAGAACGTGCCCGGTGTGATGGGCGGTCTGGGTGGCTTTGGCGGCCTGTTCGCCCCCGACATGACCGGCATGACCCGTCCTGTTCTGGTTTCCGGCACCGATGGCGTCGGCACCAAGCTGAAGCTGGCTTTCCTGCTGGACAAACACGACACTGTGGGCATTGACTGCGTGGCTATGTGCGTCAATGACATCATCTGCGGCGGCGCTATGCCTATGTTCTTCCTGGACTACATCGCCTGCGGCAAGAACATTCCAGAGCGCATCGCTCAGATTGTCAAGGGTATTACCGACGGCTGCAAGCAGTCCGGCTGCGCTCTGGTGGGCGGTGAGACGGCTGAGATGCCCGGCTTCTACCCCGTGGACGAATACGACCTGGCCGGTTTCTCCGTCGGTATTGTGGACGAGCCCAAAATCATCGACAGCGAGAAGAGCATGAAGGAAGGCGACGTGCTGATTGGTCTGGCTTCCAGCGGCGTTCACTCCAACGGCTTCTCCCTGGTGCGCAAGGTGTTTGATATCGAGAACCACTTCAACGACACCTATCCTGAACTGGCTGGCACCTTGGGCGAGACCCTGCTGACCCCCACCGTCATCTATGTCAACGCCATCCGTCAGCTGCTGGCTGCCAACGTGGACATTCACGGCGTTTCCCACATCACCGGCGGCGGCTTCTATGAGAACGTGCCCCGCATGATGAAGAAGGGTCTGACCGCTGACATCGACATTACCACCTTCCCCAAGCTGCCCATCTTCGACCTGATTCAGAAGGCCGGCAACATTCCCACCCGTGATATGTACAACACCTTTAACATGGGTATTGGCATGATCGTGGCTGTTCCCGCCGAGCAGGCAGAGCTGGCTCTCAAGACCGCTGCTGAAGCTGGTTACAAGGCTTACAACATCGGTTCCATCAAGGTCGGTGAAGAGGGCGTTGTGGTCAACCACGATTAATTAGCTGTACTTTTCTGATTTCAAAGAGGTATCTCATGAAAAACATTGCGGTTCTGGTGTCCGGCGGCGGCACCAACCTCCAGGCTCTCATTGACGCTGAGGCACGGGGAGAGATCAAAAACGGCAAGATTACCGCTGTGATTTCCTCCTCTCCCACCGCCTATGCTCTGGAACGTGCCAAAAACGCCGGAATTCCCGGTTATGTGGTCAGCCGAAAGGACTATGCCTCCAACCGTGACCTGACCATTGCTCTGGCGGAGCAGCTCAAGGAACAGAACATCGACCTCATCGTGCTGGCTGGCTTTATGTATGTCCTGACCGATGAGCTGGTAGACGCTTATCCTAACGCTATCATCAATGTGCACCCCGCTCTCATTCCCTCTTTCTGTGGCGAGGGCTTCTACGGCCTGCACGTTCATGAGCACGCTTTGGCTTACGGCGTAAAGGTCTCCGGCGCAACCGTCCATTTCGTTTCCAAGGAATGCGACGGCGGCCCCATTATCTTGCAGAAGGCTGTGGAAGTCAAGGAGGACGACACACCCGAAACGCTGCAAAGACGCATCATGGAGCAGGCAGAATGGAAGCTGCTGCCCCGTGCTGTGAGCCTGTTCTGCGAAGGAAGGCTGTCCGTGGATGGACGTGCCGTCCACATTGCGGAAGTTTGATTCCTCATTTTTTCGCTAGAAGAGACAGGTCAAAGGCGACCTATCCCACAGAATTTGATACCATCGTCAGTCTTGGCTTTAACTGCGAGGTATCGTTCCGCATTCGGGACCATCTGAATGGTCATCTCGATTCTTACCCCTACTCGTGGTGTTATGTCTACGGCAATGCCGACCTGACTCACTGCCTCGACCACCCGGAGGACATTCTCTCCGGTGACATTGAGCTGCTTCCCAACGGGATGCTCCTCTGCAAAACCTGTCACCTCTCTTTCCACGGCAAAATGCCGCTGAGCCAGCTATGGAATGCAGACGGCTCTCCCCATCAGGAGCGGCTAGACATGACCATTGCTGAACTGCGGGCGAGACTCTCCCACATGCAGGACAAGCTGCGCTGGCTGTTGAAGGACGGAAAAAAGCGCACCCTTTTCCTGATGAAAAACGGGAAAATTGCTTTTGACAGCGAGGCCGCAACCAGGGACATCCTTTGCCTTTCCAACTGGCTGGAGCAACACTATGTCGGCGGACAATATCTGCTTGTGGTTGTGGTAGAAAAACCCTACCTCACACCCCGCCTGCGGCGATTGGAAAACGATCATCTGCTTTTCCGAAGCGTCCGCCAGTTCGCCAAGGAAGGAAAGGCACAGAGCGGCGGCGATCACGAGGGCTGGAACGCAATCTTCAACGAGTTTGACCCCCACCAATATCCATTGCATTCTTTTTCCTCATAGTCCTTTCGTTTCCACATTCTGGAGGAACTTATTATGAAAATCATCGACATTGCAGAAGCTCTGCGTACCAACGCTTATCCTGGCCGTGGTATCATTCTCGGTCGCAGCGCCGACAACACCAAGGCCGTCATTGCTTATTTCATCATGGGTCGCAGCGTCAACAGCCGCAACCGCATTTTCACTGTCACCGAGGACGGCATCCGCACCGAGGCTCATGATCCCTCCAAGATGGTCGATCCCAGCCTGATTATCTATCATCCCGTGCGCTATTATGCGGGTAAAACCATCGTCACCAACGGCGACCAGACTGACACCATCTGGGAAGCCTTCAAAAACGGTCAGTGCTACCGCCACGCCTTGAATACCCGCACCTTTGAGCCAGACGGCCCCAACTATACCCCTCGTATCTCCGGCGTACTGAAGCCCAACTACAGCTATAACCTCTCCATCCTCAAGAGCTTTAACGGCGATCCTTCTCAGACCTGCCGCTACTTCTGGGAGTATGACGCTCCTGTTGCCGGTTATGGTCATTTTATCCACACCTACATGCAGGACGGCAACCCCCTGCCCTCCTTCGAGGGTGAGCCTGAGCTGCTGACCATCCAGAGCAAGACCGCCACTGAATTCGCTGACCTTCTGTGGGCCAACCTGAACAGCGAGAACAAGGTCAGCCTGTTTGTCCGCTATGTGGACATGGCAACCGGCGAGACCGACGACGTAATCAAAAACATCAACGAATAAGAGCCTAATCCCCATCCCTTACGGCTTCGCCGTACCAGCTCCCCGACAAGAGGAGCCTCTTCCAATCGGAGGTATTGAAAAATGACTGAACTTCTGCTGAAATATGGCTGCAACCCCAACCAGAAGCCCTCTCAGATTTATATGGCCGATGGCAGCGAGCTGCCCATCACCGTTCTGAATGGCCGCCCCGGTTATATCAACTTTATGGACGCTTTCAACTCCTGGCAGCTGGTCAAGGAGCTGAAAGAAGCCACCGGTATGCCCTCCGCCGCTTCCTTCAAGCATGTCTCCCCCGCCGGTGCTGCTGTGGGCAAGCCTCTGAGCGACATTGACCGTCAAATCTACTTTGTGGATCAGGACGCTGAACTTTCTCCCATCGCTGCCGCTTATATTCGTGCCCGTGGCGCTGACCGTCTGTGCTCCTATGGTGACTGGGCCGCTCTGTCTGATGTCTGCGACGCCGCTACCGCCAAGTATCTCCAGGCGGAGGTCTCCGACGGCATCATTGCTCCCGGCTACACCGAGGAAGCTCTGGCCATCCTCAAGACCAAGAAAAAGGGCAACTACAACGTGATTCAGATTGATCCCAACTATGTGCCCAAGGCACAGGAGCGCCGTGAAATTTTCGGCGTTGTCTTTGAGCAGGGTCACAACTTCCTGAAAATCGACGAGGAAATGCTCCAGAACATCGTCTCTGACTCCAAGGAGCTGCCCGAGAGCGCCAAGATTGATTTGATTGTCGCTCTGATTACCCTCAAGTATACCCAGTCCAACTCCGTTTGCTATGTCCGTGACGGTCAGACCATCGGTGTCGGCGCTGGCCAGCAGAGCCGCATTCACTGCACCCGCCTGGCTGGTGACAAGGCCAACAATTGGTGGATGCGTCAGCATCCCAAGGTTCTGGGTCTCCAGTTCGTGGATGGTATCCGCCGTCCCAACCGTGACAACGCCATTGATGTTTACACCTCCAACGAGTACGAGGATGTGCTGGCAGAGGGCGTGTGGCAGGAGAGCTTCAAGGTCAAGCCTGAGGTTCTGACCGAGGCCGAAAAGAAGGAATGGATTGCCAAGCTGGAGAATGTCTCCTGCGGCTCTGACGCTTTCTTCCCCTTCGGCGACAACGTGGAGCGTGCTTTCAAGTCCGGCGTGAAGTATATCGCCGAGCCCGGCGGCTCCATCCGTGACGACAACGTGATTTCCGCCTGCAACAACCACGGCATTACGCTGTGCTTCACCGGCATCCGTCTGTTCCATCATTGATTGAAACGGCGTGTAAGGAATTCATTATGAGACTGGAAAAGCTGAGAAAACGCCTGAGAATCGGATACTTTGTTTTCTGGATGGTGGTGAGCTTTTTGATGGGCATCATCAGCGCCCTCTTCTTTGAAGAGCCCTTCACCTGGAAAGTCATTGCCGCTTTGATTGTGCCCGTTTTTCTCTCCGCTTTGGGCATCAATTATTACTGGAACCAGCAGTTTGTGGAGTCTGTCCGCCTGCTGTTTCCGGTGCTGGATCGGGATCCCGATCAGTTCATCGCCGATTTCGAGGAACTGACCGCCGGAAAACACACCCGAAAAATCGTAGCCTCCACCTATTACAACAACATGGGCACTGCCTATGCCAGAAAAAAGTGTTACCGTGAGGCGCTGACCTATTACAACAAGGTCAACACCCGGAAGCTGCCGGGCGCTGAGGGCAAAGCCGTTTATTGGGGCAACGTGGCGCTGATGCGCTTCCTGCTAGAGGAAAACGAGCAGGCACTCGCCATTCTGCAAGAATATGCGTCTGTTTTTCAGCGTTTCCCTCTGGGCACGGAATGCAAAAACGCTCCTGACCTGCCTCTTCTTGTGGCACGGCTGGAAATTCACAGACAGATGGCGCTCGGCAACTGGGAAGAAGCGGAAACCCTGCTGCGTCATCTCCGGGAATATGCAGTCAAGCCCATCATCCAGGAGGGTTGCGACGAGCTGGAACAGCTACTTGCCAAAAAACGTTCTGTCAATCCCTGAAAAGGAGAGATGCCTCATGAAACGCCTGCTGACGCTGGATGAAAAAAATTATCCTGAATCCTTTCCCGTCCATGAGCGTTTTAACGTCCGTGGTGTGATTCTCCGGGATGGGATGCTGGCCATGGAGCGCAGCCGCATGGGGGAATATAAGTTTCCCGGCGGCGGCGTAGACCCCGGCGAAGAGCTGGAAGCCGCCCTTTGCCGAGAGGTGCAGGAAGAAACCGGTCTGGTCGTGATTCCGTCCTCTATCCGCCCTTTTGGTGAGATTTATGAGAAACGGCTGGATATCTACACCAAAGATTCCATTTATCTCTGTCACAGTCTGTATTATACCTGTGAGGTGGAAGAGCGCACCGTTGAGCCCGACCGGACGGAAAGTGAAATTCGTCAAGGGTACGTTCTGAGCTGGGCGACTCCCGATGAAATTATGCAGTCCAATCAGTGTTTTGCCCAAAAGAAATGGATTTCTCGTGACACGGCATTTTTAAAACTTTGGCTGGAAGGAGCAATTGACTAATGGCAAAATCATGGAGCGGACTGCGAAAGACACTGGAAGAAGACTATCTTTGTGAGGCGTTAAAGGGTCGGGTTCAGTATTTCTGCACCCACTATCACGGTGCGCCCGACCACTATGGGCGGTTCTGCGTCCGGGTAGATGGCAAAGAATACGTCATGGCCAATCCCTACAACGAGGGGAAGGTTGACCGGGTGGCATACCATCTGAAACAGGAAGCCAACGTTCCGCCCAGAGATTGGAACGGGAAAACCTTCCTCTACGACGAGGAAAACCGTGCTTTGGAAGAAAAAGCCGCCTCTATCATGGCAGAGCAGAACGTTTATGAGACGTGGTTCCTCTTTGATGCCATTGCCGCCTATCTCTCCTCCCCGATTTCTGAGAGCCTGGCTTCTCAAAATCCCGTGGTGCGGATGCTGGCCGTTTTGGATCGGCGGGTGGGAAAGCGAACCCTCCGCAAATTGGCAGAAGAGCTTCCAACTCAGCCCGAATGGCTGCAATTCTTCTACCGGCTTCGTTTGAACGCCGAAAACATTCCTATTTAAATCAAAAAGAGGTGCATTTTATGGCAAGACGGGACAAAATCAACTACTACCTCGATTTGGCAGACGTGGTTTCTCAGCGGGGAACCTGCCTGCGCCGCCGCTATGGGGCGGTGATCGTCAAGAACGATGAGGTCATCTCCACCGGTTACGCTGGCGCTCCCAGAGGCCGGAAAAACTGCACCGATCTCAATTTCTGCATTCGTCAGCAGATGAAAATTCCCCGTGGAGAACGCTATGAGCTGTGCCGCAGCGTCCACGCCGAGGCAAACGCCATCATCAGCGCCGAGCGCAACAAGATGATTGGTTCTACCATTTATCTCTCTGGCCGAGAGGTGGCCACTGGGGAATACATCAAAAACTCCAGCTCCTGCTCCATGTGCAAGCGTATGATTATCAATGCAGGCATCGCCCAGGTCATCATCCGTGACACGGAGGATGATTACCGTGTTGTGGACGTGCAGGAGTGGATTGACAACGACGAGAGTTTGATTGGCTCCTTTGGATATTGATAGCCCATTGAATAGGAACCACTGGTTCCTCAGCATACAACAACGAGGTGTTTACACATGAAAGTATTAGTAGTCGGCGGCGGTGGCCGGGAACACGCCATCTGTTGGAAACTGGCTCAGTCTCCCAAGGTAGACGAGCTGTACTGCGCTCCCGGTAACGCCGGCATCGCATCCGTGGCCACCTGTGTGCCCATCGGCGCAACCGATTTGGACGGCATGGTCAAGTGGGCCAAGGAAAACGCCATGGACTTTGTAATGGTCGCTCCTGATGACCCCCTGGCACTGGGCATGGTGGACGCTCTGGAAGCTGCCGGTATTCGTGCCTTCGGCCCCCGCAAGAACGCCGCCATCATTGAGGCTTCCAAGGCTTTCTCCAAGGAGCTGATGAAGAAGTACGGCATCCCCACCGCCAAGTATCAGACCTTCACCGACGAGGCTGCTGCTTTGGCTTACATCGACGAGCAGGGCGCTCCCATCGTAGTCAAGGCCGACGGCCTGGCACTGGGCAAGGGCGTGATTGTGGCTTCCACCGTGGAAGAAGCAAAGCAGGCTGTCCGTGACATGATGGAAAACGGCGTGTTTGGCGCTTCCGGCTCCACCGTCGTCATTGAGGAGTGCATGACCGGTCCTGAAGTCACCGTTCTGGCCTTCGCTGACGGGGAACACGTTGTTCCTATGCTCTCCTCTCAGGATCACAAGCGTGCCTATGACGGCAACGAGGGTCCCAACACCGGCGGCATGGGTGCGTTTGCCCCCTCCCCCAACTATACCCCCGACATTGCAGAGCGCTGCATGAAGGAGATTTTCCAGCCCACCATCTCCGCCATGAAAGCAGAGGGTCGTCCCTTCCAGGGCGTCATCTACTTTGGTCTGATGCTCACTCCCGAAGGCCCCAAGGTGGTGGAGTACAACTCCCGCTTTGGCGATCCCGAGACGCAGCCTCTGCTGTCCCTGCTGGATTCTGACCTGTTCGATATCTTCAACGCCTGCATTGACGGCACGCTGGATCAGATGGACATCCAGTGGAAGTCCGGCGCTGCCTGCTGTCTGGTTCTGGCCTCCGGCGGCTATCCCGTCAAGTACGAAAAGGGTCATGTCATTTCCGGCCTGGACGAGGTGAAGGACGCTGTGGTCTTCCACGCAGGCACCAAGCTCAACGCCGAGGGTCAGTTCGTGAACAACGGTGGCCGTGTGCTGGGCGTGACCGCTCTGGGCGCAAATCTGGCCGAGGCAGTGGACAACGCTTACGCCGCTGCAAAGCCCATCACCTGGAAGGACATGCACTTCCGTACCGATATCGGCAAGGTTTGGGTGAATCAATAACGCTTTCCGCCCACGATAACAATGAAATAAAAAGACTGAGAGTCTATCCGTCAATCAGCAGCACGCCGCTTGCTTTTTGACTGATAGACTCTTATTTTATCGCTCCATCTGATGCCATTTGTTTTTATACTTCTCCCGAAAAGCCAACGGAGCACAGCCTTTGTACTTGCCGAAGAGTTTCGAAAAATGATACACATTTTCATAGCCCACCTGTTGGGAAATGACCACTACATCCAGGTCAGTATGAATCAGCAGCCATGCCGCCTCATTCATGCGTCGGGCAATCAGGTAATGGATGGGCGACACGCCATAAACACTGCGGAAGACATGGCTGATATGATCCGCACTGATGTGGAAGCGCTCCGACAGCTTGCCCAAGGTGATGGTTTTGGTGTAATTCTCGTTGAGATAGTTTAAAATATCTCGGAGGAAATAGGCGTTTTTCTGTGGCTCGGGTCGTGGGCTGGTATAGTAGCGCTCATAGAAAACGCAGGCCAGCGCCGCCGCCATCTGGTCGCAGATGGTATAACAGAGGCCGGACTGAAACTGGCGGATGTAATCCAATTCCCGGAACAAATTATCAATCAACTCCAGCCATTCACCCGCTTCCGTGGCAGGGCAGACATCAGGAGGCAGAAAAAAACCTTCCTCCGGGAGCGCCTTCAGCTTAAAGCCCGTAATGGCGCAGGTCCAGCAGTCCAACGGCTCCGACTGATCGGAGGTGAGCGAATGGATGGAGCCTCGTTCCACCACCAGCAGGCTTCCTTTTTTCAAACGGTATGTACTGGCATTGATGGACAGGGTGCCCGTTCCACCGGCGATATAAACCAATTCCGTTTCGTTGCTGTGCAAATGGTAATGATAAGACCAGTTTGGATCCTGAAAGCTATGTGAAAGACGACAAAGCGTGAGAGGACATCCTTTTTCAAACAGTTCTTCCCGATGATAGCTATGGAACTCTTCCAGAAACATCAATCACGCACCTCCTTCTAAATCAGCAGGATAATTCGGTTAAAATACAAAATAATTTTGGAAAATTTCTCTATTTTTTCTGATTAATTCTTATAATAACCAAATATATATCAATTGGATAACAAAAATATTATAACACATTCGGTTAGAATAACAAGATAATTTTGACAACCAGCAGAAAACAATCTAGCAACAAATCCCGGTTTTTAGTATAATATTCCCAACCTTTTTGGAACCCTCCAAAAGTAAAACGTGAAGAAGGAAGGAGAATCAAAAATGAAGCTATTGAAATGGCTGGATGATTACCTGGAAGAAGCCTTGCTGGTGATTCTGCTGCTGTGCATGGTCGCTATCATGGGAATTCAGGTGTTCTGTCGTTATAGCCTCAAACAGTCCCTCACATGGTCGGAGGAGCTGACCCGTTATCTGTTCGTTTGGGCAGGTTTCATCAGCATCAGCTACTGTGTGAAAAAGAAAATTTCCATCAAAATCACCCAATTCGAGCAGATGCTGCCGGAAAAAACCGCCGACTACATTGACATTGTTCGAAACGTCCTATTGCTGCTCTTCTGTGTGTATATGGTGCCTTTCTGCGTGCGCTATCTGCAACAGTGTGTCAACAACGGTTCCACCAGCTCTTCTTTGGGCATCCCCATGTACTTTGTGCAGTCTGCTCCCCTGGTGGGCTTTTCCATGGTGTCTGTCCGCCTGCTCCAGTGCATTCTGGAAGCCATCCACAATCTTCGGGAAGGAGGTCGGATGTTTTGACTACCCTCATCATCATGCTTCTCTTCGTGGTGCTGCTCATCTGTGCGTTCCCCATTGGCATGACCCTGGGCATCGCCAGTATGCTCCCCAGCATGATCGGCGGCTCCACCGTCAGCGGCGTGTATATCATCCGCTCCATGCTGGGCGGCCTGAACTCCTTTACGCTGCTGGCTATCCCCATGTTCGTCCTCTCCGGCATCATCATGGCCAAGGGCGGTGTTTCCCGCAAGCTGTTTGAGGTCTTTGCCTACTTCATCGGCAACCTGACCGCTGGCATTCCCTGCGCTGTTATCATCACTTGTCTCTTCTACGGCGCTATCTCCGGTTCCGCTCCCGCTACCGTGGCCGCCGTCGGCTCCATGACCATTCCCCTGATGCTGGAAATGGGCTATGACAAGAAATTCTGTGTTGCGATTGTGGCCGTTGCGGGCGGTTTGGGCGTTATCATTCCTCCCTCGATTCCCTTTATTCTCTACGCCCAGTCCTCGGGCGCTTCCGTCAGCAGTCTGTTCAAGGCAGGTATCATTCCCGGCATCCTGATTGCCGTCATCCTGATGGGCTATTCCGTCTACTACTGCAAGCGTCATGGCGAGGATAAGGCCGCTATTGCCGGTGTCGTGAAGCCCCTGCACGAGAAAGGCTTTGCTAAGGTCTTTTTCTCCAGCTTCTGGGCACTGCTGACCCCTGTCATCATCCTGGGCAGCATCTATTCCGGCGTTGCTTCCCCTACGGAAGCCGCTGTCATCTCCGTGTTCTACGCTCTGATTATCAGCCTTTTCATCTATCGGAGCCTGAAGCTCTCTGACATCTGGTCCATCTGTGTGGAGGCCATTCGTACCTTTGGCCCCATCCTGTTCATCTTGGCTGCCAGTGTCGCTTTCTCCCGCATTCTGACTCTGTTGCAAGTTCCCCAGATGGTTTCTACCTGGATTACCGCCAACTTCACCAACAAAATCGTGCTGCTGCTGGTCATCAACGTGCTGTTGCTGGTGGTGGGCATGGTCATGGATACCACTCCCGCTATTTTGATTCTGACCCCCATCCTGCTGCCCGTGGTCAAGACCTTTGGTATGGATCCCATCCACTTTGGCATCATGATGGTCTGCAACCTGGCCATTGGCTTTGTCACTCCCCCCATCGGTGTCAATCTGTTCGTGGCTAGCTCCCTTTCTGACGTTCCCGTGACCGAAATTGCCAAGAAAGCCCTTCCCATGATTGGACTGTTCTTTGTGGCACTCCTGCTCATCACCTATATCCCAGGCATCAGCCTGCTGCTCGTGTAAAGGAGGAACGCAACATGAAAAGAAAATGCCTCCTGTTGACCCTGGTGCTGTCTTTGGTCTGCTGTCTGTTCCTCACCGGCTGCGGCGGCGACAATGCCCAATACGCTTGGGTTCTGGCTCACTCCTCCAGCGAGGACACCGTTACCCATCTCTACTCTCTCAAGTTTGCGGAAGAGGTGGAACGGCTTTCCGGTGGCGAGATGAAGGTGCAGGTTTATTCCAGCAGCGCCCTGGGCGGTGATACCGAGCTGTTGGAAAGCTGTGAAGTGGGTGATATCCCCTTCGTGGTGCAGAACACCGCTCCCCAGGTCAGCTATCTCCCCAAACTGGCGCTGTTTGATATGCCCTGTGTCTACAGCAATATTGAGGACGTTCAGGCCGTCTTTGACAACCAGGACTTTGTGAACAAAATCAATGACATTTATCTGGCTGGCGGTTTCCGTCTGCTGGGTATGGCCGACCAGAACTTCCGCATCATGACCTCCAATGTGAAGGTAGAGAAGTTCAGCGATTTCAGCGGCATCAAAATCCGCACCATGGAGAACGCCAACCACATTGCTTTCTGGAAGGCACTGGGCGCAAATCCCACCCCCATGACCTTCTCTGAGGTATACATTGGTCTTTCTCAGGGAACCATTGACGCACAGGAAAACCCCTATGAGGTGGTGGTCTCCAGCAAGCTCTATGAGGCGCAGAAATACGCCGTGCAGACCAACCACCTGCCCCACCTGATTTCCCTCATCGTCAGTGAGGAGTTCTTCCAGGGACTGCCCGCCGAACAGCAGGACATCATTCAGCAAGCCGCCGACAACGCCAAGGCTTACGCCCGTGAGCAGGCCGCCCAGCGTGCCGCTGATCGAATCCAGATTCTGGAGGAAAACAACTGCGAAATCCTGACGCTGGATGACGAAATGTGGGACGAGATTCAGAATGCCGCTTCTGACGTTTATGCCAATATCCGCACCATCGTCCATGATGACGAGTTGGTCAACGCCTATCTCGGCACGCCATAAACAGACCCCCCCTCAAAAAACAATCAGCCGCTGTCTTTCCTGAACCGGAGAGGCAACGGCTTTTTGATTGGATTTTTGATTGGAGTGAAGAGCGCCATCTACGTTTTACAGTTTGGAAGCGCCCCGGTTGAGAATGCGATTGAAGCGAGTCAACAGCGTTCCGGTGGTGACAGCACCGGCCACGACATCGGAAATCGGCTCGGCCAGAAAAACAGCAAACACCTGATTGCTCAGGAAATGGGGCAGGATAAAAATCAGCGGAATCAGCAGGATGAGCTTTCTCAGGCAGGCCATGAGCAAGCTGACCTTTGCCTGCCCCAGCGCCATGAAAGTTTGCTGGCAGGCAATTTGACAGCCGGTGGCAAAGCATCCCGCCATATAAATGCGCATGGCCCAGGCTGTGTAAGCAATCAGCTCACGATCCGGCGTAAAGATTCCTGCGAATAGCTGAGGTGTCATCATCGTCAGCAGGAAGAAAACAAGGGCATACCCCACACAGATGCCAAACATCAGGCGGAACGCACTTTTGACCCGGCTTTGATTGCCTGCGCCAAAGTTGAAGCTCATGATGGGCTGTGCTCCTTGGCAGATGCCCTGCAAGGGCAGCATCAACAGCTGATAGGTGCTGGTGAGGATGGTCATTGCACCAACGGCGATATCGCCGCCGTAGTGGGAAAGGCTGGAATTGAAACTGATGGAGAGGATGCTTTCCGTGGAGAGCATGACAAAGGTAGAAATTCCCAAGCCCAGACAGGGCAGGAGCACCCTTGCTTCCAGCTTTCGATTAGACCATTTCAGGCGAAGAACGGTTTTCTTTCCCGTCAGGAAGCGAAGCACCCACAGAGCGCTGACACACTGGCTCAACACCGTGGCAAACGCCGCTCCACGAACCCCCATACCACAGACGAAGATGAAAATGGGATCCAAGATGATGTTGAGCACTGCGCCGATGACGGTGGTCATCATGCTAAAGGTCGCAAAGCCTTGCGTGGTGATAAACGGGTTCAGACCCATGACCAAAATGACACTGACACAGCCCAGAATATAAATACGGCTGTAGGCCAAGGCAAATGGAAGGGTAGAATCCGATGCGCCGAACAGACGCAGCAGCTTGGGAGCTGTGGAATAGAAAAATCCCGTGAGCACCACCGCAAAAATCAGCATCAGCGTGAAGCAGTTTGCCATAATTTTTTCTGCTTCTTCTTTTTTGCCCTGTCCCATGGCAATGGCCGCCCGGGGTGCGCCGCCAGCGCCCGCCAGCATCGCAAAGGCATTGATGAGCATAAGGATGGGCATGAAAAGTCCCACGCCAGTCAGGGCAGAAGAGCCAATATCGGGGATATGTCCGATATAAATGCGATCCACAATGTTATAAAGCAGGTTGATGAGCTGGGCCACCACAGCGGGAATGGCGAGCCGTGCCAGCAGCTTGGGAATGCTTCCGCTGCTCATATCTGGTTTTTGAGGCTGTCGATTCATGGAGATTACCTTCTTTTTTGTTGAGATTCAGCTATTTTTATTTTATCAAAGGAAGGGCAAAATGAAAATGGATAATTTTGATACACTTTTGAAGGATTTTTCAGTGTTTTTTGGGGATAGATAGCGGCCTTCCCCGTTGTTTCCGGCTTTCTTCGTTTTGGAGCGCCATTTTTTCCAGAGGCTTGACAAGTTGGTCTATTGATGATAGACTGATAACATCAAAGGTCGATAAGCAATAGACCAAACAAGGTGATAAGATGGAAGAACGTAAATTAGGCATGGTAGAGAGCCGCTTTGCTGATTTAATCTGGGAAAACGAACCTCTGACCTCCGGCGAACTGGTCAAGCTGTGCGAAAGAGAACTGCATTGGAAAAAATCCACCACCTATACCGTGTTGAAAAAGCTCTGTCAGCGGGGTATTTTTCAGAACGAAGGCGGAAGGGTCACTTCTCTCCTCTCTAAGCAGGAATTTTATGCCGCCCAAAGTCAGCAGTTTGTGGAAGAGACGTTTCAAGGCTCTCTCCCCGCTTTTTTGGCTGCGTTTACCTCCCGAAAAAAGCTTTCCGGGTCAGAAATTGATGAAATCCGCCGCATGATTGACAACATGAAGGAGGGTTGAGCATGGAAAACTTCCTGATTGACACCTTGACCCTGTTCTGCGGTTCTTTTGTGGAGGTGCTCAACCGCAGTCTGGTGGCGGGCTGCATGGTTCTGCTCATCCTGCTGCTGCGCTTTGTGCTGAAAAAATCGCCCAAATGGGTGAATTGTCTGCTATGGGCGCTGGTGGCGCTGGAGCTGATGGTTCCGCTCAAGCTGACCTCTCCCCTTTCCATCTACAACGCCACGCCTCTGCAAAGCAGCGTGGTACAGAAGAATGACACCACCTCCGCCGTGGAGTTTTTCCACTACAGCGACACCCCGGAAAAACCGCAGCTGACCGTTGACCTACCGGCCAGCAAGACTTATCCCGACAACCGCCCCGACCTGCCGCAAGCAGTTCACACCTCTAAGGTTTATCTCCCCCACTTCGTGGGCATTTGGCTGGTCGGCATCGGCTTTTTTGCCCTGTACGGCGTGACCAGCTACAACAGGCTGCGCAAGCAGACCGCTGCCTCTCTCCAGCGGTCGGACGGGCTGTGGTTTTGCGACGACATCGACACGCCTTTTATTCTCGGCGTGATTCGTCCCAAAATCTTTGTACCTTCCGCTCTGGAAAGCCCCGTGCTGGACTATGTTGTGGAGCACGAAAAGGCTCATCTGCGCCGTCGGGATCACTGGTGGAAGCCGCTGGGATTCGTCCTGCTGGCGGTGAACTGGTTCAATCCTCTGCTGTGGGTGGGCTATGTGACGCTGTGCAAAGATATTGAATTGGCTTGTGACGAAAAGGTTTGCCAAGGGCTGGACAGTTCCCGCCGAAAAGCCTATGCAGAATCCCTTTTGCTTTGCAGCATCCCCCGTGGAGTGGCCATCGCTGCCTGTCCGCTCGCTTTTGGTGAGGTTGGTGTCAAGGAGCGAGTTCGTTCGGTGGCACGGTACAAAAAGCCAGCGTTTTGGATTATTTTGCTGGGCGTTTTGGCCTGCATCGTGACGGCGCTGATGTTCCTCACGGCTCCGAGCAAAAACGGCGGTTTTCACCCCTTTGTGAAGCAAATCGAGCGGCACGGCTGGGATTTTGATTTGATGATAAAAGGCTCTCCCAACTTCGGCAGCCTTTCCGTGGAATACGGCGTGACCAGAGTATCAACGGATTATCAGGACACTTATCCCAACGCCACGGTGAGCAATTATCATCTCTACGCCAAAAACGGCCAGTTTACCATTTGGGATTGGGAGGACACCCCCAGGGTATTTGCCACAGGAACTTACAAAAAGGATTGGTTCAATGTTGGCGATACGGAGTGCTATGACCTGTATTACAGCAACGGCAGCACTGGCCGTGCCACGCTGGGAAAAATCACCTATTACAGCGAGGATGCCCGCCGAATCGCAGAGCAAGCCGGTGTGGAGTTGAATCCCTGGGATGAAAGCCGCCCGAAAGAGGGATGGTCTCTTTATCTCACCACATCCTTCTCCTCCGACTACGAGACCTACCACTTCATGAACAACGAAGAAAGCGTGACCGAGATTCCCGTCACCGCTGATGTCAGCATTCATCCCCTCATCGGTTCCGAAGCGGTGCGCAATTACTACGCAAAGGGGAACACGCCTCCCGAATACTGCTACGGTGTGGGCTTCCACTACCTCTCTCACGGGGATGTGAACACCAAGCGAGCGTTTGCCGATGGAACCTATGAAAAGACGATTTATGGTATGACCTACGTTGCCAAGTATTCGCCGGAGCCGAACCAAAACGGCGAAATTCAAGCGCAAACGCCCTATCTCTATTACGGCCCCGTTGCCATCACCGCTCGTCTCAACGACAAGAACGAGTGGGTTGTGGTGGAATACCACGAGAAAGAAGACGCTGTTTCCTACCACCGGTACTTCCCCCGGGAGATTCGGCAGATGGTTGACCGGTTTGAGAACAGAAGCCAACTGGTGAACAGCGCCCGTGAGGACGCTCTGAGTCAATTTGCGCTGCAAGAGCAGGAAGCATTTCTGCCCGAGGGGAAAAAGGAAACTGGGGAAGAGAATGTGTTTGGGTTTGATTATCAAAGCTAAGGAAAAACGTTCTCTCGTTCACAAAAGCTTCATAAACCGTTTTCAATTTATACACCATTGAAAAAGAGCGCTGTGGTATGCTAGGAATACAGCAAGGGAGGCACACTCCCAAAGATTCGCCGGAGCCGATCTTGATGGATACCAGAGTCGGCGACGGACTACCAATTCCGGGTTTTTCCGTTTATATAGTTGTTTTCTCCTCTCTTTTTCTTTTCTCTTTTCTCTTCTTTTTTCTCTTTGTGGAAAGGCCGTCAGCGAAAAGCTGGCGGTTTTTCCATTTGTCTTTTGGCTTCGCCTCACACCGGTGCTCAGGTTTGTTTGATTTTTTTCTTCTGGCAGCATTGCAATTTTCTGGATTTACGCTATAATATAGGCTAAGTTTTCTCTGTGAGTGGACTTCTGAGAAAAGAACAGTGAGGAGAGTACCCCATGAGCGAAAAAGAAACCATGACCATGGCAAGAAATTTCATCCATGATTTTATTGACGAGGACATCGCCGAGGGCGGCCGCTACGCTGGCAAGACCGTCCACACCCGTTTTCCTCCTGAACCCAACGGTTATCTGCACATTGGCCACGCCAAGGCCATTTATGTGGACTTCGGCACCGCCCAGAAGTACGGCGGTATGTGTAACCTGAGAATGGACGACACCAACCCCACCAAGGAAGATGTGGAGTTTGTAGATGCCATTCAGGAGGACATCAAGTGGCTGGGCTACAACTGGGACGACCGTTTTTACTATGCCTCCGACTACTTCGAGCAGATGTATGACTACGCCGTTGAGCTGATTCAAAAGGGGCTGGCCTATGTCTGCCAGCTGACCGCCGAGGAAATGGCGGCCAACCGTGGCGATGTCAACACCCCCGCCACCAGCCCTTACCGTGACCGCCCAATTGAGGAGAGTCTGGATCTCTTCGCCCGTATGCGGGCCGGTGAGTTCCCCGATGGTGCTATGACCCTCCGTGCCAAAATCGATCTGGCCAGCGGCAACTTTAATATGCGTGACCCTGCCATCTACCGCATCAAGCACCAACATCATCACCGCACCGGCGACCAGTGGTGCATCTACCCCATGTACGACTTCGCTCACCCCATTGAGGACGCCATTGAGGGCATCACCCATTCCCTGTGTACGCTGGAGTTCGAGGCACACCGCCCCCTGTATGACTGGGTGATTGACAACATCTCCTGCGAGGCAAAGCCCCGTCAGATTGAGTTTGCTCGCCTCGGCATTGACCACACCGTCATGTCCAAGCGCAAGCTGCGCCAGTTGGTGGAGCAGAACTACGTTTCCGGCTGGGATGATCCCCGTATGCCCACCGTTTGCGGCCTCCGCCGCCGTGGTTACACCCCCGCCGCCATCCGTGCCTTTTCCGAGCAAATCGGCGTGGCAAAGGCAGATTCCACCGTGGAATATTCCTTCCTGGAGCACTGCCTGCGCTCTGACCTGGATGACACCGCCGTCCGTGCAATGGCCGTGCTGCACCCCGTCAAGCTGACCATCACCAACTATCCCGAGGGTCAGACTGAGACCTTTGAGATTGAGAACCACCCCAAGCATCCCGAAATGGGCTCTCACACCGTCACCTTCTCCCGCAACCTCTTTATTGAGGCCGACGACTTCATGGAGGAGCCGATGAAAAAGTATAAGCGTCTGTATCCCAACGGCATGGAATGCCGCCTCAAGGGTGCTTATATCATCCAGTGTACCGGCTGCGTGAAGGACGAAAACGGCAATGTGGTGGAGGTTCTGGCCACCTACGATCCCCAGTCCAAGGGCGGCGACCCCGCCGATGGCCGCAAGATTAAGGGCGCTGCCATCCACTGGGTGGACGCTGAGGACGCCGTGGACGCTGAGGTTCGTCTGTATGACAACCTGTTCAACGATGCTTCCCCCGACGCTGCGGGCAAAGACTTCCTCTCCGCTCTGAATCCCACCTCTCTGGAAGTGCTCAAGGGCTGCAAGTTGGAATCCGCCCTGGCAAACGCTGTGGCTCCCACCTCTTACCAGTTCATGCGTACCGGTTATTTCTGCGTGGACAACAAGGACAGCAAGCCCGGCGCTCTGGTCTTTAACCGCTCCGTCTCCTTGAAGGACAGCTTCAAGCCCAAGAAGTAAGACTCATAACCTAGCCGTAACCACTTGCTTGGCTCTAAACGCACACAAAACACATTTTGGCTCCTCTCTGTCTGTTTTTTCGGACAGAGGGAGTCTTTTTTTGACGAAAATGTTATATAACACGGTCGTCCACTTTTAATCAGTCTAAAATAATAACTGACTATCTGTCATTTTCGACATTTTTCATACTTTTTATTGCATTTTGTTAAAAAACAGAGTATACTAAAAAATGACAGCCCCCTGTCGAAAAAAATCAAAAAAACTCGTTCCGCTGTGCCGTCTCTCGCCGCCGAATGAGTCAAAATGGAGGCCGATCTTATGAAAAACACCGCCGAACCCTTCTTCACCATAGAGCCCCTGTACTCTCTCCGGCAGCTGGTGGAGCAGAAAGCCCAGCGAACCCCAGATGAAGTCTGTATTCGTTTCCGTGTTGGAAAAACCGTGGAGGCCATCACCTGCGGAAAGTTCTATGCCGACGTGCGTGCCATCGGCAACGAACTTTTGCGCTTCCGCATCCGTGGTCAGCACATCGCCATCATCGGCGAAAATTCTTATCAATGGCTGGTCACGTTTCTGGCCATCGTCACCACCGGCAACATCGCCGTCCTGATTCCCAAGGACTCCTCTGACGTGGAGGTTGCCACCATGCTTTTCCAGACCGACACCACGATGATGATTTACAGCAAATCCTGTCAGAAGGCAATGGAGCACTGCAAAGCACTATATGGTCTGAAATTCCTCACTTATCCCATGGAAAAGCTCTATGCCCGCATTCCCACGGCACAGAAGACCCTCTCCAAGGGCAAAAACCATTACGACAGCTTTACCACCGACCCAGAAGCACCTTCCGCCATCTTCTTCACCTCTGGCTCCACCGGATTCTCCAAGGGCGTTGTGCTCTCCCAGCGCAATATGTGCTCCAACATCGTGGGCACGCTGCAACACTTCGACGTACAAAGCCCTGTTATGTCCGTTCTCCCCTTTAACCACGCTTTTGGCCTGATTTCCGTGATGCTGCTGCCTCTTTGGAACGGCTGCGAGGTGTTCCTCTGCTCCAAGCTGTCCAACTTCATGCGGGAAATTGCCATCGCCAAGCCCAAAACGCTGGGCGCTGTACCTCTGTTTGTGGAAACCTTCTCCAAAACCATCTGGCGCACCGCTGCGAAGGAAGGACAAGAAAAAAAGCTCCGCCGTGGTATGGCGCTTTCTGATGGTATGCTCAAGCTGGGCATCGACAAACGCCGTGATTTGTTCGGCGCTGTCCTGAGCAAGTTCGGCGGTCAGTTGGAGTGTATCATCTCCGGCGGCGCTCCCCTGGATCCCAAGTATGTCAAGGAGTTCCGCAGCCTGGGCATTGAGGTCATCAACGGCTACGGCATCACTGAGTGTTCCCCCATCCTGGTTGCCAACCGCATGAGCTACAAGCGAGACGGCAGCGTGGGCATTCCTCTCCCCAACGTCACCCTCCGCATCGCCAACCCCGACAGCAAGGGCATCGGCGAAGTGTCCGTGCAGAGTCCCGGCGTGATGCAGGGCTATTATAAGGATCAGCAAGCCACCGACCAGGTGATTGACTCCGAGGGCTGGTTCTATACCGGCGATTTGGGTTATGTGGATGAGGATGGCTTCCTCTTCATCACGGGGCGCAAAAAGAGCCTTATCATTCTGGCCAATGGCGAAAACGTCTCTCCCGAGGAGCTGGAACAGTATGTCAGCCGCATCCCCGAGGTCAATGAGGTTGTGGTTTACGCCTCCGACAACGCCATTACTGCCGAGGTGTTCCCCGAGGAAAGTGAGCTTTCTCCCGAGCAGCTGAAAAAGAAGCTGGAAAAGGAGATTCAAAAACTCAACGCCAAGCTGCCCAACCATAAGCACATCCAAAAGCTAATTGTCCGTGCCACCGAGTTCGAAAAGACCGCAACCCGTAAAATCAAGCGGTTCAAGACCGGCGAAAAGAAGGAAGAGGACAACATGGAGGATGTTGCTCAGATTTAAGGCAACACCGCACAATCGTCGAATGTGCGCCTTGCTTGTCCTTTCACTCCCAAATTTGCCGTAAAACCCTTGAAATACGTCAGTATTCCTGCGGCTTTCCCAACAAATTTGGAAGCAAAATTACTGCGCAATCTGCGCATCCCTATTATGCGGTATTGCCTTAATCGAACGATAACCGAAATCTGGAATGATCTCTGTGACTGTTCCAGATTTTTTTGCAGGAAAGCAATCTGTAAAAACCCCTTTTCTTTTTCCCTTTAAAGTGCTATACTGATTGGGTCGAATTTTCTTCCCTGTTGGGATGTCATATTTTTGGAGGTAAGATCCATGCTGAATGAAAAAATGATCGCATTGGGTACCGCACGCTCCGTCATCCGTGAGCTGTTTGAGTACGGCAATCAGCGTGCCGCCATCGTGGGCCGTGAACATGTTTTTGACTTCTCTCTGGGCAATCCCAGCGTGCCCGCTCCCGCCAAGGTCAACGAGACCATTATGGAGCTGTGCCAGAACTCCGACCCCGTTCAGCTCCACGGCTACACCAGCGCTCCCGGTGCGGTAGAGGTACGGCAGACTCTGGCCGAAAGCATCAACCGCCGTCACGGTACGAACTACTCCGGCGCCAATCTGTTCATGACCTGCGGTGCGGCTGCTTCTCTGACCAGCTGCCTGCACGGTTTGTGCAACCCCGGCGACGAGGTGGTGGTCATCGCCCCCTATTTCCCCGAATACAAGGTGTTCATTGAGAAAACCGGCGCTGAAATGGTGATGGTTCCAGCTGACATTGAGGCGTTTCAGATTCAGTTTGACGAGTTGGAAGCTCGTTTGACCCCAAAGACCAAGGCGATTATCATCAATTCCCCCAACAATCCTTCCGGCGCTGTCTACTCCGAGGCAACCATTCAGACGCTGGCCGACCTGCTGACCGAGAAAAGTCAATCCTTCGGCCATCCCATCTATCTGCTGGCGGACGAGCCTTACCGTGAAATCGTCTTTGACGGAACCGTAGTTCCTTATGTTCCCAAGTATTACCCCAACACGTTGGTTTGTTATTCCTACTCTAAGAGCCTGTCCTTGCCCGGCGAGCGCATCGGCTACATCGTAGTGCCTGACGAATGTGAGGAGCACGAGCTGGTTTTCGCCGCCTGCGCTGGCGCAGCCCGTGCGCTGGGTTACGTCTGCGCCCCCAGCATGATGCAGCTGGTGGTGGCCGCCTGCGCCGAGGAAACCGCTGACCTCAGTGTTTACGCTGAGAATCGCCGTCTGTTGATGGAGGGCTTTGAAAAAATGGGGATTGAGTGCGTTGCTCCTGGAGGAACCTTCTATATCTTCCCCCGTTCTCTGGAACCCGATGATGTGGCGTTCTCCGAAAAGGCCAAGAGCCTTGACCTGTTGGTGGTTCCAGGAAGCGGCTTCGGCTGCCCCGGTCATGTGAGAATTTCTCACTGCGTCCCCACCGAGCGCATCCAAAAGGCGCTGCCTGTCTTCCAGAAGCTGGTTGATTTGTACAAGTAACACAAAAAATGGAGCAAGAACCGTTCGTTTCGGTCAAACGACGTTCTTTGCTCCACTTTTTCCAACTACTTTTAGACCACTCCTGCAAACAGCAGTCCCACCACCAAACAGGTGTGGACAGCCAGCAAAACGGGGAACCCGACGGGAAACAGAGCGGATGTTCTCTTTTTCCCAAGCATTCCCAGCGCCACCAATCCGCCCAAAGAGCCGCCCATCACACCCAGTCCAAAGAGCAATCCCTCCCAAAGCTTTTTTCCGGTTCGGGCGTTCTGTTTTCCGGTCAGGAAAAGGCAAAGATTGACCAGGTTGACCAGAAGCAAATAGACGATGAGGAGCCAATGGAACTGCACGTCAGGATGTAGCCTTCCATATCCCCATCCAAACGGATCAAAGACGATTTCACACATCACAGCCCACACGATGGTGAGAGAACTGGCAATTGCATACCCATGAATGTCCTTTTTTCGGATTTTTTGCCGGAAAATAACGAAATAAAGCAGCATACCAAAGGAACCGCCCGCAATGCCCAAAAAGCTCAACACAGAGCGTACAACACGCATTCCCCAACGGTTGTCCAGCTTGGTAAAGCGGCAAATCAAATCATGGATGCAGAACAAGAGAAAGGTCAGGATATTGACAGCGAGCAGGTAGAGAAAGAAGCCGTCTTTGGCATCCATTTTCCCTTGCAGCATCGGAATGGTTGGGTTCATGGGGCTTTGATGGAAGAACAAAGCAAAGATGGTTAAGATGGTCGCCAGCACAACGGAGGCAATGACCGCCAAATTGAGAATGATATCATTTGCCTTTTTGTTGGAAGCGCAAATCCCAAAACAAATCCGAGCGGGAATGGGGAAAAAGAGCTGCAATCCCCGTTTGTTTGTGATGTCCAACAGCAAATGGCTCACAAAGCCCACCAGAAAGGGATAGGTCAGCGGCGGATAAACCAGATAGATTCCCCCGCAAAGCACCCCCAACGCCAAAAACGAGTGCATAAAGGTTCGGTGGCTGGTGAAGACACCATAGAGGCAGCACCCCAAAAACACCGTGAGTCCCATCAAGCTTTCCTGCTCCACCTGGTGGAAGAGATAGGTTATCATTCCTCGATCCAAATGGTAGTTCAAAAACAGGGAAATGCCCGCAATCACAGCAGAGAAAATCAATCCTGTGACAGCGCCTTCTACTACCTCGCTGTCTCGACAGTCTAAATCACAAATCCATCCTCCGATGGTGCCTCCTGCGATGGTGCACAGAATCCCCGGCACCGTAGTGGGGCGCAGAATGGCCAGAGATGATGCAATGCCCATTGCCACATGTGTTTTTCCTAACATTTGATGTTCCTTTCTATCCATCGAAGTCAAAATCAAACGGTGGCGCAATCACCGGGTTCTATTCCAAGATAGTAACAGAAAACTCAAATCAAGTCAAACAAAACCATCCGTTTCAATCTCTTTGGAAAGAAAATTTGACTTTTTCTTCTTCGTATGCTATAATACCCCAAGAACTGACGGGAAGCCATTGCCACCCGAAAGTGACAAAACAATCCAATATCTGTTACTCTGACAGCAAGGAATTCCAAGCCGGAATAGTGAACAGCGCCGCAGGTTTGTCTGTGGCTTCTTTTGCTCTGCGCTCCCTTTCTGTCGGGAGTGCATTCTTTTTTTCAGGAGAACCTTTGCTATGCTCAAAATCGCAGTTTACGGAAAGGGTGGGATTGGAAAATCCACCGTTACCAGCAATCTGGCCGCTGCTTTCGCCGTCATGGGAAAACGAGTCATTCAGATCGGATGCGACCCCAAGGCTGATTCCACCATCAACCTGCTGGGGGGACAGCCTCTGCGTCCCGTCATGAACTATCTCAGAGAAGAGGACGACGATCCCGAAACCCTGGAGGCCATCTCTAAGGTTGGATTCGGCGGCGTGCTGTGCATTGAGACGGGCGGCCCCACCCCCGGTCTGGGCTGCGCCGGTCGGGGCATCATCGCCACCTTCGCCCTGCTGGAAGATTTGCATCTTTTTGAAAGCTGGAAGCCCGACGTGGTGCTCTATGACGTGCTGGGTGACGTGGTTTGCGGCGGCTTCGCCGCCCCCATCCGGGAGGGATACGCCGAAAAGGTGCTCATCGTCACCTCTGGCGAAAAAATGGCGCTCTATGCCGCCAACAACATCAACAGCGCCGTGAAAAACTTTGAGGATCGGAGCTATGCCAAGGTCTTCGGTGTCGTTCTCAACCATCGCAACGTGGAACGGGAAAAGGAAAAGGTGGAAGCCTTCGCCGCCGCCAACGGCTTGGACATTGTGGGCGAAATTCCCAGAAGCGATGACATCACCCGATATGAAGATGCCGGTATGACCGTCATTCAGGGCAATCCCACCCTGCCCGTCAGCCAAACCTTCTTTGCGCTGGCGGAAAAACTGTTCAATTGTTAAGGAGCAAACCATCATGCTTGGAACCATCGTCAACACCATCACCATCACGCTGGGCGCACTTGTCGGCAGTGTGGTCAAAAAGGGCATCAAACCGCAATATCAGGATGCCATGTACACCGCCATGGGACTGGCCGCCTGTGCCATCGGTATGAATGGCGTAGCGACTCATATGTCTCAAAGTCAATACCCCGTTTTGTTCATCATCAGTTTGGCTTTGGGCAGTCTTTTGGGTACTATTCTGGATTTAAACGGACGATTTCAGGGGCTTGTGAACCAACGCTCCAAATCCAATCTGGGTCAGGGGCTTTCCACCGGTATTCTGATGTACTGCATCGGCACGCTGTCCATTTTGGGACCCGTTATGGCCGCCGTCAATCAAGACTATACTTATCTGTTCACCAACGCTACCTTAGATTTTGTCACCTCCATGGTGCTGGCCTCCACCTACGGCGTGGGCATGGTGTTGGCTGCGCCGGTGCTGTTTTGCTGGCAGGGCAGCATCTGGTTTGTAGCAAAATTTCTCTCCGCCACCTTCTTCTCGGAAATTCTGCTGTGTGAGCTGTCCGTGGTGGGCGGCATTCTGATTTTCAGCTCTGGTCTGGGCATTCTGGGTATCAAGGACTGCAAAACCCTGAATATGCTTCCCTCTCTGTTCGTTCCCATCCTCTTTTTCCTTTTGAAGGGCTTCTTTGGTCTGTAACCCTTCTGTTTCACTGCTCATCCCTTCACAAGGAGGTCCAACATGACAAACGCAATTTCCTACCCCGTGCGCCAACTGGCCGAGCTGGGATGGAACCGCCTCCCGGAGGAGCTGCGGAGCAACACCCATCTCATTTATAGTTCTCCGGCCACGCTGGCCTTTAATTCTCCCGGAGCGGAGGGCTTCGGCGTAAAACGTGCCGGTCTCGCCATCCCCGGTTCTGTCATGCTCATCCTCTCCCCTGGCTGCTGTGGGCGAAACACCTCCTCCATCAGCCGTCTGCCCCAGTACGATGGGCGGTTCTTCTATCTGACCATGGACGAGACCGACGTTGTGACAGGACGACACCTCAAAAAAATTCCCCAGGCGGTGGAAGAGGTATGTGAAAGCCTCAGTGTAAAACCGAGCGTAGTCATGCTGTGCATCACCTGCGTGGACGCTCTGCTGGGAACGGATATGGAGCGGGTCTGCCGCACGGCGGAAAAGAGAGTGGGCTTGCCCGTCCGTCCCTGTTATATGTACGCCCTGACCCGGGAGGGACGGAAGCCGCCCATGGTTCACGTTCGTCAGTCTCTTTATTCCCTGCTGGAGCCGATGAAAAAAAGGGGCACTTCGGTGAATCTGCTGGGTTTTTTTGCCCCGCTTCGGGACGATTGCGAGCTTTATGACCTGCTGCGTCAAATCGGTGTCAAAAGCATTCGTGAAATTTCCACCTGTCCGACCTATGAAGAATACCTTCGCATGGCGGAGGCCAATTTTAACTTGGTGCTGCACCCCGAAAGCCGTCTGGCGGCGGAGGATATTCAGAAGCGCTTACGGATTCCTTCCATTGAGCCGACCCGTTTTTATCAGATTGACCGCATCCACCGCCAATATCAGGCGTTGGGGGCTGCCTTGGGTGTAAGCTTTGAGGATAGACAGTACCTGGAAAAGGCACAAAACGCCGTCGAAGCCTTCCGTTCTCACCATCCGAATCTGACCTTTGCGGTGGGAGAGTGTATGAATGGGGATCCGTTTGAGCTTTCTGTGGCGTTGGTACAATACGGCTTCCGGGTCAGTGAGATTTACGGCACTGTCACCGCTGAAAACTTCATCTGGGTGAAAAAGCTCTCTGAAATCAGCCCGGAAACCCGAGTCTTTGCCAACCTGGAACCCACCATGCTCTATTATGACTGCGCCCAATGCGAAGCAGATGTGACCATTGGACGGGACGCTGGATATTATCATCCCGACTGTCCCAATCTGGCGTGGAATTCCGATGTGCAGCCCTATGGCTACGCCGGATTGTGGGGCTTGTTCCATGCGCTGGATGTACTGTTGAAAGGAGAAGGCTGATGAAAGGTTTGCGAAAATATCTGACTCCCTTTGCCCCTGACCAATCCGGGGCGGTTGGCGTTCTCTATGAGCTGGGCGGCATCGTGGTCATCGTAGACGCTGGCGGATGCGCCGGCAATATTTGCGGATTTGACGAACCACGCTGGCGAACCCAGAAAAGCGCCGTATTCAGCGCCGGTCTGCGAGATATGGATGCCATTCTGGGGCGGGATGACCGTCTGGTCTCAAAGCTGGCTCACGCCGCCGAAAAGCTGGAGGCTCGTTTTGCCGCCGTGGTAGGAACGCCGGTTCCGGCGGTGATTGGCACCGATTACCGGGCACTCAAGCGCATGGCAGAGAAAAAAACCGGCTTGCCGGTGCTTGCCATCGACACCAACGGAATGGAATGGTTTGATGTCGGCGAAGAAAAAGCTTATCTGGCACTTTTTCAGACTTTCGCAAGGGAAAGTCTGCCTGTTCAGCCGGGAAAAATCGGTGTGCTGGGCTGCACCCCTTTGAGCATGAGCGATTTGAACGCTGGAACCAAGCTGGAAGCCATGCTGACCGCTCAGGGCTGGGACAAGGTTTGCTGTTACGGCATGGGATGTGGGCTGGAAGCCATTCAAGCCGCTTCCTCCGCCGAAAAAAATCTGGTGGTCAGCCCCTCCGGTTTAAAAGCCGCTGAGTATTTGAAAAAAAAGTTTGGAACGCCTTATGAGGCCGCAGACCCTCTGGCCGCCGAGCTGCTGGGAACGTTGGATGTGACCGGCAAAACTGTGTTGGTAACGGCCCAGCAGGTGCGTGGAAATGCGCTTCGGGAAGAATTGCTCCACCGAGGCGCTAAAGGTGTCACCGTTTCCACCTGGTTTATGAAGAAAAAGGAATGGGAGCAGCCCGGTGATGTGCTTCTCACCGAAGAGGATCAGTATCAAGAATTGGTGGAACAGGGCGGATTTGACGTGATTCTCGGTGATTCTGCGCTCTTTTCCATGGTAAAGCAATGGAACGGGGAACGTTTGGCTCTGCCGGACTTCGCCGTTTCGGGAAGGCTGATGGAATGAACAGGACAACCAAACGAGCACGGGTTTACGGCATCGTGCAGGGCGTTGGGTTCCGTCCCACCGTCAGCCGTCATGCAATGGAATACGGTGTGACCGGTTCCGTCTGCAACAAAGGGCCTTATGTGGAGATTTTTGCCCAAGGGGAAGAATGTCAGGTGAATGGGTTTCTCTCCGCCGTGGAGCATCATCCTCCCAAACGAGCCGCTATTTTGAAGGTAGACACCAAAGCCGTCGAGAATCCCACGATTTATCAGGATTTTTCCATCGTTGAGAGTGAAAAAACCAAAGGAGAAATTTTTGTTTCCCCGGATATCGCCCTTTGCGACGAATGCCAAAAAGAGCTGTATGACCCCCATGACCGGCGGTATCTTCATCCCTTCATCAACTGCACTTGCTGCGGCCCACGGCTGACCATTCTGGACGCTTTGCCTTATGACCGGGAACGCACCAGCATGAAGGAATTCCCCATGTGTCCTGACTGCGCCCAAGAGTATCACAGTCCCGAAAGCCGCCGCTACGATGCCCAGCCCGTTTGCTGCAACGACTGCGGCCCAGAGGTTTATCTCATCCATCGGGAAGAACGAGGTCGAGCAGCCATCATTGAGGCACGAAAAACCATCCTTCGGGGCGGAATTGTGGCCGTCAAGGGCATTGGCGGTTTTCACCTCTGCTGTGATGCCACCAATCAGGAGGCCGTCACGCTGCTGCGCACCCGCAAGCGCCGCCCACAGAAACCGTTTGCCGTGATGATGCGGAATCTGGAAGCGGTGGGACGGGAATGTCTGGTGGAGACATACCAGGAAGAAATCCTCACCGGCCACCAGAAACCCATTTTATTGCTCAAGCGCAGGGAAAACGGCCTGATTTGTGAAGCAGTTGCCCCAGGTAATCCCAAAATCGGTGTCATGCTGCCCTACGCTCCGGTGCAGTGTCTGCTCTTTGATTACAACGACGGATTGGTCATGCCCGACGCACTGGTGATGACCAGCGGCAACGTTTCCGGCGCTCCCATCTGCCGCAGCGATGAAGACGCAAGTACGGAGCTGGGGCATCTCTGTGACGCTATGCTGAGTCACAATCGAACCATCCGCATCCGTGCGGATGACACAGTGATGGACTCCTTCGAGGGAAAACCTTATATGATCCGCCGTTCCCGTGGGTATGCGCCCCTTCCCTTTTTGACCGCTCAGGGATTTGAGGGAACGGTGTTGGCGGTCGGTGGTGAGCTGAAAAACACCTTCTGCATCGGCACGGGTGATTTATTCTATCCTTCCCCCTATGTGGGCGACCTGGCCGACCTGCGGACGGTGGAAGCACTGAAGGAAACCATCTCCCGTTTTGAAACACTGTTAGAGGTTCAGCCGGAAGCCGTGGTCTGTGACCTTCATCCCAAATACAATTCCACCGTGATTGCTCAGGAATTGGGGCTGCCTTTGGTGCAGGTGCAGCACCATTACGCCCATATTCTCTCCTGCATGGCGGAAAACGACTGCTTGGAACCGTGTATTGGTGTCTCCTTCGACGGAACCGGCTACGGCACGGACGGAACCATCTGGGGCGGCGAGCTATTGGCCTGTGACCTCAGCGGGTTCCAGCGGCTGGGGAGCATCGCTCCGTTTCTCCAAATCGGCGGCGACGCTTCCGCCCGGGAGGGGTGGCGCATTGCGGTCTCCATGATTTATGGACTCACCCACGACAAAGCCAAAACGCTGGAATGGACACAAAAGCTGGAGCTGTGCGGCCTTCCCGCTGCCAACCTCCAAATGATGATGTATGACCGGCGGCTAAACGCCGTGACCTCCACCAGCGCCGGACGACTGTTTGACGGCGTGAGCGCCCTGTTGGGTATCCGCAAAGCCAGCACCTTTGAGGGCGAAGCCTCCACCGCTTTGCAGTTTGCCGCTGAACGATTCGCCCAGACTGCGGAAGCCTCCGGTTTGGTCGGTATGGACGAGTGTCAGCTCTCGGAACGAATCCTACTGAACACCGACCGACTGGTCAGAGACCTCTTAGAGCAGCGGCTGAATGGAGAAAGCCCCGAAAAGCTGGCGTATCTCTTCCATTTGGGACTTTCAAAGATGATTGTCCAAAGCTGTGTGCTGGCTCGGAAACAAACTGGCCGGAATTTGGCGGCTCTCAGCGGAGGCTGTTTTCAGAATCTGCTGCTGCTGCGTCTGGTGAAGGAAGGATTAGCGGCGGCGGGCTTCCGTGTGCTGACGCACAGCCTGGTACCGCCCAACGACGGAGGCATAGCGCTGGGCCAAGCGGTGTTTGGAAGCGTACAACGAACAAACAAAACTGGAACAAAGAACTGACCAATCAAGGGGGATTTGATGATGTGTGTTGGATTATCCGCAAAAGTTGTAAAAATCAGTGAAGGAACCGCTCTGGTGGACGCTTCCGGCGCAAAGCGCTCTGTGTCCGTCCAGCTTTTGGAGGATTTGGAGCCGGGGGATTATGTGATGGTTCACGCTGGCATTGCCATCGCCAAAATCACCGACAAGGACGAGTCCGAAACGGATTCCCTGCTGGAGGAGCTACTGTAATGGCTGAAAAAGTGACCGCCCGTGACATCATCACCGGCTATCAGGGGAAAAAGCTCCGCATTATGGAGGTCTGCGGCACGCACACGCACGAAATTTTCCGTCTGGGCATCCGCCGTCTGCTTCCCTCTCAGGTGGAGCTGATTTCCGGCCCCGGCTGTCCCGTCTGCGTGACAGAAGTGGGCTTCATTGACGAAGCGGTGCTTCTGGCGGAGGAATACGGTGTGACGGTTTGCACCTTTGGTGATCTGGTGCGTGTGCCCGGCACTCGTGAAAGTCTGGCTTCCGCCCGTGGAAAGGGCGCAAAGGTTCAGGTGGTTTATACCCCGCTGGATGCCGTGGAGTACGCCCAAGCTCATCCACAGGAACAGGTTGTTTTCCTCTCCGTTGGGTTTGAGACCACCACACCGGCCAGCTGTCTGGCAGTGGAAAAGGCTCAGATGCTGGGCTTGGAGAACTTTTCCCTGCTGACCGCCAACAAGACCATGCCCGCCGCCTACCACGCCATGAAGGACAGCGCCGACGTGTTTCTTTATCCGGGTCACGTCAACGCCATCACCGGAACCGCTCTCTGTGAAAGTCTGGTAGAGGAAGGCATCAGCGGCGTGGTGACTGGCTTCACCGCCAAGGAGCTGATGACCGCCCTTGCCATCGCCATTCGAAAGGGCGAAGCGGGCAGCCCCTTCTTTGTCAACGCCTATCCCCGTGTGGTCACGGCAGAGGGCAGCGTGGAGGCACAGAAGCTGGTGGAACGGCTGATGGAGCCTTGTGACAGCGAATGGCGGGGACTGGGCGTGATTCCGCAATCCGGTATGTGCCTGCGTCAGGAGTACGCTGCCTTTGATGCCCGGAAAAAGTTCCAGCTGCCCAAAATCGTGGGGCGTGGCAATCCCGCTTGTCGGTGCGGCGAGGTGCTGCGGGGCAAATGCAAATCCACCGACTGTCCGCTTTTCGGCAAAACCTGCACGCCTTTGCACCCCGTCGGCGCTTGCATGGTGAGCAACGAAGGCGCTTGTTCCGCTTTTTATCAGTACGGGCAGGTATAACCAGAACCATTGACGACCTTTTCTTGCGCTGAAAGGAGCCGCATATGACCGAAAAAATCCATCAAACCCCCTGTGGACCCATTCATTATTGGACCAATGAGCGGATATCCCCTCTGACCCTGGTCTTTCTGCCCGGTCTGACGGCAGATCACCGTCTCTTTGAAAAGCAAGTGGCGTTTTTTCAGCAAAGCTATCACGTTTTGGTGTGGGATGCTCCCGGTCATGCCGCTTCCTGGCCCTTCCAATTGACCTTTACGCTGAGGGATAAAGCCAGGTGGCTCAAGGAAATTTTAGATGCGGAAGGAATCGCTCGTCCCGTTCTCATCGGCCAATCCATGGGCGGCTATGTGGGGCAAGCCTTCGCCCAGGAATTTCCCGGCGTGATGTGTGGTTTTATCTCGATTGATTCCGCTCCGCTCCAAAGAAAATATGTCTCAGGCTGGGAAATCTGGTTGTTAAAACGGATGGAGCCCGTTTACCGCTGGTATCCGTGGAAGCTGCTGATGAAACAAGGCTGTGAAGGGGTCGCCACCAGCGAATACGGACGGGCGCTGATGCGGGAAATGATGCAGGTCTACGAGAACGACCAAACCCGCTACGCCCAGCTTGCGGGGCACGGCTATCGGATGCTGGCGGAGGCTATGGAAGCAGATCTGCCTTACCGCATTCTGTGTCCGGCGCTGCTGATGTGCGGAGAGAAGGATGCAGCCGGCTCCACCAAGAGCTACAACCGGAAATGGGAAAAGGACGGCGGAATCCCCATGAAGTGGATTCCCAACGCCGGACACAATTCCAACACTGACCATCCGGAGCTGGTCAATGCCCTGATTGAAGAATTTTTGAACGCTCACATGTGAATCACAAGAGTGATTCTCATCAACGAAAACCTGGGCTATTAACCCAAATGAGGTATGACTATGAACCATGAGACCGTAACTTTAGCCCATGGCGCTGGCGGTAAGCAGACCAGCGAGCTGATTGACCGGGTTTTTAAAGCCCATTTTGACAATCCCGCCCTGACCGCAGACGATGCCGCCGTGCTGACCGCTCCTGTGGGAAAAATCGCCATGACCACGGACGGCTTTATCGTCTCCCCTTCCTTCTTCCCCGGCGGCAACATCGGCAAGCTGTCTATTTGCGGCACGGTGAATGACCTGGCCTGCATGGGCGCAAAGCCCCTTTACCTCTCCTGCGCCTTCGTCATTGAGGAGGGCTATCCCATGGACAAGCTGGAGGAAATCGCCGCTTCCATGGCAAAGACAGCCGCCGAAGCCGGTGTGCAGATTGTCTCCGGTGACACCAAGGTAGCGGGAAGAGGCCAGGTGGACGGGGTTTTCATCACCACCAGCGGTGTGGGACAACTGACCGAAGGGGTCACGACCGGCGGCGCTTTGGCTCTTCCCGGTGATTCCATCATCGTGACCGGCGATGTAGGGCGGCACGGCTGCACCATTCTGCTGGCTCGGGAGAGCTTTGGTATTGAAGCCGACGTGACCAGTGACTGCGCTCCTCTTTGGAGCACGGTGGAAAGCGTGCTGAACGTAACCCACGACATCCATGTCATCCGTGACGCAACCCGTGGCGGCGTGGGAACGGTGCTCTATGAAATCGCCGGTCAAAGCAACGTGGGAATCCGTCTGGATTCCGAAAAAGTTCCTGTACAACCCGAAGTGAAGGGGGTCTGCGGGATGCTGGGCTTGGAGCCTTTGTACCTTGCCTGTGAGGGTCGTCTGGTGATGTTTGCTCCCAAGGAGGTCGCCCACACGATTGTGGACACGCTGCGAAAGGGCAACTATTCTCAGAACGCCGCCATCATCGGCGAAGTGACCGCCGAGCATCCGGGTCGTGTGGTGATGACCACAGAAATCGGTGCTCAGACCCTTCTTCCTCAACCCGGAGGCGAGTTGCTGCCTCGAATTTGCTGATATGAAACGAACTGAACAAGTAGAACTGACCGTGCTGTGCATGGTCTATGACGGCACGAAATTGCTGCTGCAAAACCGAGTCAAAGCCGATTGGCAAGGGCTGACCTTTCCCGGCGGCCATATAGAGCCGGGAGAATCCATCGTGGAGGCCGTCATTCGAGAGACAAGAGAGGAAACGGGCTTGCTCATCCAGAACCCCATCCTCTGCGGCGTGAAGCAGTTCCCCATGGATGGGGGACGTTATTTGGTGTTTCTCTTCAAAACGGATTGTTTTTCTGGAACACTGACCTCCTCGGAGGAGGGAACGATGGAATGGGTGGAGCAGGCTGACCTCTCCCAGCGAACCACCGTGGACGATTTCGAGGAGCTTCTCGCCGTAATGCAGAGCGACAAGCTGACGGAATTCCAATATCTGGTCAATGGAGACGACTGGACCGTCTCTTTGCACTGAAAGGAGCCGCTTATGGAAACTCGTGTCGCAGTGATTTCCATTATTGTGGAAAATCAAACAGCGGTACCGGAGCTGAACCGTTTGCTCAGTGAGGCGGGAGCCTACATCGTGGGACGAATGGGCATTCCTTATCGTCAGAAGGGAATTTCCATCATCAGCGTTGCCATTGACGCTCCGCAGATGGTCATCAGTGCCCTTTCCGGCAAGATTGGCCGATTGAAGGGAGTTAGCGCCAAAACCGCTTACTCCAACGTGATTTCAAGGGTGGATGAAGATGATTAAAATGGCTGTTTACGGAAAGGGTGGTATTGGAAAATCCACCACGGTTTCCAATGTGGCGGCGGCGCTGGCGGAGATGGGGCTGACGGTGCTGCAAATCGGCTGCGACCCCAAGGCGGATTCCACCATCACCCTGCGCCACGGGGAACCACTCCCCACCGTGCTTGATCTCATCCGAAAGGGCGGAACCTTGGAACGTTCGGACATGGTTCATCCCGGTTATCAAGGGGTACTCTGCGTAGAAGCAGGCGGCCCCACGCCTGGTCAGGGCTGCGCTGGACGTGGTATCATCGCTGCCTTGGAAAAGCTGGCCGAACAAGGGGCTTATGAAGTGTATCAGCCCGACGTGGTGCTTTACGATGTGCTGGGTGACGTGGTGTGCGGCGGTTTTTCCATGCCCATGAGAAAGGGCTACGCTGACAAGGTGTTTATCCTCACCAGCGGCGAAAATATGGCCATCCACGCCGCCGCCAATATCGCCATGGCGGTGGAGCACTTCAAAGGTCGTGGTTACGCCGGACTGGGCGGCTTCATCCTCAACCGCCGCAACGTGAAAAACGAGGAAGGCAAAGTGCAGGAGTTGGCGGAGGATTTCCACAGCGCCGTCATTGGAGCCTTGAACCACTGTGAGCTGGTTCCCGAGGCGGAGGAGCAGCAAAAAACGCTGCTGGAAGTCTATCCCGCAAGCGAAATGGCGGAGGAATACCGGTCTCTTGCCCGGACGATGCTGAAGCTCTGCCGGGAGGATGCGTCATGTTGAAGCCCATTCGTCCCCAAAACAGCCCTGAAACGCTCATTTCTCAGGCGTTTTTTCCGCTTCCGTTCGCTCCCAGTTTGGAATTTAACTCCCCGGCGCACGGAACCTGGAACATTGTCCACACCGGTATGCAGATTCCAGAGGCTCATCAGATTTACGTCTGCGCCGCCAACTGTATGCGGGGCGTGGTGTTGACCGCCGCAGAGATGAACGCCTCGGAGCGCTTCTCCATGGTCATTCTGGAGGAGGGCGATCTGCTGGAGGGCACGGTGGAGGATATCACCATTGAGGGCACTGCCGATGCCATCCGCAAGCTGCCAAAGCGTCCGCCCGCTGTTCTGCTGTTCACCGTCTGCCTTCATCATTTTCTGGGCTGTGATTTGGATCGGATTTACCGGGAACTCAGAGAACAATTCCCGAATATTGTCTTTTTCCGTTGCTATATGGATCCCATTATGCAAAAACACGGCTTGACCCCCGACCAAAAGTTGAGAAAAGCCATGTTAGATGCGTTTCCTCCCTGTGAGGCAAGCGTTCGTTCCATCTCTATCTTGGGCAGTGATTTTGCCCTTTCGGAGCGGTGTGAGCTGCGCTCTGTTCTACAGGAAAACGGGTATCATGCCCGAGAAATTCAGGATTGTTCTACCTTCTCAGACTATTTCAATTTAGCAACCAGCGAGCTGTTTTTGAGCCTTTATCCAGCCGGAAAATACGGGGTGGAACAGGGAGCCAAGCGACTGGGGCGGCGTTTTTTGTATCTGCCGATGTGCTTCGGGTATGAGGAGATTCGTCAAAATTGGGATAAGGTGAGCGAAGAACTGGGGATTTGTCCTCTTGACCACACTTCTTTTCAGAAAAAGTGTGACCAAGCGCTGCAAACCGCCCGGGACATCATCGGAACAACCCCCATTGCCATTGACGGCACCTTCCATCCACGTCCCCTTGGGCTGGCTCGTCTGCTGATGGAACACAGTTTTGTGGTGAAAACGGTTTATCTGGACGGCATCAGCAGCGAGGAGGAACGGGACTTCCGCTGGCTCCAAGCGAATGCTCCCACGCTGACGCTGAAAGCCACCATTCGCCCGGAAATGCGGCGGATGCCTCGCGAGCAGGAGGAAAAAGTTTTGGCGCTTGGACAAAAAGCCGCATGGTTTGAAAACACGCCTTATTTTGTCAACCTGGTTCAGGGCGGCGGCCTTTGGGGATACGGCGGCATTTTGGAGCTTGCTGATTGGATGAAGGATGCCTTTTTCACTGAAAAAGATACTCGTGATATCATTCCACGAAAAGGACTGGGGTGTGAGAGCTGCGTATGAATCGTTCTTATCGGATTCTTCCCATTTATACGGCGGATGTCTCGGGTGTGTGTTCCGCCCTCTTTGAGCTGGGCGGCATGGTGGTCATGCACGACCCCTCCGGCTGCAACTCCACCTACAACACCCACGATGAGCTGCGCTGGTACGACCAAGACAGTTTGATTTTTATTTCCGGTCTGTTCGAACTGGACGCAATTATGGGCAACGACCAAAAGTTTATTCATGACATTGTTTCCACCGCAGAAGCGCTGAAGCCTCGTTTTATCGCCCTCGCCTCCGCTCCCATCCCTTATCTGAATGGTACAGATTTTGATGGGATTTCCCTTGAAATTCAGAATCTCACCCAGATTCCGACTTTTTTTGTTCCGACCAACGGTATGCACGATTATACCATTGGTGCCGGAAACGCCTTGGCGGAAATCGTCAAACGCTTTGTTCATCAATCTGTTCAAAAGCGTTCTCACAGTGTGAACCTGTTGGGTGTTACCCCACTGGATTTTGGAAGACAGGAGATGGTGGAGGCACTGAAAACGACCTTGACAGGCGCTGGATGGAAGGTTCTCTCCTGCTGGGCTATGGGGGATGACTTGGACACCATCCGCCGCTCTGGAGAGGCCTCTGTGAATTTGGTGGTTTCTGCGGTGGGCTTGCGGGCGGCAAAACTTCTGCAACAAAAATTTGGAACGCCTTATGTCATCGGTGCGCCAATTGGTCTCTTGACAAAAGATGTTTTTCAGGCGTTAGAGCGAGCAGAAAAAACCGGTGTTTCTCAATCTGCGTTTGATGTTCCATTCGACCAGGAAAAAGCGTCTCTCACACTCATCGGAGAGCCGGTTTTGATGAAAAGTCTGATGGCGCATATTTACAAAAAGCATCATATGATTGCTCGTTATATTTGCCCCTTGGAGGGCTGCGAGGAAGTGCTGGAGCAAGGCGACCTTCTGGCAAGAGGCGAAGAAGAGCTGGAAGCTGCTTTGAAGGATGCCGAATTGGTCATAGCAGATCCCCTTTATCGTCCCATTTGTCCCAAAAATGCAGCATTTTTCGAACTTCCTCACGTTGCTTTTTCTGGAAGATGCTTTCAGAAAGGCTTTATCAATCTATTTGAACCAAATTCCCTGATTGAGAGGTGTTTTTTGTGATTTTAGAAACCAAACGCTTGCTTCTCCGTCCCTGGGAAGAGTCGGATGTGGAAGAGCTCTATCGTTACGCCAAAGATTCCGCCGTTGGACCCAACGCCGGATGGCCGGTTCACACCAGCGTAGAAAATAGCTCAGAAATCATCCGAACGGTGCTTTCCGCCCCGGAAACCTATGCAATTGTGCTGAAAAAAACCGGTCTTGCTGTCGGCTCCGTTGGCTTGAAAATGGGGGAGGCAACCGATTTGACAGAGGAAGCCGACGAAGCGGAGATTGGTTACTGGATTGGCGTACCTTATTGGGGACAAGGACTGGTTCCCGAAGCGGTTCGGGAATTGATGCGCTACGCTTTTATGGAATTGAAGCGAAAGCGTCTTTGGTGCGGCTATTACGACGGCAACACGAAATCAAGACGTGTGCAGGAAAAATGCGGGTTTCTTTATCATCACACAATCGAAGAAGTAGAAGTTTCTTTGCTGAATGAAATTCGCACAGAGCACGTCAGCACCATCTCTTATGAAGAGTGGCTGGCAAAGCAGCTTTGATAGATGGTTTTTGTGATTGAAAATCTTTTGTTTTAATTTCATCTCAACCTTTTCTTTTAGAACTTTTTACCATTTTTAGAAGGTGACACTTATGAGCAGCATGAACGCAACCCCATCCGGCGAACGCCTCCACATCGGCTTTTTTGGCCGCCGCAACGCCGGAAAATCCAGCCTTGTGAACGCAGTGACCGGCCAGGATTTGGCCGTTGTCTCGGAAACCAAGGGCACCACCACCGACCCCGTGAGCAAGGCTATGGAGCTTCTGCCCATCGGCCCGGTTCTGGTGATTGACACGCCGGGCTTTGACGACGAAGGAAGGTTAGGTGAGCTTCGGATTCGCAAAACCCGTGAGGTGTTGAGACGAACCGACCTTGCGGTTTTGGTGGTGGACGCTGCCGCCGGATTCACCGAGTGCGACCAACAGCTTTTGGCGCTGTTTGAAGAGCGAAACCTCCCTCATCTGACCGTATGGAACAAATGTGACCTGCTGAGTGTGATTCCAGACGCAAAAAAGGAGGAAATTTACGTTTCCTCCCTGAATCAATACCATATTTTTGAGTTGAAAGAAAAAATTGCAGAACTGGGCAAGGGACACGAGGCCGCACTTCCTCTGGTGTCCGACCTAGTAAAGCCCGGCGATTTGGTGGTTTTGGTGATTCCCATCGACAAGGCAGCGCCCAAGGGCCGACTCATCCTCCCCCAACAGCAAGTCATTCGTGACCTCTTGGACAGAGGCGCTGTGCCCCTCTGCGTGCGGGAAACGGAGCTGCGCCAAACCTTGGAGCGCCTCGCTCCCCTTCGTCCCGCTTTGGTTATCACGGACAGTCAGGTTTTCCGCCAGGTCTCGGAAACGGTTCCCGCCGAGATTCCTTTGACCTCTTTTTCCATCCTCATGGCACGCCACAAAGGTTTGTTGAAGGAGGCCGTCCACGGCGCAAGCGCTTTGGACACGCTCAAGGACGGGGATACCGTGCTCATCTCCGAGGGCTGCACGCACCATCGGCAATGCGGCGATATCGGCAGCGTAAAACTGCCCAACCTTCTCCAAACATACACCGGAAAGGCGCTCAAGATTGCGCTTTCCTCTGGAAAAACCTTCCCGGAGGAGCTTTCCGGCTACGCTTTGGTGATTCACTGCGGCGGCTGTATGCTCAATGAGCGTGAAGTGCTCTCCCGAATGGCGCTGGCACAATTTCAGGGCGTTCCAATCACCAATTACGGAATCGCCATTGCCCAAATGACCGGCATTTTAAAGAGAAGCATCCAAATGATTCCTGAAATCCCCAAATGACGATAAAAAGCCGACTTATCCTCTCTGGACAAGCCGGCTTTTATCAATCACGAGAAGGAATCAGCCCTTCACCATGTGGACGTTCATGTGGTTGTAAGTCATCTCCACGCCGTTCTTATCGAAATAAACCTTGATGTTCTCCATCAGGTCAAAGTAAGTATTCCAATACTCGGCGGTTTCACTCCAAACACGGATGGTATACTCAATGCTGCTCTCGCCGTAGTTGGAAACACGGACAAAGGGCTGCATGGGAGTATCCAGAGCGGTGGGAGTTGCGTCGATGGCCTCGAAGATGGCCTTCTTAACCATATCAACGGGAGCGTCATAGGAGGCGGTCACAGTCAGATCCACACGGCGGCAGCCCTCGGTGGAGAAGTTGGTGATGGTAGCGGAAGCAATCGCACCGTTGGGGATGCTGACACGCTTATTGTCAACGGTGTTCAGGCGGGTATTCAGCAGGCCAATTTCCAGGACGGTGCCGTCCACGCCGCCAGCAGAAACATAGTCACCCACGAGGAAGGGCTTGGTGATGAGCAGCAGCACGCCGCCAAAGAGGTTGGACAGAGAGCCCTGAGCAGCCAGAGCAAAGGCAGCAGACAGAACGGAGGCCAGAGCCACGACGGAGCTGGTATTGAAGCCCATCTTATTGGCAATGACCAGCGCCAGGACAAAGTAAACCACCACTTTTGCGATGGAACGAATAAACTTCTGGAGGGTCATCTCCACGTTCAGGCGGGACATGGCCTTGTTAATTGCACCAAGAATCAGCTTGGCAACGATCATGCAGACGATCAGCTCAATGGCGACCTGAATACCGGTATCCACATAGCCCTGCATGAACTTGGGAATCACAAAATGGGAAGCCTCCTGCACCACGTTGGTAGCAGTTTCCACGCCGCCAGCAGCGACTTCGGTAGCGGCCTCGGCAGCACCTTCCACCACGGCAGCGCCATCGACCACAGCATCCAAATACAGCATATTCATAGTTTTTTCTCTCTCCTAATATTTGGAAAAACAGCACTCAGAAAAAAGGGGATCGGCGAACCGATCCCCTTCTTGGGTTGCTTTGAAGAGTAATCAGTAAATATTACTCGTTGATAGCGATAACAACACCGGAACCGACGGTACGGCCACCCTCACGGATAGCGAAACGCAGACCGTTCTCGATAGCGATGGGGGTGATCAGCTCAACGTTCATGTCGACGTTATCGCCGGGCATGCACATCTCAGTGCCTTCGGGCAGGGTGATGACGCCGGTAACGTCGGTGGTACGGAAGTAGAACTGAGGACGATAGTTGTTGAAGAAAGGAGTATGACGGCCGCCCTCTTCCTTCTTCAGGACGTAAACCTGGCCCTTGAACTTGGTGTGAGGATGGATGGAGCCGGGCTTGCACAGAACCTGGCCACGCTCGATGTCGGTACGAGCGATACCACGCAGCAGGACGCCGACGTTATCGCCAGCCTGAGCGAAGTCCAGCATCTTGCGGAACATTTCCAGACCGGTAACAACGGAAGAACGCTTCTCCTCCTGGAGGCCGACGATATCAACAGCCTCGCCCATCTTGACAACGCCACGCTCGACACGGCCGGTAGCAACGGTACCACGGCCAGTGATGGTGAAGACGTCCTCAACGGGCATCAGGAAGGGCATATCAGCCAGACGGTCGGGAGTGGGGATATACTCGTCAACAGCGTCCATCAGCTCCTGGATGCACTCATACTCGGGAGCGCTGGGATCGTTGGAGTCGGAGATCAGAGCGTTCAGAGCGGAGCCCTTGATGATGGGGGTGTCGTCGCCGGGGAACTCATAGAAGTCCAGGGTCTCACGGACTTCCATCTCGACCAGCTCCAGCAGCTCCTCGTCGTCAACCTGATCGCACTTGTTCAGGAACACAACGATTGCGGGCACGCCGACCTGACGAGCCAGCAGCATGTGCTCACGAGTCTGAGCCATGGGGCCGTCGGTAGCAGCGATAACCAGGATAGCGCCGTCCATCTGAGCAGCACCGGTAATCATGTTCTTGATATAGTCAGCATGACCCGGGCAGTCAACGTGAGCATAGTGACGGTTAGCGGTGTGATACTCAACGTGAGCGGTGTTGATGGTGATGCCGCGCTCCTTCTCTTCGGGAGCCTTATCGATAGAAGCGTAGTCGGTGTACTCAGCGCCGCCCTGCATAGCCAAGTACTTGGTGATAGCGGCGGTCAGGGTAGTCTTGCCGTGGTCAACGTGGCCGATGGTGCCGATGTTGACATGGGGCAGAGAACGGTCAAACTTCTGCTTTGCCATTTCAGTTTTCCTCCTAAATCTAGTGGATAGAAATTAAATTTTGCGTTTATGAATACTCGCTGTAGCCTATTGTATCTTACTTGTTAGAAAAATGCAATAGGCTTTTTTGCGAATTATTAGAGAAATTGCGCTCTTAGTCCTTCTTTGCGCGGCCAGCGATGACCTCGGCGGCGATGGACTTGGGAATCTCCTCGTAGTGGCTGGGCTCCATGGTGTACTGGCCACGACCCTGAGTACGGGAACGCAGGTCGGTAGCATAGCCAAACATGTTGCTCAGAGGAACGTGTGCGTCAATCTGAGTAGCACCGGAGCGGGGCTCCATGCCGAGGATATTGCCGCGGCGTGCGGTCACGTCACCGATAACGTCGCCCATGTAATCATCGGGCACGGTGACACAAACCTTCATGATGGGCTCCATCAGGACGGGGTCAGCCTTGCGCATAGCCTCCTTGAAAGCCATAGAACCGGCAATCTTAAAGGCCATTTCAGAGGAGTCAACCTCGTGATAAGAACCATCATACAGAGTGACCTTGGTATCAACGACAGGATAGCCTGCCAGAACACCGGCGTTCAGAGCGCCCTGGATACCTGCATCGACAGCGGGGATATACTCCTTGGGGATTGCGCCGCCAACAACAGCGTTGACGAACTCGTAACCCTTGCCGGACTCGTTGGGCTCCAGGATGATCTTGACGTGACCATACTGACCGGAACCACCGGACTGACGCTTATACTTGGTATCCTGGTCAACCTTACGGCGGATGGTTTCCTTGTAAGCGACCTGGGGTGCGCCGACGTTTGCTTCGACCTTGAACTCACGGAGCAGACGGTCAACGATAATCTGGAGGTGCAGCTCACCCATACCAGCGATGATGGTCTGACCGGTCTCATCGTCGGTGTAGGTCTTAAAGGTGGGATCCTCTTCTGCCAGCTTCAGCAGAGCGACGGTCATCTTCTCCTGGCCAGCCTTGGTCTTGGGCTCGATGGCCACGCGGATAACGGGCTCGGGGAAGACCATGGACTCCAGAATGATGGGATGCTCTTCGTCGCAGAGGGTATCACCAGTGGTGGTGTTCTTCAGGCCGACAGCTGCTGCGATGTCGCCGGAATAGACCTTTTCCAGATCCTCACGGTGGTTAGCGTGCATCTGGAGGATACGACCAATGCGCTCACGCTTGCCCTTGGTAGCATTCAGAACAGCGGAACCCTTATCCAGCGTACCGGAGTACACACGGAAGAAGGTCAAACGGCCAACAAAGGGGTCGGTCATGATCTTGAATGCCAGGGAGGAGAAGGGAGCGGTGTCATCAGCGGGACGCTCGTCCTCTTCATCGGTCTCGGGGTTGATGCCCTTGATAGCAGGGATATCCAGGGGAGAGGGCATATAATCCACAACAGCGTCCAGCAGCTTCTGGACACCCTTGTTACGATAAGAAGTACCGCAGACAACGGGAACGATCTTGTTCTCCAGAGTGCCCTTACGGATGGCCTCCTTAATCATATCGGTGGGGATTTCTTCCTCTTCCAGAACCATCATCATGATGTCGTCATCGACATCAGCGATGTTGTCCAGCATCTTCTGGCGATACTCCAGGGCGAGATCCATCATGTCCTCGGGGATATCCTCGACACGCATATCGTTGCCCTTATCGTCATAATAGACATCGGCCTTCATATCAATCAGGTCGATGATGCCGCGGAAGTCAGCCTCAGAGCCGATGGGCAGCTGAATGGCGACTGCGTTGGCCTTCAGGCGGTCATGGACCATACCCAGAACTCGATAAAAATCAGCGCCCATGATGTCCATCTTGTTGACGTAGATCATGCGGGGAACGTGATAGTTATCAGCCTGACGCCACACAGTCTCAGACTGGGGCTCGACGCCGCCCTTTGCGCACAGAACGGTAACGGAACCGTCCAGAACACGCAGAGAACGCTCGACCTCGACAGTAAAGTCAACGTGGCCCGGGGTATCAATGATGTTGATACGATGATCCTTCCAGAAGCAGGTGGTAGCAGCGGAGGTAATGGTGATACCGCGCTCCTGCTCCTGAACCATCCAGTCCATAGTAGCGGAACCCTCGTGGGTCTCGCCGATCTTATGGTTGACACCGGTATAGTAAAGGATACGCTCGGTGGTCGTGGTCTTGCCTGCGTCGATATGAGCCATGATGCCGATGTTTCTGGTCATTTCCAGAGAAGTCTTTCTAGGCATAGTAGCAGCTCCTTAAATAGCAGATAAACGGATAAATTGCGGAAGTTATTACCAGCGGAAGTGGGCGAAAGCCTTGTTGGCCTCGGCCATCTTGTGGACGTCCTCACGCTTCTTCACTGCATTACCAGTGCTGTTAGCGGCGTCCATGATCTCACCGGCCAGACGCTCCTTCATGGTAGCCTCGGAGCGAGCGCGGGAGTACTGGGTCAGCCAGCGCAGACCGAGGGTCTGGCGGCGTGCGGGACGAACCTCCATGGGAACCTGGTAGTTAGCACCGCCAACACGACGGCTCTTGCACTCCAGGCTGGGCATGATGTTCTCCATAGCTGCCTGGAAAACCTCCAGGCCATCCTTACCGGTCTTCTCCTGGATGATGTCAAATGCTCCGTAAACGACCTTCTGGGCAACGCCCTTCTTGCCGTCGAGCATGATGCTGTTGACCAGCTTAGTCACCAGGACGGAGTTATAAATAGGATCGGGGAGAACTTCCCTCTTGGGTACATTTCCTCTTCTGGGCACTTTACTTCCCTCCTTCATAAAGTAATGATTTCATAGGTACTCGAAAGCATCTTGTTTTGTGCTTCCGTGCCAGGCGATCTCTCGCCGAGTGCCTGCCAGAGATTTACCCATCGAACCTCTTGCGGTTCAATATATGATAAACGTCTTGGCAAGGCGTTGTGCCTTGCGCACCAGGCGCAAAAGTACAATTAAAATAAAAATTTGGTCAAAGAAACTTACTTCTTCTTTGCCTTGGGACGCTTTGCACCGTACTTGGAGCGAGCCTGCATACGGCCATTGACGCCCTGAGTATCCAGAGTACCGCGGATGATGTGGTAACGGACACCGGGAAGGTCCTTAACACGGCCGCCACGAATCATGACGACGGAGTGCTCCTGAAGGTTATGACCGACACCGGGGATATAAGCGGTGACTTCATAGCCGTTGGACAGGCGGACACGAGCGATCTTACGCAGTGCGGAGTTGGGCTTCTTAGGGGTAGCGGTACGGACTGCGGTGCAGACGCCACGCTTCTGAGGAGAAGACAGATCGGTCTCCTTGTCCTTGAGGGTATTCTTGCCCTTCTGCAATGCGGGGGACTTGGACTTGTCAATGGAAGTCTTGCGGCCCTTGCGAACCAGCTGGTTAAAAGTAGGCATGGATGATTTCCTCCTTTCCTCGAAAGTAATATCTATTTTAACCGAACGATCTAAAATCATTCCGCTAAAACCAATTTTTCTCTCCGTCAAAACCGCAACAAGGCGGCGGCGGAAGCGCCAACGGAAATGCCGCAGGCGGAGCCAAGCTCCTTCATGGTGGGAACCCACTCCACAGGAACCTGATGCTCCTGACACACACGTTCCACGGCGGCAGTAAGCGCCGGGTCGGCATCCTCAGCGATCCAGACCATTTCGGCCTGAGACTGAGCGGCAGCCTTTTTCGTCTGTTTGAGTCCAACGACCGTTTTTCCGGTTTTCAGTTTGGAAATCAAGCCGTTAGCCTCCTTCTGCATACACCCAGCATCTGAGATTATAGCATCGCCGCCACAGTTCGTCAACATTATTTTCGCAATTTTCTGAAAAATTGTAAAGTCATACCACTTGTCTTTTCCGTCAATTTGAACATACGAGAAAAAGTTCCAAATCACACGGAAAGAGCGGGTAGTTTACCGAAACTTTGTTTCATTTCCGTTTCTTCCTTCCCCGCCTTTTTCCCGTCTGTGACATCTAAAATCAGTATTTGGGACGACCAATTCCCAGCAGATAGAGCGAGCCGCTTTTGCCAGAGCCGCTTCTGCTGAGGGTGACGGTGCGTTTGACCACTTTGTTGCTATAATTGCCCTCAATGGTGGTAATTTTCACCTTTTTATCGGTATAGCTAGCACTGACCACAAATCCCATATGGCTGACCGATCCGTTTTTGCTGCTGGAATAGAAAACGATATCTCCCGCTTTGGGCTGGACGCTTTTCTTTTTCACTTTGGCCCAGGAAGCATAGTTTTGATCCGGCTGCTGGAAAAAGCGCTGGAGGGAGGCCGTAGAAGAAACCCAGGGAATGACCTCCTCACCGATGTCTGCTTCCCGTGCCACCCAGTTGACAAACAGAGAGCACCAGCCAGTGGGATTCAAACCGGCATAATGTCCATACTCCGTGTAATCCTTGGTGCTGGAACCGCTTCCGCCGAGGCTGTTTTCATTTTTTCCTTCGTGGTAGCCCACCTGAGATTTTGCAACGGCAATGACATCCTTTGCGTCGTTGTTGGTAAACTTAATTTTGTTCAGAGCGGTGTAATATTTGGATTTTTGATAAGAAGCGGAGGGGTTGAGAGTCAAAGGATGATCGGTGAGGGTCACTTGCACCTGTTCCACCGCCTGCTCATACACCTCTGTTTCGGGCGCTGTGAGGGTGATGGTAGCGGTTCCCTTTCCCTTCATGGTGACAATACCATCTTGAGAAACGGTCAGCACCTTGGGATTGCTGCTCTCGTAGAGTAGCACGTCACCGCCCCAGAATCCCACTTGCAGCGGAAACTGCTTGCCCTTCACCAGTTTTTTGGAAAAAGAAGTCTCATAAACCCAGATATCTTGCTCCAGCTTGCCATCAGACCAGCCATCGTTGTTCCAGTTTTCTCCTTCGTCCCAGTCTGGGAAGTCCGTTTCTTCCCAGACCGCCGCTATTTTGGTTTGATTGTTCTCAGTGGCATAAACGGGCATCACAGCGACACACAGCAGCGCCAGAGCCAGCAGAATGCCCAGCGTTCTTTTTGCAAACATTCTGATTCTTCCCTTCGTTTCCTGATTTCGTTTACTTTTATCGAATCACAATCAGTTCCTTGGGAGACTTGGTGAGGACTTCGCAGCCGTCCTCGGTCAGCACCACCACATCCTCAATGCGGACACCGAACTTGCCGGGCAGATAAATGCCAGGCTCCACAGAGACGGCAGCATGGAGGGGCATGGGGTTTTTGTTCAGCTTGCGGAAGCCGGGATTTTCGTGAATCTCAATGCCCAGGCTGTGACCCAGACCGTGACCCATTTTTCCGCCGTAGCCGTTGGCTTTGAGCACTTCCTCAGCAGCATTGTGAACATCTGCGCCGATGACACCGGCCTTTGCCATGCTGATGCACTTGAGCTGGGCTTCTTTAACGGTCTCATAAACCTTGCGCATTTCCTCGGTCGGCTCACCCACAGCAACGGTACGAGTCATATCGGAACAGTAACCATTGTAGAGGCTGCCGAAGTCCATAGTCAGGAACTCGCCTTCCTGAATCTTCTTTGCGGAAGGAATGGCGTGGGGCATGGAGCCATTGGTACCGGAAGCCACGATGGGCTCAAAGGAAATGTTCTGAGCACCAAAGGATAGCATATAATAGACCAGCTTTGCGGCAATCTCCTGTTCCGTGACTCCGGGGTGGATGTCATTCAGAATGGCATCAAAGGCTCGGTCGGTGATTTCCTGAGACTTCCGCATGGCGGCCAGCTCGTCCTCATCCTTACAGGCTCGCAGCTCGGTGATAAGCTGGCTGGCGGGAACGAACTCCACAAAGTCCGGGAAAGTCTTCTGCATCTTCTGAAATTCTCCCACGCTGAGGTATTCTTCCTCATAGCCAATCTTCACTAGATGATGCTCCAAAATGCGCTCGGCGGCAATCTTGTGGTGGGAATGGCCATTCTCAACCATGGCGATTTCGCAGCCAGTCACCTGATTGCTGACCACCTCAATATAACGGGAGTCGGTGGAGTACCAGCACTGTTCCTGAGAAACCAGCACCAAGCCCTCACCACGCAGACCAATGGCGTAGAACTCGCCGGGAGCGCTGGTGATAACCATACCGTCCAGGCCGTATGCGGCCAGCTTTGCGGCAATGTGATTCAGATGATTCATATTATAGATCCTCTTTTCTATCTTGAGCAGTTTTACTGCGTTTTTAATGTGTTTGGATAAGATGAAAGCTGTTTCAACGCCTGTCGGTAGCGTTTTTTCATCTCTACTGCGTCCTCGCTCTGGGTTCCGGCGGATTCACAGATGATGGTTGGATTCCAGCCTCTCCGTGCAATCTCCTCCGCCAGGGGCTGAAAATCCGGCCCATAACCCATTGAGTCCCCAAAGGTCAGGTGGCGCTTTTCTCCGCCTTTTGCGGTAAACTCGATGTGGGAAAAATGGCTGTGAAAGGTGGAGGCTCGCTCCTCTCCCAGCACATGAGCCATTCTGTCCAGCAGGGCTTTCATGGCCTCTGCGCCATCCAAGGCTCCCATGGTGCGGGCATAGAGATGCCCGAAGTCCACGCAGGGCTTTAAGCGTTCATCCAGCCTGCAAAGTTCCAGAACCTCGTCTAAGTCACCCAACTGATTCACCTTTCCCATGGTTTCCGGGCAAAGAATCAGGTCACTGTATCCGGCGGCATCGCAGGCGGCAAGAATGGCAAGCAGGGATTGCTTGGCCGTTTCCAGCGCCGCTTGTCGGCTGCGCTTCATCAGCGCTCCCGTGTGGAGGACGATGCGCCGAGCGCCCAGCCAGCGTGCCGCCTCGCAGGAGGAAAGAACATACCCGATGTTCTTTCGCAGGCTCTCCTCCGCCGGGTTTGCCAGGTTAATGAAGTAAGGCGCATGGACGGACATGGTAATCTGCCAACGCTCCGCTTCCTCTTTGATTTTCTGGGCGGAGGTCTGGCTGATATGAACCCCTCGTCCGCACTGGTACTCGTAAGCGTCCAGGCCGATGAGGTTCAGCCATCTGGGTGCGTCTACGGTGGCCTTGCTGACCGTCCGGGTAAAGGTTTCGGAGTTGCCAGCCACACCAAACAGGGCGCTCAAATTTTTTCTCCTCTCACTTTGCACAGCAGGCGGAAGGGAGCTTCAATGCCATAGCGGAGCTTTCTGGGAAGACTATCCAGGGCGATGGCTCGGACATAGATGGAAGCCCGAATCCCAGCGTTATGTCCACCCCAGCAGTCGGTGAAAATCTGATCGCCAATGATGACGGTTTGTTCCGGCGTACAGCCGCAGCGCTCCATGGCAACCCGGAAGTTTTGAGGCCAGGGCTTGGAAGCGTGGCTAATATAAGGAAGGAAACCTTCGCAGAAGCGCTTGGAGCGGGCGGGTTTTCGGCCATTGGAGAGAACAAACAGGATAATCCCTGCCTCTTCCACCTGCTTGACCCACGCTTTCAGCTCCTCGGAAGGATCCTTTTCTCCGTAACGAGCGATGGTATTATCCAAATCGGCCAGAATCAGACGAACGCCCTTGGCGTACAGCTCCTCCAGCTTCAGCTCGTAAATTGAATTGACCATTTTATCAGGAATGAGTGGAAAAGCCACCTTCATCTCCGCCTTTCTTGTTCAGAGCAGCACCCAAGACCCACAACAAGCAAAAAACGCCCGGGAGTGAGGCTCCATGCTGGCAACAGGCAACCAATCCGGCTTTTGTCAACTTAATCACCTGGAAAACCGGTCGCCTGCCTCATCTGTCAGACCATTCTGACCCAAAATTCAACAGGGTAGAGTATAACATCATTTCTGCTAAAAAACAAGGGGGAAACGATGGAACATCGGGACACATCGCCTTTTCTGTGTGCGGTAACAGCCAAAGATCAGAGGGTCGTCCGGGAGCATTCCTTTGTTCCCGTTTGGATGTGCTATCAAATCAGGAGCGGCCCCCGGCTTTACCGCTGCGGCAGTCCGAGTCAGATTCAGAATGGAATCCTGTCAGCCTATGATGACTCCATCCAACAGTGGGCATCTTCCGCCGCAGTTTGCCGCCAAATTGTACGGGAATGCTTGGCTCGTGGTGCGGAAGGCTTCCTGGCCAATTGGGTGCACCCTCCCTCCGAAGCGCTTTGTCAACTAACTGGGGACTTAGAATGCGCCCTGTCTGAGAGCGGCTTGACCTTTTATGTCCCGGAAGCCTATGGGGACTGCTGCGAAAGCGCCTTCGTTCTCATCTCCTCCGCTCTTTCGGAGGGAACGCTCCGTCACAAGCTGGAGCAGGCGGCGGAGCAATACGGCTCCGAGCGTATTCTTTTGGCCTATGAGCAGATGCGAATGGATTTTTCCCTTCCCTCTCCGCAAAAGAGAGGGCGTCCCCTCTCGCTCTCTCAGCTTTCCGCTTTGAAAAACCGTTACGCTCCCCCCATCCACCCATCTGAGGAGCTATGCGCCCGCTATTTCACCTACGAACAGCAGGGACACACCCACTTGGTTCTCTTTGACGACGCATCCACTCTTCAGCAAAAGCGCTCTCTGGCCAATGAGCTGCAATTGGGCGGTTTTTTGGCCGCCTGGCAGGAAATCAAGCGGGAGCAATAACAAAACAGGACAAGATAAGGAGCAAAAATCCAAATCTTGTCCTGTTTTCTCTTTTTATGGTGGGAAAAGCCCTTCTGATTTACCCGTTCATCTGAGCGATAAACTCAGCGGCATCATCGGGAACGTCATCCAGCTCCTCGTCACTGCCCACGTCAATGACACGAGGCTGCTTACGGAAGAGAATGTCATACATCACGGGGATGATGAACAGCGTCATCAGGGTTGCATACAACAGGCCGCCCGCCACGACAATGGCCATACCCTTGCTCATGCCAGCACTGGTGCTTCGGTCGAAGATGAGGGCGCTCATAGAAAGGATGGTGGTCATAGCGGTCATCAAAATGGGACGCATACGGGTCTTACCGGTGGCAATCAGAGCCGGACGTTTTTCCATGCCGCCCAGACGGAGCTGGTTGGCGTAGTCCACGAAAACAATACCGTTGTTGACAACGGTGCCCATCAGCACCAGGAAGCCCATCATGGCAATCAGAGACAGCTGCTCACCGCCCATCAGCAGGCCGATAAAGCCGCCGGTGAAGGCCAGGGGCACGGTAAAGAGGACGATGAAGGGACTGAGCAGGCTCTGGAACTGTGCGACCATGACCAGATACACAAAGAGGAAGCCCAAAGCCATCATTTTCATCATCTGGGTCATCATATCGGTGACGTTCTCATACTCACCGGACAGCTCGTAATAGTAACCTCTGGGCATTTTGTAGGCATCCAGCACTTCCTTGACCTGATCGGTCAGCTTGGTGGTGTTATAGCCCTCCTTGGTCTTAGCAGAAACGGTCAGGTAACGGACGTTGTTCTGACGGCTGATGGACTGGAGGCCATCGGCGGTTTCCAGCTTGCCGAACTCGCTGAGTTTGTGCTCTTCCTTGACCTGTTCGCCCTCCTTGTTGGTGACGGTGGCTTCATAAACCTCATCCAGCAGGGTCTCACGAGTGGGCAAGTTCCGGTCGTCCACGATGGTGACGGCCATTTCGTAGCCGTCCATGGTGACGGTGACGGCGGAGGTTTCGGTGGTCAAGTGGCTGGCAATCTGACCGTAAATCTGAGCGGTGGTCAGACCCAGCTTCATGGCTTTGTCTCGGTTAATGACCAGGTGCAGGGTTTTATCCGCTTCTTCCTGGCCGTTGGTGACTTCCTCGAAGCCTTCCACCTTAGCAATCATTTTTTCAAACTCCTTGGAGATGTTCAGCAGCTCGTCCAAATCCTCGCCGTAGATGTTCAGCTCCAAACCACTGCCCATCAGGGTGGACATACTGCCCATGGAAGAGGCAGAGGTTGTCACCGTTGCGCCGGGAATGTCGGTCGTGCGTTTGGAAATTTCGTCGCAAATGCGATTGATTTCCTTTTCTGTGGTTATATCGTCGTCGGGAATGATATAGAAGCCATAGCGGTTATAATTGGCGGAGGACATGGAGCTGGAAATCAGAGCGCCCACATTGTTCATTGCGCCGACTGTTTTGATGCCCTCAATGTCGATGATGCGGGACATCACCTCATCAGCGGTGGCATAGCCGACTTCTTTTTCTACGTCATCCTCGTCCATGGTGACGGTGACGGAAATCTGTTCACTTGCCATATCAGGGATGAGGACGATTCCCATCTTGGTCACGCCCACCACGGAGAAGAGCAGCAGCGCAATGGCCAGAGCCAGCGGAACAATCTTCACCTTGAGGCAAAAATCCAGAGCGGAACCGTACACCTCCAGCAAGCGGTCAAAGAGCGGGTGCTCCTTTTGCTTTACTTTCACCAGAATGGCGGAGGCCAGCGTGGGAACCACGGTTAGCGCAACCACCAGCGAGGCAATCAGAGAGAAAGCGATGGTCAGCGCAAAGGGAAGCATCAACTGACGAACCATGCCGTCTGTGAAAATCAGAGGCAGGAACACACAAACGGTGGTCAAGGTAGAGGCAACGATAGCGCCTTCCACCTGTTTTCCGCCCTGAACAGCGGCTCTGGGAGCGGTCAGGCCACGGTTGCGGAGACGGTAGATATTTTCCATGGAGACGATGGAGTTATCCACCAACATACCAATGCCCAGAGAAAGGCCGCCCATGGACATGATATTCAGCGAAATATCCCCGAAATACATCAGCAGGATGGCCACCAGCACAGAGAAGGGAATGGAGAAGGCGACCACGATGGTGGGCAGAATATCTTTCAGGAAGACAGCCAGCACGATGACCGCCAGAACAGCGCCCAAGCTCATGCTCTGCACGATATTGCCGATGAAAACGCCGATATACTGACCCTGATCCATCAATGCGGTGATGTGGAGGCCGTCATACTGCTCCATCAGTTCCTCGCTGGCGCTGTTGATGGTCTTAGAAACATCACTGGTTCCGGCGGTGGAGCCTTTAAAGAGAGAGAGCACCACGCCTTCATTGCCGTTGACCTTGGTATAGCTTTCTCCGGCGTTGTCGATGACGGTGATTTTGGCGACATCCTTCAAACGAACCTTGCCGATTCCGTCAATCTTGCACAGCAGCATATTGGAAAGCTCTTCCACGCTCTCGAAGCTGTCGCCCACCTTTAACATCCACTGGTTGTCCTCTTTGTCGTCGATATAACCGGCGGGCATGGCGAAGTTCTGGGCGTAGATCATGGAGGACAGGGTGGAGGGCTCCACCAAAGCATTGATATTGGCGTTCTTCAAAGCGGTATCACGGGCATCTTCAAAGGACTCCAAGGCGCTGTCCAGCTGGGTTTTGCCGGATTCCACGCTGCTTTGGGCGGCGGCCAGCTGTGCGCTACCGCTGCCAAAACCTGCGGCGGCCAGAATTTTACCCGCTTCCACAGCGGAATAGTTTTGCATTGCCTCCGAAACAGCGCCGCTCACCTGTTCCGTGACCGCCTTAGAAGCGGCAATCTCCACCTCCAGGTTTTGCAGCTCCGCTTTGATGTTGGGGATGCGCTCATGGATGATGGCATCCATCTGGGTCAGATTTTCCAGCGTCAGCTGAGAAGCGACCTCTCCTTGCCCCTGCTGCTCCAGCAGAGCGGCGGCGTTTTCCAGCTTATCGGGATTGGCCAGCGCATCCGCCACGCTGTCGGGCATCTGGTCAGCAATGGCTCTCAGCTGCTCCTGGGTGGCGGCTTCTGCGGCGACTTTACAGGTCTCTCGAATGGTTCCGGCGGTTAAGGGATCCATGGAATCCAGAATGCTGTCTACGTTCTCTTCGGTGACAACCACTCTTTCTCTGGTCAGAGCGGCACGAGGCTCAATAACGGCCTCAGCCTCCTGCTTGTCCTCCTCGTCCGCCATTTCGACGATTTCCGCAAAGGACAGCGGCTGGACAACCGCCTTCATTTGCTCGGCTTCCGCAGCGTTGCCCTGATTTTCGTCGGTGTTCTCGCCTCCCTCGGCTTCTTCGGTGGGCTGGTCGGGCTGGGAAGGCTGTTCTTCGGGAAGCGCTTCCTCGGAGCCGGTGTTCTCGCCCTCCTCCGGGCGATTGTCGGGAGCGGGGGTGGGAGTTTCGCTGGGATTGGAATCAGGAGTGGGGACAGGATTGGGAGCGGGGGTTGCGTCATTGCCGCCAGCGCCGCCGCCGATGCCAATGGATGCCTGCGTATCCACCACCTGCTGCACCGCAGCAATGAGCATCTGACGATAAATCTGCTCATAGATCATATCGTGGGCTTCCTGGCCGCCTGCTGCCTCTTTCAAAGCGGCGAACATATCATTCATCTGACCGTAGCCATCCACCAAACCGGCATCCTCATAGGCTTTCAGCTCCATTTGGAGGGCGGCTTGATTGGCAAGCTCACTGTTCAGCTCCGCCTCATAAGCAGCTTTTGTGGCCAGAGCGGTATTCAGACCCAGCGTGGCCTCTCCCAGCTGATTGGCTGTATTCTGCTGTTCGTTTTCCAGCTCGCTGCTGCCCTTTTTGACCTCTTCTTCTGCTTTTTCCAGATCCTTCTGGGCATCGGTGATTTCTTTTTTGGTGTCTACCAGCTTTTTGTCCACATAAGCCAGCAGCTTATCATTGAGCTTGTCAATTTTCTTCTCGTCCAGGCGGATTTCCACCTGTTTTTTCACGAGACCCATATCACTGACGGTGGAAACGCCTTCCTGACGCTCATAATAAGGAATGACGGTTTCCTCCACGAAGTCCGATAGCTCATAGATGTCTTTCCCCTCGAAGTCAATGGAAAGATACTCAGTTGCCATCATATCCATGGAGATTTCCATCACGTTCGGCGTTCCGCACTCCTCGGGGAGGGTGGCCGCCTGAATGGCCGCATTGACCTTCACCAATGCGGAATCCATGTTGGTATCGTCCTCAAACTCCAGCATCACCATGCCATAGTTTTCAGAGCTGGTACTGGTGACGTTTTTGACCTTGCTGACCGTACCCAACTGACGTTCCAGCGGCTCGGTGACGTTGGTTTCCACCTTTTCGGGGGTTGCGCCAGGGTAGGTGGTAATGACGATCATGTAAGGCATACTCAATTCTGGAATCAGGTCGGTGCTCATCCGGGTCAAGCTGACCGCTGCCAGCGTGAGGCAAACGATAACCGCCACCAGAACGGTAAAGGGCTTTTTGACGCATTGTTTTATCATAGGCTGTCCTCTTTTCGATGTACTGAAGAAAGCTGGCCAAAAATGACCGGTTTTCAGATTCCATTTCGGATAACATGATAGCATAGGCATTGGGAAAAGTCTGCCTAAAGTTGTCAATACGAAACAGTTTCTTTTTGCAACTATTGCACAATTGACACTGTTCTCAAAAGCAGGTATACTTTTTTACATCCTATCATTGAGGTGGAGTGAAAAAATGGAATATGCAGAGACCCAGCTTCAATTTATTCGGGTTTTAGATCGGCTAAAACGCCTGGACTGGTCCAAACAGTTCAAGCAGCTGCGTCCCCCGGAGTATATCGCCCTTTTCATCCTGCGGAAGTATCACCAAGAACACCCGGAGGTGCCCGGCATGTATGTTTCCGTTTTTGCCAAAAAACTGGAGATCCCCGCCCCTGCCGCCTCTAAGCTGCTGAACACATTGGAAAACAACGGCTGGGTGACACGCATGATTGACCCCGCCAGCCGCCGCAATACCTTTATTCTGATGACGGACGCAGGAGAAGCAATCTATCTTCATGAGAGCCGCTACTGCGCCGAAAAGAGCAACCGTATTTTCGAGCGGATGGGAACCGAAAACATCTCCACCCTTCTGATTGGAATCAACCAGATTTTAACCATCATGGAAGAAGAATTTCAATAAATCAGAACAACGGAAAGAACTGCGCAGCCGAAAACCGCTTTTCTTTCCGTTGTTGTGTTCTCCCCTTTGCCGAGAACAGCTCTGTTTTTTAGTCATTTTCTATTGAATTCACTCATTCATCATGCTAAAATACGGGTAATGTGACTTCTTATAAAGAGGGGAATCCGTTTATGAACATCAAACAGGCCAAAGAACAGCTAAAGCAAACCGTCAAAGCCTATCTGGCAAAGGACGAATACGGCGACTGGAAAATCCCCGTTGTGGCACAGCGCCCCGTACTGCTGATGGGCCCGCCGGGCATCGGTAAAACCGCCATCGCTCATCAGGCCGCCCAGGAATGCGGCATTGCCATGGTTTCCTATACCATCACCCACCACACCCGTCAAAGTGCCATCGGCCTGCCCAGCATCCAAACCGGTTCCTTCCAGGGAAAGGAATTCCGCATCACGGAATACACCATGAGCGAAATCATCGCCAGCGTTTATCAGGAAATCCAAAAAACCGGTCTGGAGCATGGCATTTTGTTCCTGGACGAAATCAACTGCGTCTCGGAGACGCTGGCTCCCGCCATGCTGCAATTTTTACAGGGAAAGACCTTCGGCAGCCACCAGGTGCCGGAAGGCTGGGTCATCGTGGCGGCGGGCAATCCGCCCGAGTATAACCGCAGCGTTCGGGAATTTGACATTGTGACCTTGGATCGTGTCCGCCGAATCGACATTGAGGAAGAGCTGAACTGCTGGAAGGAATACGCCTATCAGCGGAAGGTTCACCCCGCTATTTTGTCTTATTTGGATTTGAAGCCTCGGAACTTCTACCGCATCGAGACCACAGTGGATGGCCGTCAGTTTGTCACCGCTCGTGGCTGGGAGGATTTGAGCCGATTCCTCTCCGCCTGCGAGGATTTGGGTCTGCCTGTGGACGAGACGGTGGTCAGTCAGTTTTTGCAGCTGCCCGCCATTGCCCGTGATTTTGCCAACTATCTGGATCTCTACAACAAATACAAGACGGATTATCAAGCAGAGGAAATTCTCGCCGGTACGATCCGGGAGAGCACGCTCCGCCGAATTCAGGAAGCACCCTTTGACGAGCGACTCAGCGCCATTTCCCTTCTCCTGGATGGGATTTTCACAGCCTGTGGAAAAGCCAACGAGTCAGACGCTTTTGTCACGGAGCTGCACAGCGGCTTAAAGCGGGTCATGGCCGGTCTGAGCCGTGCCTCCCATTGGGAAGAGCCCTTTGAGCAGGTGGCCGCCCAGCTGCGTGAAATCCTCCACGCTCAGAAGCTGGCCGGAACCACGGAAAAGAATGTCCTTCGCCGCAGAGAACAGGTGATTTCCACCTTGGAAGGCTATCATCAAACCCTCCGTGGCCAATCTGTCCGGGACAACGCCTCCGCCTCCGACGGGCTGCGAGTGCTGTTCCGCTCCGCTGTATCAGAGCGCAAGGAGCGCATCCTTTCCGCCTCCGCCATGCTGGACAACGCCTTCACCTTCCTGGAAAAGGCCTTCGGTGAAAGTCAGGAGCTGGTCATCTTTATCACCGAGTTGACCATGAATTACTATTCCATGCAGTTCATCCGGGACAATGGCTGCGAAAAATACGCCGACTACAACCGCGCCCTGCTGTTGGGCGGCAGACAGAAGAGCATCCTGGACGAAATTCAGTAACAACCGAATCATCTGTAAAAAAACAGAAGTGAGAAATGAGCGTTTTCCTGTATATTCCTCATTTTTCACTTCTTCTATTGTCAAGTTCCTGAGAATCAAGTAATTTTTTGCTGAAAGCCCATCTGAAAGAGTTTCCAACAGACAGAAAATCGAAAAAGAAATAGAGAAATCGTGCATACTATTTTTTAATCCGACCCGCCGGATGCAGGCAGGCCGTGTTTTTCCATCTCCAAAAAAGGGGCGCAAAAGCCAATTTATTATATTTTTTACGTTTTTTAGAAAAATTGCAACATTTTTCCCTTTCCTCCCATCGCCTTATCTTGACAGATGGACGGAAAATCGTTAAAATAGAGTGACTATATATACAGAAAATGAGGCGAATGCTTTGAAATACGATTATCTGGTGGTCGGTGCCGGCTTCTTTGGCTCGGTTTTTGCCCATGAAGCACAAAAACAGGGCAAAACCTGCCTGGTCATTGACAAGCGCAGCCATATCGGCGGCAACTGCTACACCGAAATGGTGGAAGGCATTCCTGTCCACCGCTATGGCGCTCATATCTTCCACACCTCCAACAAAGAGGTTTGGAACTATGTCAATGAGCTGGCAGAGTTCAATCACTACGTCAATTCCCCCATCGCCAACTTCCACGGCGAAATCTACAACATGCCCTTTAACATGAACACCTTCTCCAAGCTGTGGGGCATCTCCACTCCCGCTGAGGCAAAGGCCATCATCGACCGACAGAAGGGCGACGCTCCCGCAGAACCCCGCAACCTGGAAGAACAGGCCATTTCTCTGGTGGGTCGGGACATCTACGAAAAGCTGGTCAAGGGCTATACCGAAAAACAGTGGGGACGCAGCTGCGACCAGCTCCCCGCTTTTATCATCAAACGCCTGCCCGTCCGCTTCACCTACAACAACAACTACTTCAACGACCGGTATCAGGGCATCCCCATGGGCGGCTACACCGTGATGTTTGAAAAGCTGCTGGAGGGTATCGAGGTTCGTCTCAACTGCGACTATTTGGAGCACAAAGAGCAGCTCCGCCCCCTGGCTGACAAAGTGGTTTATACCGGCCCCATCGACCAGTATTTTGATTTCTGCTATGGCCCCCTCCAGTACCGCAGCCTCCGCTTTGAAACCGAGCTACTCAACGAGGAGAACCATCAGGGCAACGCCGTGGTCAACTATACCGACCGAGAAACCCCCTATACCCGCATCATCGAGCACAAGCACTTCGAATTTGGCACACAGCCCAAAACCGTCATCACTCGGGAATACCCCGCTGACTGGCATCTGGGCGATGAACCTTATTACGCTGTCAACGACGAGGCCAACAGCGCTCTCTATCAGCGCTACGCCGCAAAAGCAGCCGAAGATCCCACTGTCAGCTTCGGTGGCCGTCTTGGTGAGTACAAATACTACGATATGGACAAGGTGATTCTCTCCGCCCTGGAGTTCGCCCGCAAAGAGTTGTTCTGATGTCTGGGTCCATTCTGTATCAAAAGAGATGAGGTATCTTCCATGAGCCAACAGAGAAATCACCGCTCGGACTCTATCGGGAGCCGCGTGATACGCATTCTCCTGATTTTTCTGGTTATTCTGGTCGCCGTCGCCGCCGGAGCTTACGCCTATCTTCAGATGAAGTTAGACGCTATCAACCGTATTCCGCCCCCAGATCAGCCCGTCGTGTATGAACCCGTGGCTTCCACGCCTCCCATGGAAGTGGAGGGGATTGAGTGGAGCGAGGCAAACCTCGTCACCGGTGTAGAGGGCGTGGTCAACGTTCTTCTGGTCGGTCAGGACAGCCGTGATGAAGAGCGGCAGCGTTCGGATAGTATGATTCTGCTCAGTGTCAACAAAAACAGCAATGAGTTGACCATGATTTCCTTCATGCGTGACCTCTACGTTGAAATTCCCGGCTATGGTGCCCGAAAAATCAACGCCGCTTATCAGTTCGGCGGCTTTGATTTGTTGGATCAAACCCTGGCGGAAAATTTTGGCATCGTCATTGACTACAATGTGGAGGTCGATTTCAGCGGCTTTAAAGATATCGTGGATGCTTTGGGCGGCGTAGAAATTACCCTTAACGCCGACGAAGTGGAATATCTGGCCGGCGGAGGCAACAACTACGAGGACGGCGTTGTGGGACGTTATACCCATGGCCGCACCTATGAGCTGGAAGAAGGTGTCAACCTGCTCAACGGCAAGGCCGCCTTGGACTACGCTCGTGCCCGTCATGTGGGCAACGCCGATTATGAGCGAACCCAGCGCCAGCGCAACGTCATCAAATCCATCTTTAAAAAGCTGAAAAAATCCAGCTGGCTGAAGCTGTTGAAGGTCTATGACAGCGTGGCCTCCAACGTCACCACCGACATGACCAACAACCAAATCCTCAGCGTAGCTTTCAGCGCCTACACCATGGGCGTGGATGAAATCAACAGCTACCGCATCCCGGCCAACGATATGTTCTATGAGGCCAATTACGCCGGTTCCGTTCTGGTGGTCAGGGACTGGGAAGAAACCCGTCAGCTCATCAAGGACTATCTTTACAGCGACGACGGCGGTAAGGCCGCCTTTGCCGCCCTGGAGGAAGCACACGGTACCCAGGTGAACATGGACTAAACACCCCTATAAGAGTCAAGTAAGCAGTGTACCACTGATAAACGGAGCAGCTTTTTCAGCTCATCCATCGGGGCACGCTGCTTGCTGCCTTTTTGCGCAAGGGCACACTTTTTTCTGAACTGTTTTTTAGGTTGGATTCAGGATTGTATGTTATAATTCGTTACAATCAAAAATATTGAGTGTACTTCCATGTGTCCGTCGCTCTCCAACCTGGTCTTATCTGGAAAACGGTTCGGCGGATACCTCAAAACAAAGACACATCAGATGATTGCAAAAGCTAACCACTCTGCGGTTGCTTGAAAAAAGCCGCCAGAACTCCTCGCTTTTTTCATATTTTCCCTTCTGTTCCATTTTTGTTCATTATGTCTATATCAGCCCGAACTAATTTTCTGATATTTCTACAACACCTATCTCAATCAATCTGCTAAAATAACAAGTAGTAAAATTTCTATCTTTTTGTCATGCGGAAAGGAATCCTGCCATGCTACTAAAAGAAGCTGCAAAGAAGATCTTTCGTGGATATCGCTATTCCTCCGAAACCTATATCCAGTATCTTCGTAAAATCGGTGTTTCCGTTGGCGACGATGTGATTATCTATGTGCCAAGCAAAACGCTCATTGATGAAATATATCCTTGGATGATTACCATTGGCGACCATGTCAAAATTTCCGAGGGAACGAAGATTTTGACTCATGATTATTCCTGGTCTGTGCTGAAAAGCGCTCCTGATCGTGATTGGAGCGGTCGCATTCTGGGTGCCGCCGGGCGTGTTACCATTGGTAACGATGTGTTCATTGGAATGGACTGCATCATTTGCCGGGGCGTTACCATCCAAGACCATGTTATCATTGGTGCTGGAAGTGTTGTCACCAAAGACTGCGAACGGAACAGCGTTTACGCCGGTGTACCGGCCAAACGTATTATGAGCCTGGATGAATATTATGCCAAGCGGGAAGCCCTCCAGCTGAAAGAAGCCAAGGAGCTGGCCATTGGGTATCAAGAACGCTTTGGAACCCTGCCTCCCCGTGAGGTATTCCACGAGTTTTTTATGCTCTTTGAGCCGATTGATAACATCCAGCCCGGCTCTGTTTTTGATGTCAAAATGAGTCAGATGTGCAACTATGAGCAATCCCGACAGTATCTCAGGGAGCATCCGCCCCGTTTCCAAAGCTTTGAGGAATTTTTGAATTACTGTTTCGAATAACGCCTTGTGTGTTTTGCTATTTTTGCTGGTTCCTTGACAATTTTCTCGCTCTGGCCTATCATAGAGACAGAGATACCGGAACAAGGGAGTCACTGCCATGAATGATTGGGAACAGCTGAGAAAAACCTGTCTGCACTGCGAGCAGTGCGAGCTATGCAAAACAAGACACAATGTGGTCTTTGGAGACGGCAACCCACACACACCGATTTTGCTGATCGGAGAAGGACCCGGCGAGCAGGAGGATTTGACGGGCGTGCCCTTTGTGGGTGCCGCCGGTCAGTTGTTGACTCAGATGCTGGATATCATTGACTTGGATCGTTCCCAGTATTATATCACCAACATTGTCAAGTGCCGTCCGCCCCGCAACCGGGATCCGCACCCCAACGAGCAAGCAGCTTGCATGGGTTATCTCCGCAGCCAGGTGCGCATGATTCGTCCCAAGATTATTGTTTGTTTGGGACGCATCGCCGCTATGAAGCTCATTGATCCGCAATATCGCATCACCCGTCAGCACGGCCAGTGGGTGAACAAAGGCGGCTTCTGGATGACCGCCATTTATCATCCTTCTGCCCTGTTGCGAGATGTTTCCAAACGCCCAGACACCTTTGATGATTTGATGAGCATTCGTCAAAAGTTGGATGAGGTAATGGGAAATCAAAATTGAATCCTTGGGCAACGCCGCACAATCGTCGAATGCGTGTTTTCCTTGTCCTTTCTACCCTGTCCTTTTGGACAGGGTTTTTCGTTTTTTCACCTTTTTCAGATGACAGACATAGGCTGGAAGGCAGGGTAGGCCACGCCTTGCAGAAAGGAGATGCCATGACACGTTTCCACGGTTCTGGCTGCGGTTCGATGCCGCCGCCTTGTCCCCCTTATCCACCTTATCCGCCGCCTCCTCCGCCACCACCTCCCCCCATTCCTCCGGTTCCCGTCATTGGCCCCACTGGCCCCCAGGGCATCCCCGGCCCTAGAGGTTTACAAGGCCCGCAGGGAATGCCCGGCACTCCAGGCCCCACCGGTCCACAAGGGATTCCCGGCCCAGAAGGCCCCCAGGGTGCTCAGGGCTTCCCCGGCTCGGTAGGCCCCACTGGCCCCCAGGGTATCCCTGGTCCTCAAGGGATTCAAGGGAATGTCGGCCCAACCGGCCCGACCGGTGCAACAGGTGCTCCTGGTGCTACGGGCGC